>JAFSWU010000005.1 GCA_017444365.1 Prevotella sp.
AAGGCAAGGACGGGCGCTACTACTGGTACGTGTCCACCAACTGGTGCGGCATCGGCGTGGCAGTGAGCGATAACATCAAGGGTCCCTATAAGGATGCCCTCGGGAAACCGCTACTCACCAAGGAAGACTGCTTTGCATCGAAGCACAGTTGGTGTGTCATTGACCCCGCCATCCTCATCGATGACGACGGAACACCTTATATTATTTGGGGCAACCGCGAGTGCTACTATGCCAAGCTGAAAGACAATATGGTCGAGATTGACGGCCCCATCCACCAAATCGACGTTCCCAATTTCACCGAAGCTCCTTGGATGCACAAATACAATGGCAAATACTATCTGACCTATGCCAGCGAATGGCCCGAGAAGATTGCCTACGCCGTGGCTGACAACATCGGAGGCCCCTACACCCCGATGGGCATCATCAGCGAGATTGCCGGCAACTCCAACACCACCCATCCCGCCATCGTGAAGTTCAAGGGCCAGTGGCTCTTCTTCTCGCACAATGGTGGACTCAACGACGGCACCAGCTACAGCCGCAGCATCATCGCCGAGCCGATGACCTACAACGCTGACGGCAGCATCAAGAACATTCCACCCACCGCTGAAGGGGTGAGCATAATGCCTTAGGAACTTCAGTTACTCATTAGTCGCTGAGGATGCTCGGTCGGCGTAGCCTGAGATGGAGCTGATAGAGAGCGGGAAGGAACAGCATGAGCGAGAAGAGCACGTAGAGGCCTACGAGCATACGGCTGCCGCCACACAGTTCCACCAGTGTCATATCCTCCGCCCAAGGGTAGATCCGCGTCAGGGCATAAGCCACACTGTTGTTCACCCAATGGAACACCACGCCGGGCACGATGCTGTCGGTACGCCAATAAAGCCAACCGAGCAACAGGCCGATGAAGAAAGCATGGATGCCTTGCGCCAGATTGCCGTGGATGAGTCCGAAGACGAGGGCAGACACAACGATGGGACCCCACACGCCAATAGCCTGTTTACCTGCCGCACGCAAGGCCAACTGATCCTTGGTCCCGACAGCACGGCTGGCAGTCCAACGGATGCCAAGCACAAGCAGCACACGCAACAGGGCGCCACGAAAGACCATCTCCTCTGCCAAGGGAACCAGCAGTCCTACGGCCACATAGCCCCACGGGGATGAGAACAACTGGCGGAAAAGGTTCTTCTCGGTTTCGCCGAGGTCAACACCAATCAATTCCGTGAACCACTCAGAGGGAACAATGGTTCCCAAGGCCAACACGAATACCCATGCCAGCACTGCCCAGGGACGTGAACGAATGTAGGAACGGGAAAAGGGTGACCAGCGCAAAGCGGCAAAGACAATGATGGTGAGTACACTGCTCGCTGCTGCCGACAACGCCAACGCTGTAGCATTGGTGGTAAAGTCGGGGTAGAAAGCCATCAATACCAACGTCGTAACCAATTGTAACAATAAGAACACCACGACAAACAAAGCGGTGTCGAGCCATAATCTTGTTGATGTTTTCATATTCTTTCTGTTATTTTTCTTATCTCCTCACGGTCGAGCAACAGCTGCTGACGCAGTTCCTCAACAGTATCGAAACGGTGCTCGCCTCTAATGCGGCGCAGAAAACGCACGGCAAGCTGCTGTCCATAAAGGTCGCCGGCGTAATCGAAGATGTGCGCCTCAATGGTCTGCTCATGGCCGTCGAAAGTGGGACGCATACCAATGTTCAGCATCGCAGGCATCCACATTCCACATTCCTCATTCCTCATTCCACATTCCTCATTCCTCATTCCACATTCCTCATTCCTCATTCCACATTCAACTGCATACACGCCCGCTGCCGGCACTAAACGGTTGGCAGGCTCTGGACGAAGGTTGGCCGTAGGGAAACCCATTCGCCGTCCCTGCTGATAGCCATGCACGACCATACCTTGCAACTGATAAGGGCGTCCCAACAGATGGGTAGCAGTTTCCACCCTACCCTCGCCTAACAGACGGCGCACTTCCGAAGAGCTTACACACGCACCATCGACGCGCAACTCTTCAGCACGCATCACATCAATGCCAAGCTCTTGTCCGTAGGCAACATAATCGGAGAAACCCTCTGTACGGTTGCGACCGAAACGGTTGTCGTAACCGATGAGCAGACAGCATACATGCAGATGACGGCATAAAATGTTGGCCATGAATTCGCGCGCGGTGAGAGCTGCCAGTTCTTTGCTAAAGGGCAACACGACCACGGTGTCAACACCCGTCTGGCCAAGCAGGGCAAGTTTCTCGTCAAGCGAGGTGAGTGCGGTCTGCTCCACAACTCCCGTCAACACCTCACGCGGCGGACGGTCGAAGGTGACGACCATCGACGGCAGGTGCAGATGAAGGGCCTGTGCCACGACCTGCGCCACGAGATGACGATGTCCTGCGTGAACCCCGTCAAAGAAACCGATTGTTGCCACAGAAGCCTCATCGGGTCGTTGTGTCTGACTATTCAAAAAGACCGTCTTCATGCAACCAATTATCTATCTCTGTGTTCAGGTAGGTCTGTATGCCCAACGAGGCGGCAGCTTGAATGTTTTCGCGGTTGTCATCAATGAAAAGTGTTTCCTCTGCGCGCAGCCCTGCCTGGCGTAGCACCTCCTCAAAGATGTGTACATCGGGCTTACTCAGGTGCATGCGGTAGGAAAGGAACACGCGGTCGAAATAAGCACCACATTCCTCATTCCACATTCCACATTCCTCATTCCCCAGCAACTCCTTGGTATATTGCCAGTGCATGTCGTTGGTATTGCTGAGCAGATAGACCTTGTACCCGGCGCGGCGCAAAGCCTTCAGCCGTTGTTTACGCTCGTCGGTAATCTCCGTGAGCAGTTGATTCCATGCGCCAATAATCTCGCTGTCTGCTGCCGTGCAACCGGTCATGCGACGTACCTCGGCACAGAACCCTTCCGTGTCAATCGTACCTTCCTCGATGTCGAGGAAAAGATCGGCGGTGAGGCGCAGGCGTACATACTCAGCCACTCGCTCGCACCCGATGGCATTGAATGCATCGATGCAACGCAGTCCGTCTAATCCCACCAGTACACCGCCAAGGTCAAATATTATATTCTTCATCATTACTTCTTACTTCTTACCTCTTACTTCTTACCTTCCTATATACCTCCGGTATCCACAGGACGAGTGATGTGGTTCCGATGATGACAGCCCACTCCTGCCACGACAGCGGAACGGTGCGGAACATGCGTCCTCCATACTGCACGATAAGAATCTGCCCTAAGAGGATGAGCACCAGTACCAATACCATGCCACGATTCCAGAAGAAGTGGCGCAATGCCGGATGACGGGAGCCCAGAGCTTTTGCATTGAAGAGATTCCAGAACTGCAACATCACAAACGTGGTGAAGAACCATGTGAGCTCACGTATGTCGATGCCTCCTGTACGATGAAACTCACAATAGAGCAGGAAGACAAACATCACCACAAAGAACAGGAAACCCGTCAGCAAGATCTGCACACCCATCCTGCGGGGGATGATAAAGGCAGAGCGGGAACGAGGCGGCTCGTTCATCACATCACGCGACGGCACTAACGAAGCCAAAGCCAATGCTGCAAAGGTATCCATGATGAGGTTCACCCACAGTATCTGCGTCACCGTGAGCGGCATCTCGGTATCCACAAAGGCCCCGACGAGTACCAGCAGCAATGCCGTGACGTTGACCACCAACTGGAAATAAAGGAAACGCTGCAGGTTCTTATAGAGCGACCGTCCCCACATCACCGCACGTGACAAGGAACGGAAAGAGTCATCGAGCAAGGTCATGTCGCTGGCTTCCTTCGCCACATTGGTGCCCGAGCCCAGCGACAGTCCTACATGGGCATGGTTCAGAGCCGGTGCATCGTTGGTACCGTCACCGGTGACGGCCACAACCTCGTTCATGCGCTGCAACAGCTCCACCATACGCTGTTTGTCGGAAGGACGGGCACGGGAGAGTACCTTCAGGTTTTTCAGTACTGTCATGGCCTCTTCATCGGAGAGTGCTGCGAACTCTGGACCTGTTAACGACACCACCACAGTCCCCTTCTCCTCAGAGGGGACATGAGTAGAAGGAACAATCCCAATCTGTCGGGCAATCTCCAAGGTCGTTGCTGCCGTGTCGCCCGTCACAATCTTCACTTCGATGCCGGCCTTGCGGCACTCTTCCACGGCAGCAGACACCTCGGGGCGAACCGGGTCGCTGATGGCAACAACCGCCTGGAACACGAAGTCGGACATCTGTTCTTTCTCCCCTGCAGGTTCTGTAAGAGAGGACTCCTTGACTGCAAACGCCAGGGTGCGCATGGCATGTTGCTGATAGGAGAGCAGATGTGCCTCGATGTCCTGACGCTCGGCAGCTGTCAACTGGCATGTAGCAAGCACCACCTCGGGCGCTCCTTTCAACAAGGTATAGACTCGTCCGCCGGTTTTGACCGTTGTCTTCATGTATTTGCGCTCAGTAGAGAACGGCTCTTGCGACAGCATCTCAGCCTCTTGACGCCAAGTGCGATAGTCAACACTCTGCTGCTGAAGATAACGCAGCAGAGCAACCTCTGTCGGATTGCCGATGCCCTGGTCGCCATTCAACTCCGCAGTGCTATTCACCGCCATGGCTAAAAACAACAGCTGATTGCCTTCCTCATTTCTCATTCCACCTTCCACATTCCTCATTCCACCTTCCGTCAGCACTTCCTGCACCGACATTCGGTTCTGCGTGAGCGTGCCGGTCTTATCAGTACAGATAACGGTGACGGCTCCCATCGTTTCGCAGGCATGGAGACGGCGTACCAGGTTGTTGCTCTTGAGCATGCGCCGCATGTTGAGTGCCAATGCCAGCGTAATGGCCATGGGGAGCCCCTCGGGGACTGCCATCACAATGAGCGTGACAGCCATCATAAAGTACTTGAGCACCACCTCGGACATGCCCACATAGTCGGTGCTATGCCAAAGGGTGGTATTGACGAGAATGTCGTGAACAAGGAAGACAAGGAATGCCGCAATGGAAATCGCACTGCCAACCTTGCTGATGAGCGAGGCAAGATGGTCGAGTTGCTGGCTGAGCGGTGTCTTCACGGTAGAGAACTCGGAAGACTGGCGTGCCACCTTACCTATCTCGGTCTGGTCGCCCACAGCGATGACTACTGCCTCGGCACGGCCACTCATCACCAGCGACGAGCGCAACAACTGCCATGAAGGGTAAGCGGAAGTGTCGGCAGATGAAGGATGAGAGATGGGAGATGAGAGGTTTTTTTCCGTCACAGGCTCGCCCGTGAGTGCGGACTCATCGACCTGAAGGTTGAGCGAATGGATCAGGCGTGCATCGGCTGGAACCTCGTCACCGGGCTCCAACAGAATGACATCGCCCACCACAACATCACGACGAGGAACCAGCATCACCTTGCCGTCACGACGCACCTTCACAGGCTGCTCTTCGTCAAGAGCAGTCAGCAAAGAGAATCGGCGTGCGGCATCACGCTCGAAATAGAAGCCGACCGTGGTGGCAAAGAAGATGGCAAGGATAATACCCAATGTCTCAACAAAGTCGTTCTTGAAAAAAGACAGAACAAGCGAGACGGCTGCCGCAAACAGCAACACCTGAATAATTGGGTCGCGGTATTTGTCGATATAAAGACGCCACAGCGATACAGAAGGCGGAGGAGTGAGCATGTTATCACCATGCTCACGGCGACTCTGCTCAACCTGCGCGGCTGTGAGACCGGCTGAAACAGCGTCTTCATGAAAAGAATTTGCACTCATAACCTGATGATTATGAGTGCAAAGTTAGTGTAATTCGGGCAATATTGCAAGTTTTACTTCGCTTTTACCCTTGTTGGAAATACTATTTAACGATTTTCATACTACGCACCCGACCGTTGGAAAGCACTTCACGACGGATATAAATACCTCTGCTGACAGGCGGCTGGGGACCTAAGTAAACGCCTCCGATGGTATAATAATCGGTACGCAGTGCCACTGACTCGGTGTCGGGGGTGCTGTTAATGTTGGTGATGATTTCAATGACATTCTCAACCTTCACAGGCTCAATACCCTCACGGGTCGGGGTGACACGGTTGATGCGTCCATCCTCGGCGAAGGTCATCTTGTCCACACAAACCTCGCGGTGGTAGCCAGGGCCATCACCGAGATACGCCTTGTTGATGCGATGATAGACGATGTACCAATCATCGGTTCCAGGCACATTGATGATGGAGTTGTGGCCCGTGCCATAGATCTTCTTTGAGGGATCCTGGATGATAACGATGGGATCGGCAGCTACCTTGATGGGGCCGGTGGGCGATGTGCTCGTTCCGTATGCCACGTGGTAATTGGTAGAACCCGTATCATCGACACTCCAGAGGAAGTAATAAATGCCGTTGCGGTAGAACACATAGGCTCCCTCGCGGAAGCGGTAGTCTTCATTGGTACCACCGGTAGGTGTAATGACGTATTCATCGCCTTTGACACCCATCATGTCATCCGACAGCAGACGATAGCACAGCTGACCGTTACCATAATAGAGATAGGTCTGACCGGAAACCGGGTCGGTGAAGACATCGGAGTCAATCATCTGACCAGCAGCGGAACTGGTAAAGAGGGGCGAGCTTGCTGCACGGAATGGACCAATGGGAGTCTCGGCAACCGCCACGCCCAGGGTTTTCCTGCTCATCGAGCGGTTATTGCCACTGAAGAAGTAGTAGTAGCGCCACTTACCCTCAACCCACTTTTCCTCAATGCAGGGTGCCCAGGCATTGCCTGTTGACCAGGCAACATCCTTGTTGGTCTGCAAGTTGAGAATCGTTCCCTCGTTGGTGAAGTGCAACAGGTCTGGACTGGAGAACACATCGAAGGAATAGCCTCCCCAACCCTCATAGCCGTCGGAGGTGGGATAGACATAGAAACGGCCGGTCTTCTTGGAGAAGAGCACTTCGGGGTCGGCGTGGAAACCGGGGATCACGGGGTTGCCCTCGACGGCTACCGACACCTGGTAAACGGTCTTCTTTTCACCACAGCTGACGGTATAGGCAACGGGACCTACAGAGAAGTTCTGTTCCCCTGTGGGGGTGATGGTGCAACCAAGACCCGGCACTAAGCAGGGATCGAAGGACGTGATATCTACCCCCGGCTCTACAGGCAGGAAGATGGTGTTGGAGGTCGTTTCGACATTTGTGGTCTTCGTGTGGTTGTTTTCACAGCCCACAATCGTGGGAGTAAGCCCGCTGATGGGCAGTTTCTCAAGCAGGTAGGCTTCCTCTTCTGCGGTAATGGGGATAACCGTGCCATGACGCGGGGTAAAGGCACCAGTGGTTGCCGTATTCTGAACGAAAGTGAACTTGGAAAGGTCGGGGCTGGAGCAGAACTGATAATGCTTGTTGCTGTAGCAGTCGTACATCAGAATCCAACTGTCTCGGTTGATGAGCTTGAACACGCCAGCACCCTCTACATTCTCAGTGGTCTGCTGCAACGTGCGGGTAGGCTCTGACCACTGTGAGCCGGCAGGCTGTCCGGGTTCTGCCGTCAGGCGCTTGGCTGTCACCTTACAGATACCGCCCTCGCCCTCGTTCTTGTAGAAGCCGTGATAGAGTCCGTCGCTCTCATTATAGACGATGTCCATGTCGATGGTGGCAGAGCCTCGGTCGTAGAAAAACACTGGCTCGCCCTCAAGGTCGGTGAAGTCCTCGTTGGCATAGCAATAGTAGTCCTTGTCGAAGGGTGCCGTGCCATCGGTGGTACGGATGGAGAAATAGACCATGTACTTGCCTGCATCGGGGTCGTAGATGGTCTCGGGGGCCCACACGCGATCTACATTGGCAAAGGTGGTACGAGCGAAACGGTCGGGGAAGTGAACCGTGGAGTGAGTCCAGTTGACCAGGTCGCGAGAGCGTGAGAGCACGATGCCACGGTTGCTCTCCCAACCCAAGGAGCACTTCATGTCGGTATTGACCATATAGAACCAGCCGTCGTTGCCACGCAGGATATGCGGGTCGCGCAAACCTCCCATGATGGTAGTGGTGTCGGCCTTGAAGAAAGACTGACCATTATTGATGGGGGTATAGTTATATCCGTCTGTAGAAAGAGCGTAGTAGAGATTCTCGTCGGCATTGGAGGGGAAATAGACAAAGAGATAGCTCTTGTAATTCTCTTTCGGATGGATATAGACATCAAAGACACGGGTGGCCTTGGCCTGTCCCTTGATGACCGTTGCGGTCATGGTGAGATGGTGCTTCTCGGCACCTTCCTCGGGTTGGCGAAGTACACGTCCCGCATGGGTGAGCCACTCCGTATCGCTCGACTCCCAAAGAATGGCTGAGCCCTCACTACCTACAGTGGGCAAAGTGATGTTGGTGTAGAGATTGTTGAGATGGCCATCCTTGAATGTGATATTGGACAAATCGAGCTCAACACACTCTTCGTCAGCAATCTCGGGGAGCACACCTACAGGGAATTCCAACACCTCATAGAGGAACTCACCATTATACTCAGCTCTAAGGGTGGCCGTAAGCGTGGCGGTGGCAATGGGATAGCCCGCAGCCGGACGCGTGATATGACCACGCTCGGTAATGACATTGGGATTGCTGGTGGCCCAGGTGATTCTCATGTCACCATAGCGGGTGGGGAGCTCGATGTCGTTCTTCAAAGCCGTCCAGTCGCCAGGATAATATTCCCGCATCTGCTTACGGAGCGCAAGTGAGTCGGCATAGACATTCAGGTCCTTGGCCAGCTGTTGTAGCTCGGCGAGTTTGGTATAACGATAGTTGTGAATCTGGAAATCTGCAATCTGACAACCTTTCAGGAACGCGTCGCCTTCATAGCAGCTACGCCCCAGATAGTTCTGCAACGTCGTTCCAATGGCATTTGGCAAAATGTTGACAGATCCGGATGTAGCAGTACCATTGATATAAAGGGCTCCCGTATTGCGGCGCTGGGCATAGACGATTGAGTTCCAATGCCCGGGCACAAGTGCCTGTTTGGAGGTAATGGAGGCCTCGCCCGTATAATCAGATTGAGAGATGGCAAAGCGGACATCCTTGGCACTGACGAATTGATAGCCTTCGGAAGAAGACTTGGCAAAGCACCATACAAAATTCCCGTTTCGCGACAGGTCGGCATTTTCGGGAATGAACACGGTGGCAGAAATGAGATAGTTCTCACCCATTCCACCAATGATTTCACCGATAGCACTGTCAAACTCAAAATAGCCATTGTCCGTTCCAAGATCCAGTACATGGGTGTTGGAATAAGGCACAATGGCAGCTCCCGAATGAAGCGTTCCGGAATAGATGCCACTCACATCGGACGTGCTTTCAAAATTATAGACAATGTCCACATTGTCAGCCCATGACAACATCACAGAAAGTGTGACAGTGCATAGAAGGGAAATATATCTTTTCATCATATTAGTCATTTTAATAACTGAAAATTGGGGATGCTCAGGCAGATACCAGAGCATCCCCAATCAGGATATTACTTAAACAGTGTGATTATTTGCTAAAAGGCAAGTACCACCAGCTGTCATCAGCAGGAAGACCGGCTTTCTTGGCTTTGAGCTTCTCAACCAACCAACGATAGCCCCATTCAGAAGAGTAGAGTGTGGTACCATCCAGCATGGGCTGGTTCTTGTGACGGGCCAGACGGGTGAGGTCATTGAAACGTGTTCCCTCGAAGGCAAGCTCCAATGCGAACTCATCACAAATAAGGTCCTCAACAGCGTTGATGGTATCATTGATTGTTCCGGTGGGAGCAATGCCATAGACACTCTGCAGTTCCTTAATCTTACCACCGACGATGGAATCCATCACGTAAGGCTCGACAGAACCCGACAGATAGCCTTCAGCCTTCTTACCGACATCACCGCTACCACGGCCATGGATACCATAGTTGTTAGAGAATGTGCTACGATAAACGTCAAGCAGGATGGGCACGTAATTTCCGAGGAACAGTTCGCGACGTGTTGACTCCTTCACATAGGTACAACGCTTGAGGGAGGTAACAGTGGTGTCGAGATCAGCCACGTTCAGACCATCACGGAGAATGGCGAATGCTGCATCAGGATAGCCCATGCGGTTGATGGCTTCAGCCAGACGGAGCCATACCGTAGAAGAACGGTAGATATTGACGTTGGCAGCCATATACTTACGAATCATCGGGAACTCGTTGCGCGTGGTTGTAGATTTGGTGTTGTTCACCGTCACATAACGGCGGAGGTCACCCACGTCGGCAACAATGGTCTTGTTGGTGGAAGAAGACTTGAAGTAGAGCAGCTGATTGTCGCAGAGGTCAAGATAAGCCTGAGACGGATCTATCTCGCGCTCTTCCAAGAACTGGTCGGAACCAATGGATGTGTTAACTGTATCTTCGTTGAAGGTAGAGGTGTAGTAGTCGAAACCGAAGAGAGCGGGCAACTGAGAAGTTGTACCCAGCAGGCGGTTACCGGCTGCTGCCACATAAGTGATGTTGTCACCAGCTGTTCCGGAAGTCGTCACAGTATAAGCACTGCTCAGCCAGAAGTTCCAGTTCCAACCGCTACCATTGGGAAAATAGCCATTGCCGAAGTTAGGAATCTCACGAACCTTCTCATCGGGCAATACGCTGGTCGATACGCCACAGTCTTCTGCACGAAGGTTGTTTCTGTAGATGTACTTGAAATAAGCATCGGCAGCTTTCTCATACTGTCCTGTCTCCAGATACATGTCACCCAGCACCAGATTGACGGGGAACATCAGTCGGCGTGAGGTAATACCCTTCACACCACCGAAAGTGAGCTGACCACCATTGATATCGGTGTCGCCATTGCGATAGTTAGGCACGGCTGCATCACGATAGTGAATCAGGTCAGACTCCAGACGAGGAAGGATCTCTTCGAGTGTCATCCAGTTTTCCGGCAGTTTGTACTCGTTGGCATTAGCCTGAGAGATGCTGGTAATCGGCTCAGTAACGAATGGCACTTTGCCATAGGTCTTGCAGAGCTGCATATAAGCCCATGCACGGATGGCGTGAGCCTGGGCAATCTCAGGAATGGACACCTTATATCCCTGCGTCGTGAGCGTTGAGTCACGATGCAGGATATAATAGTTACAGTTGTTAATGATACGATAGTACAGATAGGCAGAGTCATACTTGTTGGTGATGTCTGCGGTGAAGTTAGCCAGGGCCTTCAAGTCCGACTGGGTATTCTCATTCACCTGTGTCAGGTCACCACGCATCTCGTTGACCAGCACATACTGGTCAGCAACCTGCTGGACTGCCTTGAGAATACCGAGCGTGTAGAACATGGAGTCGGTCTTCTCGCTGAGCGCCGGGTCATAGGCCAGTCGGTTTGAGTCTGTATCAAGCAAGTCTTGACAAGAGGTCAGGCCAAAGGAAAGACCGAAAAGCGCGACAAATATTAATAGGTTCTTTTTCATCGTTGTCAGTTCTTTAAAGATTGATTCTTAATCCAAAAGTGAATGAGCGGCTCAG
Source organism: Prevotella sp. (assembly GCA_017444365.1). Taxonomy (GTDB): domain Bacteria; phylum Bacteroidota; class Bacteroidia; order Bacteroidales; family Bacteroidaceae; genus Prevotella. Next base: position 11,474 of record JAFSWU010000005.1, read on the forward strand.
TGCCACGTTACCCGGGTCGATACCCTGATAGAGCACGGAGTTGGAAGCAGAGAATTCGGGATCGCTGCCCAGATAGTGCGTCAGAGTAAAGAGGTTGTTGGCTTCTGCCCAAACAGAGAGTCCCTGCAACCAAGAAAGAGCGAGGGGCACCTTGTAGGTGAGACGAAGGGTCTTCAGGCGCAGATAGCTGCCATCCTCAATCCAGCGGTCGCTGAAGCGTGCATTGCCTGCGGGGTCGCCATAGACGGCACGGGGCATATCAGTTACCTGATTCTCCACACGCCAGCGGTTGAGCATAGCGGTTGTCTGGTTGTAGAAGTTGTTACCACCCTCAAGCAGTGAGCGCTGATAGTTGAACACGTCATTGCCCAGAGAGTAGTTGAAGCCTACATAGAGTGAGAAGTTCTTCCACATCACGTTGGTGAAGATGTTACCATAGATGTCGGGATTGGGATCGCCGATAATGGTCTTATCCTTCTCGTCGATGATGCCATCGCTATTGAGATCCACGAAGCGCATATCACCAGCCTGGAAGGGAATCAGGTCACCGGCAGTGGTGCGACGATAGAGATAGTCAGTTCCATTCTTGCCAGCCTGTGAAGCTGCATTCTCTGATGCGAGGACACCATTGGTCTTGTAGCCGTAGAACACGCCAACGGGCTGACCAACGATGGTAGCAATGTTGTTGGTTCCATAGATAGAAGAGGTGTAGCCCTGAACATTGGCAACGATATTGCCATTGGCATCAAGGGTTCCGCCGTCAACGAAGATCTTATCATCATTCGGCAGCGACTTCACCTCGTTCTTGTAGTGACCTACGCTGGCACCTACTTCGATATTCCAATCCTTGCTGATGAGCGGTTTGCCTGTCACGGTCAGTTCATAACCGGTGTTCTGCAACTTACCGCCATTGCTCCAATAGTTGTTGATACCGGCAACGGGGTTGTCGAAGCTCTTCAGGGTCAGCAGGTTGCGAGTGGTATGGATGTAGTAGTCAAAGTCAACACCCAAACGGTTGTTCAGGAAATATCCCTTGAAACCGATATTGAACTTAGAGGTCTGCTCCCACTTGATCTTATCGTTACCGATATTGTCGAGCTGAGCCGCAGTAGAAGTGTTCAAGAACTTGTAAGAGCTGAACGATGTGCGCGAAGCCATGATGTTGATATCATCGTTACCGGTGATTTCATATCCTGAACGCAGGAGGAAATAGTTGATACCCATGTTCTTCGGGAACCAAGACTCGTTGGTGACATTCCATCCCAACTGTACGCTGGGGAAGAAGCCCCATCTCACACCTGCCATTTTCAGTCCGTCTGCTTCCTTACCGAAGCGGCTGTTACTTTCGAGAGCGGCAGAAACCTGAGCATAGTAGCGGTTCATGTAGTTATAGTCCACGTTGGCATACCATGTGATAGACTTCCATTCGTCATCGACACCAGAGGCCTGCTTGAGCTGCATGTTGTCAGAGATGTTCGGCTGCTTGTCGTTACCACCCTCGGTGTGCATACCCTGAGGCTGGTTGTCATCATACTCGAAGGAGAGGAAGCGCAATCCACCATAGACATCGAGCGAGTGACGACCGAGCAGCTTTTTGTATGTCAAGCGCGTGTCACTGTTGATGCTGGTCTCCTTGGAGAACATAGACATGGCCAGGTCGTTCACGATGTTCACACCGGGAATCAAGAACTGCGGCATGCCTGTTACGGGACGATAGTAGCGCTGAGACACACGGTTGAGCAGGTAGCTGAAGGTCTCATAAAGAACGAGATCCTTTGTCCACTCCTCGCGTGTGGAGATAGCTGCATAGAACTCTGTGTTCTCTACGCGGTTCTTGTTGATGGCATCACCGTTGGCAAGCAGAGCCGAGGGGTTACCCAGCGTCAGCGTTGGATCGTTCAGACCGGCCAGGAAGTCATCAGCTTCAGAGAAGGTTGACGACAGCACACCCGTATCATAATAGGTGTAGGGATTCAGGAACGGCGACTTGATGAGCGAAAGGAATGTCGGAGAAGCGATGGGGCTTGCACTGATATCCTCGGGAGCACCATTGTCAAATACATCGCGGTTGCTCTTGGTGAACGACATGTCGAAACGTGTCTTCAGTTTGGGAAGAATGGTGATGTCGGTATTGAAACGGACACTCAGACGGTTGAAGTCGTTGCGCTTGGCTGTGCTCTCACCTACCGTGTAACCCAAGGAGAGGTTGTACATACCAATGTCGTCACCACCCTGTACGTTGATGTTGTAGTTCTGAGTCAGTGCATTCTTATACACCTCTTTCTTCCAGTCGGTATCCTGTCCAAAGTACTTGTAACGATAGATGTCACGCTCGGGATTCAGGAACTGGAACTTGACCTCATTGGTATAATAGGTGTTGATGTTGGGATAAGTTCCCAGCATCTCAGAAGCATACAGACGATACTGGTCTGCGTTCATCACATCAATCATCTTGGGAAGGGTCACCACGCCGATACCGATATTGGCATCGATGCGGGTTGCCATACTGCGACCGCGCTTGGTGTTAATCAGGATCACACCGTTGGCACCCTTGGCACCGTAGATGGAAGTACCGTTCTTGAGAACCTTCACTTCATCAATATCCTCGGGGTTGATGTTGAGCAACAGATCGTTGTAGTCACCATAGTGCAGACCGCCACGGGTGGACTGAATATCGCGGACGATACCATCGACAACCACCAGCGGCTGGGCGTTGGAGTTCAGAGAGTTCAAACCACGGATAAACATAGCAGAACCGTAGCCGGGACCGCCCGAGCGGGAGATGGCATGAACATCGGCACCGAGGTTATTCTCAATGTCTGTGCTCACGTTGGTAGATGTCGTGTTCAGCAGCTTGGTGCCCTTGACGGCACGCACATCGCTCTGCTTGTCGTACATCTGAGTGAACTTGTCAGAAATCATCACCACCTTCAGGCCATCGTTCTTGCCGATAGCCACATGCTGGCTCAGATATTGAGACGTATGGAAATACAATGCTGTGGCGAAGGTGGGCACCTTGATAGTGAACTCACCCTTCTCGTTGGTCATGGCTGCAAAGCGATTGTCATTGAGCGTCTGTACCTGTACACCGGCCAGGGGAGCCTTGGTCACAGCGTCAATCACCTCACCCTTGACTTCCATCATGGGATACTGAGGCGCTTTCGTCGCAGCCTTTTTCTTCACAACAGTCTCTTGCTGCACGGCTCCTTCGGCGTAAACCACCTCATCATCCTGAGCGTATGCCGATGTGGAAATACCCATAGCCAATAGCAGGCTGAGATAAAGAATATTATGCTTTTTCATCTTATACTACTTTTATAATTACGACTTAATGTGTAGCAAAATACCGATATTCTGGACGTTCTTTCGCCATATAGTCAGGATGTGCTTTGAGGTACTCCTGCAACTCACGCGGAACGAGCAGAATGCAGTCCAAACGAATGGTAGGATCGCAATCGACACGGACATTTCCTTCAGGAGTAGAGATACGCGCGTTTGATCTGGTCATGATATGGAGCGACGGACGGCAGATGTTGCCCGTTGCATACGTATCCAGACCATAGTAACACATCGGGAACTTCTGGTAGCCCAAGAAGAGCGTATCAATCTTTCCTGCTTCAGAAACCTTCACACCGGTAGTAACCGAGAACTTCTTGCCATTTTCATCCATCAGATAGTCCAGACCAGAACGTGTACGAACCTTATTCTTATCATCATAAGTGGTTGTACCATTCAGTTTACCATTTGCATCATGGAAGCTGATCTGGGGAAGCAGCGCGTAAGGCAGTACTTCCTCTTCACTTCCGGCAGCACTCTTGATGTTGCTCGGAACCATCACGGCATAGATGGCATACTCTGTAGAAACCACATTGGGCAGATAGACATCAAAGATCGGAGCCGTACCGGCAGAGTTAGAGATGATGGCGTAACGGTGGCTGGAAACGGAACCCTTCACATCGGGATTCTGTGTCGTGCTGTTTACATTGTCATAAACAGCGTCATAATCGCTACTGACAATCAGGTTCTGGTTCGACTCACCCTCCACCTTGATGATGGGTGCCCAGCCGTTCCATGCGCGCAGATTCAAGTTGTCCGTAATCCACAAGGCACCATTACTCTTATCGTAACGTTTAGCACCGTCGAAGAGATAATCAGCATCTTCCTTGTAGAGCACCTGGCAATAGGAAGAAACGATGGAGTCGCCTTCCTGGAACTTGTCACCAGGCTTCAGGTCATCCAAACGTGTGTTGAGATAGTTGTGATTGTTATAAATCAGGTTACTCATCATCAGGTTCTGCACCGTGAGCTCACGCAGTGAGTCAGCATTGAACTTGATGCTATCCATCGTTGCAGAGGTCTTGCCAGTCTCTGAGACATCATCGAAGACAAAATCCGAAACATAGTGGAAATAATCTCCGATGCTTTCTATACCCGAATCCCAGGCTGCGTCGGTGGGAACCAACATGGTGTAGCTACTGTCCTCACGGTTGATGTAGGAACCGCCGCCGTCAATAAACATACCATCCTTATAGGTCATCATCTGCATGAACAGATCGTTGGTAGCGTAGAACACAGAGTCGAGATAAGTGATCTGACCATCTACGATAGGACCTACAACCGATCTTCCGGGAAGGAAGGTACTGTCGTCAAACGAGTGGAAATAGTTGCTGAAGGAGCCGATGGGACCCGAGTGAGTGTTCAGACTCTCATAGATATTCTTCAAGTAAGACAGCGGATGAGCCAACTCGTGGATGACACCATTCTTGCTGGGAATATTCACATTGGCCACAGGCACATTGTCCATCGTATATCCGCCTGCACCGAGCTTGAAGGAAAGCACCTTTCCGCTCAGCATGAAGACCGATTCATTAATGTCACCCGATGCAACGAAGTTGCTGCGTGCCACATGGTTCTTGATGAATTCATTTTTCAACGTGTCAAGGCTCAGGGCATTGAGGCTGTCAAAGTTCAGTTCGCTATTGACAGGAGCCCACACCGTGAACGACTGCGACGAGGAGAGAAGAGAATCATATCCAGCTTTCTCTAACAGAGTGGCAAAGCTGGAGAGCTCTGGGTGATTGGTTTTGATATTATCCCACAGAGTGATATTGGACTCTCCAATAGACGGGGTCACATCATAGTGATCGTCCCAGTCATGGCACGCAGCTGTGAAAGCTCCCGTGCAGACGAGAGCCGCAGCTACGATTGCGTTTCTATATATCATTTTCCTTTTCATATTGCTTGCAGGTTTTAATTAGAACAAGTCCTCAAGATAAAGCGGGTTATTATAGACATACTCAGGAACCAGCTCGATATAGTCGAGGTGGAACTGTGTACCCGTGTTTTCCGGCAGCACGGTCTTGAATCGCAGCCAGTACTCACCCTGTCCGAGCTGTCCTTTATAGACGATACGGCGCAAGTCCTGAGCGTTGGCGCGTGCAAGCGTCGATCCAACCAGATAATAGAGCGGTCCGCGCAACCAACCCAGGTTGTGCATGTTCTTATCGGTCTGTACACCCCAGTCCTTCTCATTGGTATAGAGAGTCCAACCGGTAGCGATGTTTGCGTCACTCTGGTTGTTACTGGTGCTGGGCACGTTACGCATGTCGAGCGGGATGTCGGTAGCAACCATGTCTGCTTGGTTATTGGTTCTTCCAAGGAACACCTGCATCATGCCTCGGTTACCGTTGGCGGTGTAACCCATTCGGATTTCATACATACCAGCCGGTACGGGCGGCAGACGCATAGCGAAGTCGAAGGCACCCATACAGTTGAACTCGTCCTTCTGATAGTTACTCCAACCATTGCCGGAACCAGAGAGGTAATACATGTGTGTATCGTCGCCGTTGTACATCTTCATATAGTCGAAGTAGTTGTAGGGGATACGGATGTAGTCACCGCCCAGAGCGGCTTCAGCACCCGACTTACCACCATTCTTACTGTTGATGTAAGCATAGGTAGCGCAACGGAAGCTGTTGTTCATCATCTCGGGGAAGAGAGCGGTATCATCGAAGCGGAGACGCTCGCGCAACACTTCCTGAGGCACTGAGGCATTGTAGGTCATAATACCACTGATACAGTGAATATAACCATTCAGCGGCTGCTGGTAGTCCTTGCGCTGGTCGATGGCATAGCCCGGCATGAGTACGTCGTGCTTGGGAACATCCAGCACATAGTCGTATGAGTTGCCGCTGGAAGTTTCAACAGTATCCTCACTCTGCTCCTGGATAGTCTCAATGAGCGTGTTGTTCGAAATGATGCGGTTCACATAGCGTGTTCCGGTAACCTCATCAGCCGAAACCTTCATCAGTGTGAAAGGCAGCATGGTCTCGTTGTACTCATAGAAGCCCACCTTGGCACTGGCCTCGTTCAGGCCTGTATAGACAAGTTTGTCATACGGAATCTTATACTTCACGATGTGGTAGCGGACGAACATGTTCAAGCAGTTCCAGGGATTGGTATAGTCATCACCGGTACTGATCTGAATATTGTTATCCCTCACATAGTCATACCACTGTGCGCAATCCTTATAGGTGCGGTTAGCATAATCACGAAGCTTGTCGAAAGTACCCAGTCCGGCACGTTTCAGCACGTCATCGGGCTCAACGAAGAGGGTGAAGCCGACAGCACAATCCGTCGGAACGTAGAAGTTATAGGAATTGTCAACCGAGTATTCCATGGGGTCGCCATTGGGCTGGCGCTTCACTGACTCAAGCAGTTCGTCAGCCAGACCTGTCTTCATCAGTGCCTCTGAGAAGATGCTGAAGAAGTCGTACTTGCCCAACTCATTCGGCAGCAAGCTGTTCGAGCGTGTCAGCATGCTATTGATGACGTGCAGCACACCGTTCTCAAGTTCGTTGTCGATACTTGTAATCTCAGAATACGAGTTCACCACGGTGTTACCAGTCTTGGTATTCACACTGGTTGTGAGCTCACGTCCCAGCATGGTAGTGATGGTCGTACCAGGTCCCATATCTACGGCCCAGTATTCGCGGAAATCGACGAGGTGGAACTTCGCAATATCCACACAGAGAGAGTCGGAAAGACCTTCCACACCTTCTACGGTCATACCGTTATGGTCTGTACGGGTGGTGTCGTTCCAGAGGCTATCGACATAGATCTGTACAGCCTCGTTCACGGGTGCGAAGCAAGTATATTTACCGTATGCGCTGAGCACCTTGTCAAGTCCAGCTCTCTGCAGAATGTAGTTGAAGTCGCTGAACTCAGGCTCCGAAGCAAGATAGTCTTCGATGGTCTGACCGGTTGCTGTATAGAGGTTCGACTCGTCCAAATCCTCAGAGCAGCTGGTCAGTCCGATGGCGGCGGGCAGGATGGCTGCCACAACCGCTATTTGGCTAAAAAGCCTTTTATAATTAATCGTTTTCATACGCCGTTAGTTTTTTTCCATTGATTTGTCCTCTTTCCATACAGGATTCTGAATCAGGAGCTTGTTGACCTTCGTGTCGTTGAGCGGAATCGGCCAGTAGAGATGGGCTTCAGCCTTCATCTTTGCCTTCACCGACTCACCGCCGGCAGCAATCTTTCTTACCATGAGGGTCTTCATGTCTTCATAGATTGCCGGAAAGTTCTCGGGATCATCATACTCCACCATTCTCTTGGTGATATCCACGCCGTCCATGTGTCTATAAGCGTAACGCATCAGGTCGAACCAGCGTTTTCCCTCGAAGCAGAGTTCGCGGAGTCGCTCTGCGAGCACCAACTGTTCCATACCGGCCTGTGTGCCGAAGGTAGAAGACCATGTCAGCGAGTCGAGCAAAGTCTTGTCGGCATCAGACTCCACGGAGTTTCTTGCGCGGGTGCGAAGAGGAATCCATGAACGGTCGTTCACTTCCTTCACCAACTGGTAAGCCTCGTTGTACTGTGCGGTACCTCTTGAGCCACCATCAACCCATACGAGGGCTTCAGCCTTCATCAGCATGATGTCGGTCAGGCGATAGACAATCCAGTCCATACCGTATGTATCGTATGAAGGCGTGGATGCCTCGGCCTTTTTCTGTCCGTTGGTTGTACGTCTCTGAGAGCTGGAATACCAGTCAGAGGTTGCCACCATCTTGCGGATACCGAGCTGCTTCTCAAGTGAGTTGTTCACGTCGAAGACGTTGTTCCAGAAGCGATAGTCGTGCTGGTTCAGATAGACGCTCTTGGTGGAGCTGTTACCCGTCTGGAAGAAGCATTCCATCGAAGCATACACATTAGGTTCAGCATAGCTGCTGGAACGTCTCATGTACCATGTAGCGAGTGTGGTGTTACCAAAGCCGGAGATGTTCTGGAACTGCCACTCAAGAATGCTCTCGCGAGAGTTTCTCTGGGCACCGAAGAGCATCATGTGAGCCGACGAACCGTCGAGGAGGTGATACTTCTCGTTCTCATCGATACGGATGAGGCTGCTCAACTCTGCCATATCCTTGCGATACTTGGCATCCATGGCATCAATCACCTTGTCGCAGTACTCGATACACTTCTGATAGTCCGAGTTGGCACCTGCAGGATCGGAGTTGTGCTTCATGGAAGCTCTCCACAGGTAGATGTCGGCCATCAGTGCCCAAACAGAGTTCTTGGTGAAGTAAGCGTAGTTGCTACGTGTTTCGGGATAAGCGCCCGAGTTGAGCACCTTTCTCTGTGCATATTCCAGGTCCTCGATGCAGCACTGCAGCACGCTGTCGGGATTATGCTGCGGAATACCCTCCACCTCTGTATCCTTCTCGTAGGAATGCTCGGTGTAAGGCACGTCGCGGAAAGCTCTGACGAGATAGAAGTAGCACAAGCTGCGCAGTGCTCTCATCTGTCCTTCAGCCTCTTCGCGGTCACCCTGGTAGAACTGGGGGTCGGAAGCAACAACGTCGTCCAAGTGGTTCAATACGATGTTACAACGGTTGATCACTCCCCAGAACGCACTGTAGTCGCAATATCCGTTACTCGGCATGATGTTTGCCGCGTCGATATTGTCAATGGTCTTACTGTTCAAAGAAGTATAGACTTCCATTTCATCAGAACGGTAAGAACCCCACATGATGGCTTTCTCCTGGATGTTGCTTTCCGTCATCATCTTGTAGGCACCTGCCACCATTTCCTTGACATCCTCCTTGGTTTTCCAGAAGTCTTCGCCAATGGTTTTATCCGTCGGATAGATGGTCAGGAAGTCGTTACATGATGTCAGCGGCATAGCCACGGCAGCCACCACGACACCTATTTTAAATATATTCTTGACTTTCATATCTGATTCTGTTTTAGAAACCAACGTTAATATTCAAAGTAACCGACTTGGAACGCGGTGTCAGCGATCCGTCGTAAGCAACGCCCCATGTCTTCGGTGCCACCTCAGGCTCGATGCCGCTATACTTGGACAATACGAAGAGGTTCTGTGCGGAGAGGCTCAGTTGCAGACGACGCAGGCCGATAGCCTTGAGCATCTTCTTGTTGAAGTTGTAGTTCAGCTGAACGTAGCTGAGACGTACGAAAGAAGCATCCTCCACATAGCGGTCACTACCGAGAGAGTTCCAACCGGTGTTGTAGAGTGCGCGCGGCATCACGGTGATGTCACCGCTCTTACGCCAACGCCAGTTCACTGATGACAGCTGGTTGTAGGAACCATACATTTCCTCCAGTCCTCTACGTGCGCTGTTCACGACCTTCATACCTGTACGGAAGCTGAAGCTGGTCTTCAATGACCAGTCGCCATAGAAGAAGTTGAATCCGAAACCACCCATGAACTTCGGGTTGGCATTGCCGAGATAGACAACGTCGAGACCGTTGATCTGGCCGTCGTGGTTCACATCCTCGTAGATGGCGTCACCACCCTTGAAGTAGTAGTTGGTACCGTCGTAGTCATACATGAGGCTCTTCGGTGTACCATTGGAGTTCATCACCACGTGTCCGTTGTCGTCGATCACCACAGGAGCGGTGTGCGGGTCGGCATCGGTAGAGCTTGCGAACCAGTCGTTGAGCTTCTGTCTGTATGCGTCCTCGCTGAGCTCAGCACCCGTCACGGGGTCTTTTCTCATTTCGATCAGGTCGTCATACTCGTAGCGGTAAACGCCCTTGTAGCGGTATCCGTAGATAGATCCGAGCGGGTTACCCACCTGAATGCGGTTGAGGTATCCTGTTCTGTCGGAGGCTTTCCATTCGCTGTTGATAGACTCAAGCACGCTCTCGTCCATCTTCACGATTTCGTTGAAGTTCTGAGAGATGTTGAAGTTGGCACTCATCGAGAACTTACCGATCTTGAGGAACTTGTTACCCTCGATGTTCAACTCCCATCCTTTGTTCTCCATGTCGCCGACATTGGTCCAGGGCAGTGAGGAGAAACCGGTGGTATAGGGAATACGTACACCTGACATCAGCAGGTTCTTGGTCTTCTTGTAATAGTAGTTGAAGTCACCGGTGATCAAGTCGTTGAAGAATCCGAAGTTACCACCGATGTTGTAAGACATCGTGCGCTCCCACTGCAGCTTGTCGAGCTGGAGGCTTTCGAGGTAGGCAACGTTCTGTCCGGCATAGATACCGCTGATGTTATACTTGGCATACTGCAGGTACTCGCTACCGGGCTGGTTACCCACGATACCCCAAGAGGGACGGAATGCCAACATGGAGAGCCACTTCTTCGACCACTTCATGAAGGGTTCGTCGCTGATGTTCCAACGTCCGGAGAGACCGGGGAAGATACCCCACTTCTTGTCGTCACCGAACTTGGTTGTACCGTCCACACGGACTGAGAAGTCCATGGCGTAGCGTGACTTGTAAGAGAGGTGTCCGGAGTAGATACCTGACATGGAGCGCCATTCACCGTTACCGGTGCTCATGTTACGCAGGTAACCGGCCACAGAGGGTGATGTGATTCCGTTAGGAATGTTCGATGTCACGAGGTTCTGGTGGTTGTTGGTACCTGTTGTGAGCTCACCGCGGATCAACATCGTCGAGAACCAGTCCTGGTTCTTGAAGTGCGGGGTGAAGGTCAGCGTGTGACGGGTCGTAATGGCAAGTGAGTTGTAGTCGTACTGCTCGGAGTGGTTGTAGTTACCGGTGCTCCATGCGTCGGTGGACAGCGAACCGGGCCAGTACTTGGGCTCACTCTTCGAGAAGATGTCGATATAGACCAGTCCCGTATAGTCGAGACGCGTGTGGTCATCTTCCTTACCGAGGAGATAATAGTCGAGTTTGAACTCCGGCGAGATACGGTAGGTTTCCTCCTTGCGCCATGCGAGGTTGGCAATGGCTACGGGGTTGCCCAGTGAGCGGATAGCCGAGAGCTGGCGAGAAGAAGTACCTGTTACTGAAGAACCTGCTTCGTCGCTGCTTCCCGACGGCATCATGATATAGTACTCGTTGGTGTCCTGTTCGTCGGCACCCTGGCGATAGACGCTCATGTTCGGAGCCATCTTCTGTGCGATAGGCAGGATGTCGGTATAGTTACGGTTGTTTTCCGTATAGGTCAGCGGGAAGGTTGTCGAGAACTTGATACGGTCACTGACGAAGTAGTCGAGCACGAGTTTCGTCGAGAAACGGTTCAGGGTCTGCTTGATGATAGTACCTTCCTGTTTGTCGTAACCGGCAGAGATACGGAAGTTAGCCTTTTCACCACCACCGGAGATCACCACGTAGTGATACTGGCTGATACCGGTCTGTGTCACTTCCTTCACCCAGTCGGTGTTGTTGTTCCAGTTCGGAGCGTCAGCCCACTGGTCGAAGGTGGGATAGTTGATTTCGTTGATGTTGTTGGTGAAGTTTCTGTTCTGTGTGGGGTTGTAGAACTCCTCTTTCAGCATCATGGTGTAGTCGTCACCATTGAGCAGGTTGTAACCCTTGGGCTGCCAGGAGGCCTGCAGACGGAACGAGTAATCGACCTTGGTGTTACCGCGGGCACCACGCTTGGTGGTAATTGAGATAACACCGTTGGCACCGCGTGAACCCCAGATAGCGGTAGCGGCGGCATCCTTCAGAATGTCAATCTTGTCGATATCCTGCGGGTTCACAGAGAGCAGAGAAGCATAGGTTTCCTCGTTGGCGTTGGTGAAGTCGAAGTTTTCGTCGGGGTTGTCGAAGATGTTACCATCGACAACGATCAGCGGTTCAGCGGAACCGTTGATGGAGGTCACACCACGCAAGCGCATAGAGGTACCTGCACCGAGGTTACCAGAGTTGGCGATAATGTCAAGACCGGCAATCTTACCTTGCAGAGCCTCGTCGGCCGAAGTAAAGGAAAGACCTTCCACCTCACTCATGTTGAAGGTCTGTGCTGCCACAGACACCTCATTGTCGGGGATGGCGAGACCGCCGCTGTTGAACTTCTTCTTGGCGACCACGACCACCTCAGTAATCATGTTCTCGTCTTCCAGTGTGATGTCGAAGACGGTTTTGTCGCCGATGGGCAGAATCTTGGTTTTATATCCGATGTAAGAAACCTTGAGTTTGTTCTTGGTGTTCATTACTTCCATTGAGAAGTTACCATTGATGTCGGTCTGACCTTGAGACACGATACGGTTGTTGGCATCAATCTCAACGACATTACACATCATCACGGGTCCGTCAACATCGTTGACCGTACCTGAGATACGGGTTCCTTGTGCCATGGCGACTGTTGAGAACAGTGCGAAGACGGCGAGGAACAGATATTTTATCTTGTTTGTTTTCATATCCTATATATAATAAGGTGTTAGAAAGTGTAGTCATATCGGTAGATGCCGTCTGCCGTCTTGGTTCCGCCGTACTGCTCGATGATGTTTTTCTCCGTAGGATTGAGCGGAGTATCGATTTCGTGAATCACGGCGAAAGAAGAGGTTACGATACCTGAAGCCTTTGTATAGAGGTCGTTGAAGATGAAGTCGCGGGCCATCTGGTTCTGCAGCTTGGCATCGTTCTTCTCCACGCTCACGGTTACACCCGTGTTGTCTGTGACCTTGAGCACGTTGGCTCCGCCGCTCACGTTCACACGATAGGGAACGCTGTTGCTGTTCAGGGCAGCGGTCAGACACTCCTGAGCCTTGATATTCTGGTCGATGAATACCGAGTTGGTCTGGAAGTGGTAGCGCACGAAGGCGTTGATAACCTCACACATCGTACGAATCTTCTCTTGCTTCTGGGAAGCCGAGAGTTCTCTGTCTTGTGAAACGGCACGTACGTCATCCCATCTGGGAAGACCGGCAGCGTATGCCTTCTGCATGGCATCGTTGTTGGGCATATAGACCGTGTAGTTATAGGACTTGAAGAAGTTCACGTCCATATCGGGACACTTCTGCGCACCCACGTTACCCGGGTTGTTGGTGAAGATGGTGTAGAGGGGCATCTTGGCCACACGCTCTCTCTCGTCGTAGGCAACAGAGAGGAGTGAGGTACGTACCTCGGTGGTTGTACCGGCAAGGCGGCCCATACAGAGTGAGAGGAACTCCGAGAAGCGGCTGCAGTCTTTCACCGGATTCTCGGTATTGGTATTCAGCTTCGTACCGTTACGGTTGGCAAAGAAGGTAGCGAAGACCGATGTGAGCGGTGTCTCGACGGGATGGTCAACCACGACGGTTGTACCATTCTCCTGGTCGCTGATGGACACGATGCGCGAGACGGGGCGTCCGAGGTCGATCTGGGCACCGCTACGGATGGTTCCGTAGTACGTGTTGCCATCTCCACCATCCTCACCGTTGCGGTTGATCTTCACTTCCAGTCCGGCACCGTTCTTTCCGAGGAAATAGGTATTGTGCTCAAGATCCTGGTTAGCTTCCAACACGATGGTGTGTGTGTTCAGGATGTCCTTGAACTGTGAGGCGGGGAACGAGCTTCCCGACAATTCCACAGAGTCTTTGCTCTCGTCGCGCACGTAGAATCCTGTTGCGGCATCCTTCTTGGCGGGATAAGAGTAGCAACGCACGAATGGGTTACCAGTCTCTACGCTCGGGTCATAGACGAAGTTGAGGAATCGGGGTGAATGTCCCAGATAGGGAGCATCGAGATAGAATCCTCCGAAAGCGTCGTCGTTGGGAACGATGAGTCCGTAGTTGGAGCTCATGGCGAGCAGGTAGGCGTAGTAGTTCAAGTTGATGGGGAGGAGGTTGGCAATCGGCTCCGAAGCGTCACCGTCGTTCACGGCATCGCGGAAGATGTTCATATCCTCGGCAAACAGCATCGGTGCAGTAACTGCACTGAAGCGGTCGGGTGAGAACACCTTGTTCAGCATATAGATGACACCGTTGTTGGTGATGCGCACATCGTACTTGCCGGTTGTCTCGTCCTTGGCCAGGTCGTTCACGGTCAGTCCCATGGGGTCACCGGAGCCGGCCTTCACCACGCTGGCGAACTTGCTGGGCACAGAGGCCGAGAAAGAAGCCTTCATGAAGTTGTTGAGGAAGTCCTTGACCACATTGATGTCGATGGCATCGATATTCTCGAGGAAGGCCTGCTCCGACATTCCTTCGCTCACGGGATGTGAGCCGTAGCGCTTCATGATGTTGATACCCTTGGAGTCTGTGGTGAAGAACTTCCACATGGCCTCGTCGGTGGGTACGAACATGGCAGCCACGTCAGCAAGGGCGTTGGCACCGGTAGCACCTGTGTTATAGGTGTTCCATCCCGGGTCGAAGCTCAGCAGGTAGTTGAAGCGGTTGCGGTTGGGGTCTGACGACAAAGCATTACCTCCCTGTGAGCGTGCGCTGAAGTAACGCTTCTGGAAGATCGTGTCGATAGGATTCATGCGCTCGCTGCTACCAGAACGCTGTGCGGTCTCGTTGAACTCCTGCACGATGGCGTTGTAGGCAGCTGTGGTGCTGGGATCGGAGAACGGGGCCGAGAAACGTTCCAGCATGCGGCTGAAATAGCGTGTGTTGGAGCTTGTGCGGATCACCTCAGCCATGTTTCCCGGGGGCACGAGCACGTCTTCGAGCTGGTGGATGTAACCGTTAGAACAGGTGAGTCCCTGCAGGTTGGGAGCAGGGGTGACAATCTGGTTACGGAAGACGTAGGACTTGTCAGTCGTGTAGGGTGTGCCGGTGATGATGGCGAAGTCGCTGTTGTCATCCCCTTCGAGGTGAGTGATGGAGTTCTTGTTCAGATACTCCTTCGTGAGGTGTACCATCATGGGGTCTGTACCATCAGTCACCATGTCGATTCCTCGGGTGTAGAAACGCTCCCAGTACTTGTTGTTCTGGGGGAAGTTGGCTGCACCGATGGCATGCGTGATGGAGTCGGTCAGTGAAGAGTAGGTAGTCTGCTTGATAGCAATACCCTTATCGACATTCGATGTCGTACCTCCACTGAAGGGCACATTTGACAGCATGGTCACCAGCTGTGCGTTTTTCAACATGGAGTAGCGGAGCAGAAGACGCTTCTGGTTGGTCGTCAGGTCTTCGTAGCTGGATACTCCCCAGTTGTTGTTGCTGTAGAAGCGTTGGAAAGCCTCGTCGTTGGCAGGGAAGATGGTTACAGAACCTGTTCTGTTCAACATATCCGCCTGCCCCAAATCATCGATGAGGCGCAGGTAGTTGTTGAACGTCCCTTTCAATCCAGATGCTTCCGAATTCTTCAGCGTAGAGTAGATCGGACCATTGAGGAAACTGGGATAGTTGCCCGGTTCATCAAGGTCGTAATCATCCTTACACGCTGTGAATCCACCACAGACAACAGCCAAGAGCAGGCCGTATAAAGCCCTCTTGGACAGTTCAATAAAGCGGTAATTCATACATTTAAAGATTTAGTTATTATAATTGTTTTCATTTGATATACATCAAAGGTAGTCGTTTCAATCGGCAAATATACTATAAATTTTTGAAAAAAATAACTTATTTACGATTTTTTTTATGTTAAAAATGAAAATCTCTCCCAACCCTGTTTGTCTGAACGGCAATTATTTGTATCTTTGCAAAAGTAATGCCTGTTACTGTAACAACAAATACTATTTATTGCTTATGAAGTTCTATGATAGAGAAGGTGAGCAGCGTACGCTGCGGAACATGCTCCAGCAAAGCAAGCGTGAGGCGCGGATGACAATACTGATGGGGCGTAGGCGCATCGGCAAGACAGAGCTTTCCGTCAGGTGCGGCGATGAAATTGCTTTGTATTTCTTCGTTGGAAAAAAAGCAGAGACGCTGCTCTGCCAGGACTATGTACGTGAGATTCGCGAGAAGCTGGATACGCCCATCCTCGGCATCCCAAACACCTTCTCCGAAGTATTCCGCTTTGTGCTCCAAATGTCTGAAAGCCGGCCGTTCACACTGGTCATCGACGAGTTCCAGAATTTCCTGAAGATCAATCCCACCATCTTCAGTGACATCCAACGCGACTGGGACTTGCACAAGCGCAGCAGCCACTTGAACCTCATCATCAGTGGTTCGGTTTTTACGCTAATGACCAAGATATTCGAAGACAAAGAGGAACCTCTCTTCGGACGTGCCAATCAGAAGATGACGCTCGAACCATTTACGACCGATGTACTGAAACAGATACTCGCAGACTTCAATCCCGACTATACCCCCGAAGACTTACTGACGCTGTACAGCATAACCGGTGGCGTTCCCTGGTATGTCGCGCTGTTGCTCGACAAGGGCAATACCAGCAGAGAAAAGATGCTCGCTGCGTTGACTGAGGAAAACTCGCCGTTCATCAACGAGGGAAAGAATATTCTGATAGAGGAGTTCGGCACCGACTATGTGACCTATTTCTCCATCCTCACCTGCATAGCCAACGGCATGAAGACCCGTTCGGAAATAGAAAACGAGTTGGGCAACAACAATATTGGGCCTTATCTGGTGAAACTGGAGGACTACTACAAAGTCATCAACAAGTCGCTCCCCATCTTTGCCAAGGAAAACAGCAAGAAAGTGAGGTATCAGCTCAACGACTGCTTCCTGATTTTCTGGTTCCGCTTCTTCTACAAGTATCAGGCACTGGTAGAGAACAAGGCGCTGAAGTCACTGGGTGAAATCATCCAGAGAGACTACAGCAGTGTGTCAGGCTTCATGATGGAGCGGTATTTTATGAAGAAATTCCGGGAAGAAGGACGATACATCATCGGCAAATGGTGGGACAGAAAGGGTAGTAACGAGATAGACCTGATAGTCGTTGATCCGATAGCCAAGGAAGCCTGGATATACGAGCTGAAGAAGCAGGGCCATAGGTATAAGGAAGCCGATTTCAAGGAAAAAGTAGAGAACGTACTGAGCCAGACACCAGAGCTGCGAAAACTCACCATTCACCTCGGTTCGCTGTCGTTGGAGGACATGTAACCATTTTAAAAGGAGTCGTGCAACCGATATGGCGAGGGAGGAAACCTGAGGTGAAAGCACTGGCGGAAACGAAGAAAGAGAGCTTTACGGCTCTCTTTTTTCGTGGACCAGCCAGGGCTTGAACCTGGGACCTCCAGATTATGAGTCTGTTGCTCTAACCAACTGAGCTACAAGTCCTGTTGCTTGAAAAGCGGTTGCAAAGATACAGAGAAAATCTGAGACGTGCAAATTTTTCGGGTGAATTTTGTTAGTACGATGAACACGAAACGAGGGAGACCGATCGGGTCTCCCTTGTAAAAAAAGAGGATGTGTCAATGTTGACACACCCTCTTAGTTATTCTATAGAAGTAGTTCTATAGTTGTGAGAAGTGATTACTTCACGATTACCTTCTTCACGGCACCGTTGGTCTTCACGATGTTGAGACCACGCTGCAGGCCATTGACCTGGCGACCGTCGATGCTGTAAACAGCCTTGATGGTAGAGCCAGCAGTCTTGTTCACCTCGTTGATACCTGTGATCATCTCAGCATAGCGAGGATCGTCGGTACCTGCTACGAAGTAGAGGCGGAAGTTGGTCATCGGAGCCCATGTTCCAGGAGCAGCAAAGTCAGTTGCCCAACCGAAGGTGATGACACCCTCCTCGCTGACAACACATGTAATCACATTGTCGTACCAAGGAGACTTCTTGGTCAGATCGGCATCGGCCTCACCGTCTTCATTATAACGGCTGTGAGAGAAGCGCTGAGCCAGCTGGCTGCGGTTGTTGGCGATGAAGTACTGACGGAGTTCACCGGTGTTCATATCGATGTCACCCTCGAAGGTGAGTGTGTACCAGTCAGAGAGACCGAGGTTGTTGGACAGGAGGTCCTTCTCGTCATCGCTTGTTGGCAATACGTACGGGTTGGCAATCCAAGTCTTCACCATGTTAGCGTAGAAGTACGGCATCTGGTCGGCGTGTTCCTCGTAAGCAGCGTCGCGAACAGCAGCATCTACATCAGCAAAGCCCATAGCAACGTTAGAGTCGTTGTTGCAGAGGCGTGCGATACCCTGAGCGTGTACCTCATATACACCGGCGGGGAGTTTACGTCCGTCGGGCAGCTGAGTGATGGTCTGCCAGATGTTGAAGCCCTTCTTAGAGCCTACAGTCTCGCCAGTCTCCTCGTTCTTGGTGCCAGAAACATAACCCTCGGCGATGTTGTTGGCAACAGAGAGAGCAGCATAGTTCTCGTCCTCGTTGTAGCTCCATCCGGGAACCTTACCGTCAACGAGAGCCTCAGCGAACTTCGGGTTCTTGATAGCGAATGTCAGGTCGTAGGGATAAGCATTCTTGGTGAAGTCGGGGATCTGAAGCTTAGCTACAACGGTAGCCACTTCGTCAACCTTCTCCTGAACGTCGGCAGTAGCAACAGTTCCATTCTCAACAGCACCGTCAACCACAGCCTTCAGAGCGTTGGCCTCAGTAAGAGCATCGTCAGCAGCGGTAGGACCGTAGTCCTTGATAGCCTCGGCGAGAGACTTCTGGGCAGCCACGAGCTTCTCGTAAGCAGCAACGCTGGTGTTAGCAGTTGCGATAGCTTCGTCGAGCTGGAGGTAAGCAGCGAGCATAGCGTCGCCATCAGCGGCATCCTTACCAGCAGCAACAGCAGCGGCCAGGCTATCCTTAGCCTCTGAAGACATGGGGTTAGCGAGCAGGGCCTCAGCCTGTGCAACGAATGCATCAAGGGGCTCCTTCACGATTGTTTCGTCAGCACCCTCATAGATCAGGGTCAGCTGGTCGAAGATAGTCCAACCAATGCTATTAGCGGGAACACCCACGTTCTCACCCTTGATACCCAGACGCATGGGCTGCTTCTCGCGTGCTACGAAAGCAAACTCCATCTTGTAGCTCTCCTCGTAAGGAGCGTGTGTGAAGATATAGTCAGCAGAATATACACCATTGGGGATGAAGAGAGAGTTAGGATCATCACCATCATCTGTACGGCCATTGCCTTCTACGAGCAGGAAGTCGTAGGGATATGCAGAAACCTTACCACCGCTTGACTTGTCGGCGTTGAGAGTCTCCTCGTCGTAACCGCCGCCAGCGTCTGTGCCTTCAGCGATACCGGTGATCTCATCGAGTGTGTACTGACGGTTGCAGATGTTGGGGAATGCCTTCTGCAGCTGGTCGGCATAGAAGAATGCGCAGATGGTGTTGTCACCAGTTGTTCTGCCTTCTTCGTCAGCCTCTTTCCATACAGTCCAGGCGTTCTTGTCGCCCTGGCAGCAGCGGTAGAAACCACGTGTAGAAACACGGTAGCAACCGGTCTTCGGGAGAATGATGTCCTGGTGGATGTTGAAGTCACCGTCCCAGCGCTCGAGCACGCGGGGGAGACTTGAGTTATACCAAGTGGGAGAACCATAGCTGCGGCCGTTGTTGCAGTAAGCACCATTTTCAACAGTCCAGCCAGCGAGTGAGCCTTCAGAGATGAAGTCGGGGTTCTTGAGGAAGCCCTTTGTGATATCGGTTCCGGGCAGAATCTCATTCGAGAGAATTTCGAGCACGGTTTCCTTGTAGAGACCTTCGAACCACTCCATACCATGCGTGGTCAGCATCTCGGTGGTAATCTCCTCGTCAACGGGAGCCAGTGCCAATGCATAGTCACGCCAAGCTGGACCTGGGTCATCTACCAACCAGTCTTCCAAGGTAGCAGCACCTTCGTAAGCCTCATAGTAGTCGCCCATAGCACCGAGACCTTCGGCAATACCTGTGCTATAGAAGCCTTCATACTGCGTGTCGTACCAAAGACCGAATGCAGCCCATGCAGCCACGTTGTCGCGCAGAGCCTGGAGGGCAGCTGCGGGAGCGTTAAAGAGCTGGTTAGCTTCCTCAACTGTCGAAATAGTTTCAATCGAAGCAACAGCAGAACTTACTGCGTCGTAGTAAGACTGAGTGTAAGTAACGTCAGAAGCGAACTCGTCGGCCCAGTTCTCGTCAAAGGTCAAACGAATAGCAGGTTTATAAGACTTCTCGACATCATTGCCGAGGTAGTCGAGCTTGAACTCGCGCCATACTGTCCAGTGGTCACCAGTGGTTTCGTCGGCAACCAGCTTGATGGTGATGTCGCCTTCCTCAGCCATGGGGAAGAAGAGTTCGTTCACACCGTTGCCCTCGTTGAACCAAGAGTTGGCCTGGGTACGGTTGTTCACAACAGATGAAGCTACGTGAGCGAGCTCAACCTTGTAGTCACCTGCATAGAGGTATCCATGATGTCCCTCACGAGAGAGAGCGATAGCGGTGAGCTTATAAACACCTGCGGGCAGATGGATGGTCTGCTCAAGTGAATAACCGGAGAGGTTCCAGAACTCAGCGTTCTTGTTGCCTGAGTCGAAGGCATTGGGGTTACCCTTCGGAGCTGTCCATCCATTGATGTTTGCATAAGGAGCGGGGTTGGTGATGTACTGCGAAGTGACATCTACAGGATTGTTGAATGCAGGGTATTTTGCCAATTCTACTTTCAGAGCATCAATAGCAGCGTTAATTTCCTCGAGTGTAGCGTTGTCGTTGTTATAGACAGTCTGAGCTTCGGTAACGTCGATGCCGTTGGCCTGTGCCTTCTCGATAGCGGCTAACAGGGCGGGAGCGGCAACAGAATAGATCTCGTTGGCCTCGTTGAATGCGTCAGCGTCGTAGAGCATCCACTTTACGCCATCGGGATAGTAGTTGGCATCCTCTGCGTCAACATAGTTGATGTCCCAATACACAGCGTAGGTGGGATTAGTAGTGCTGTAGTGCTCGGGGTTTACACCTAAGGCGCAACCCTCGATGTACATGCCATTGGGGTCGTCAGCGGGAACGGTGATCAGGAAAGTACCGTCTTCCTGCTTGGCAATCACCCAGTTCACCTTCAGTGCAGAGAAGTGACCGGCATTACCGTCAGAGAAGCAGGTGTTGGTAGAACCAGCCTTGCTGTCGGTGTTGATACGGGCAATCCAGCCCTTGCCAGCAGCGTCTGCAGACCAGAGGTAGTAAGTACCTGCGGGCAGATCGGTGTTCTCTTGCTTGTCGTTCTTGATCTGATACGTGAAGGGCTTGTTGCCGCTCGCGTCGTTCTCGAAATCGACTACGCATGACTGCGTACCCCAAGCCTCACCCTTGGAGAGGAACTTGTCGGCAGCGACGTTGTAGATGAAGTAGCCGTGATCAGTAACGAACTCCGCAGCGGGATAGTTCGCAATCTCGGGCTTCTGTCTATCAGCATACGCCGAAGCAGTCGTCATCACTGCCAACAGCAGCAATGAGAAGAAACGGAAAAATTGTTTCATAAGCTTTGATTTTGTTTGTTAGACATTAATTAATTAATAAGAAAAAAAAATAGTTCAATAGAATTGTGTCACACGCGGGCACTTCATGCCCATGCGCATTTCAGCATGCAAACATACACAAAAAAACAGATTCCGCAATACCTTTTTACTATTAATTGTGTTTTTTTAACACTCTTGGGGTCAACCGAAAGGCAAAGGAATTTACACCCCAAGGACAACCGACGCATCAATATTGAGCTTCCTTGAAATTTCACGAGCTGTTTTCAAAGTCGGTTCCCGCTTACCCAACAATATCTCACTGATGGTGCTCTTACTGAGATTCAGCATCTCTGAAAGTTTCTTTCTACTCAGCCCCATTTCATACATACGCAACTTGATAATGTCAACAAGTGAAGGTGGCAAGATTGGATAATGAATCGTCTCATATTCTTCCACCAAGTCGGAGAGCATATCGAGTTCGATATAATTCTTATCCGTTACTGGTGTGCTATCGTTTACTAACGGAAGCAGTTCATCAATACGCTGCAAAGCTACCCTGTAAGCCTTTTCGTCTTTTATCTGTGCCATAATCTAAATGTTTTGAATGTCCTTAATCTTGTCATATTCTGCATGGGTTCCAACAAACCTAATGTAAACACTTTGAGGAGTAAACTGAATGACAACAACTAACCGATAGTCATTCCCCTTGATGTTGAAGACATAATGCTGGTTTCCAACATTATCTACGCTGTTAAACGTATTCTTGACATCAGCAAAACATGTCCACTTGGCCTGCTTTGTCTTGATGTACCATTCATCCAAGGCTGTTTTCGCCTGCGGATTTTTGGTGTAATAATCAATTAATGTACTTTTTGCAATTACTCTCATGGCACAAAGATACAAGGATATTCCGAAATAACAAAACTTTTTCCCGTTTTCCGCACAAACCGCTCCAATTTTTATGAAATGATAAAAAATGCTAAAACGGGGAAGGATTTAACACTCGAAATGCGAAATGGAAGTGACACTTCTCTTTTTCGGGCTAACTTTGCAAGCGGAAAGAATAAGGAAGAGCAACAGAAAAGGACGGGGGAAGCTACCGACTTGCAAAAGCTAAGGTTTATGACCCTAAAAACCTAAGGTTTTAGACCGCAAAAGGTAAGGTTTCGTCGTGCAAAAGGTAAGACTTTGGAGTCTAAAACATAAGAGATGAGCGCCTAAAAGCATAGCTTTTTCAGAACAAGGAGAAAAGGTAAGGTTTTTACACCTTATTATAATATAATAATCTAACACAATTACAACATGAACCAAAACACAAACATGAGACTGAGTGAGCATTTCACTCTGAGAGAGTTCACTATTTCGGGTACCGCCATCATGCATGGCATCGTGAACAACCCCACCGAGGCCGACATCAGGCGCATGAGGCTCCTCTGCGAGCACGTACTGGAACCTCTGCGCCGTCGGTTCGGCGTACTGCGCATCACCAGCGGCTTCCGCTGCGCTGCCCTGAACAAGAAGGTGGGCGGGGTAAAGAACTCGCAGCACCTGCGCGGCGAGGCTGCCGACCTGCACATCGGCGACCCCGAGGTGGCGCGCAAGATGATAGCCTTCCTGCAAGAGGAGGGCATCGAGTTCGACCAGTGCCTGCTGGAGTACAACCGATTCCGAAGTACACGCTGGGTACACATTTCCTATGTAAAGGGGCACAACAGGAGACAGGCCATCACGCAACGCGGATTCTATACGGAAGAATGAAAAGTTTCTAAAAAAAACAATGAAGGACTTGTATAATACGAATAAAAGTACCACCTTTGCAATGGTCAATAAATCAATCACTTAGAAAAAAGTTTTAAAAATAATTGGCGAAAAACTTGCAATCGCTTGCGCCAGATTGTATCTTTGCACCTGTCATCCGGAGACAACGAGAATTAACAACCTTAGTAATCACATTAAAAAAAAAGAAAGGAAACAAAACAATGGTAAACTACATTCTTTTCCAGGAAAAGCGCCAGAACGCGAAGGAGTTTGGAAAGTGGTATGGACGTGCCGTACACAGCGGAGTGGTCAACATGAAGCAGCTCTCACTGGAGATTGAGGAGAACGTCTCTGTGAAGGAGTCGGACGTGTATGCCGTCATCAAGGAGATGGTGCGCACCATGAAGCGCCACATGCAGAACTCGCAGGTAGTGGTGATCGAAGACCTCGGCCGCTTCAAGATTGGCATCAACACCAAGCCCGCCACCACTGCCAAGACCTTCTCGGCCCAGAAGAACATCGTGGGCAGCCATGTGCTCTTCATGCCCGAGACCCACATCGACTCGGCCACCAAGAACCGTACCAAGGCTCTGCTCAACGGGGTTACCTTCAAGGAGGCCATCAAGAATGATGTGGTGAAGGAATAATAACCTATAACTTAATAAGACAGTATCATGAAAAAGGAAACACTGAAGTACATCATCCAGATTGCCATCACCATCCTGACGGCTCTGGGAACCGCACTGGGCACGATGGCGTGCCAGTAATGAACACCCCCATCCCCTACCCTCCCCGAGGGGAGGGGGCTTTGTTTCGGTGTGGAGAAGGCAAACTACTTCCTCCCCTCGGGGAGGGTCGGGGTGGGGGTTTTAAACTTCTCTGAAAGCTGCCGAATGAGCTCCTGGTCGTTGAAGTAGTCGATGCGCATGGCGCGACGCACCTCGTCCATGGTCTGGACGGCCGTCTCACGAGCCTGTTCTGTGCCGCGGCGCAGAATGTTGAAGATCTCGGGGATGTCCTGTTCGAACTCATGACGGCGCTGGCGCATCGGCTCCAAGAAACGATTGAGGACCTGCAGGAGGAACTTCTTGCACTTCATGTCGCCCAGACCGCCACGACGGTAGTGGTCCTTCAGCGCATCGAGGTTCTCATACTCCGGCCAGAAGTCGGCGAAGTCCTGATCGGTGGCGAAGGCATCGAGATAGGTGAACACGGCATTGCCCTCAACATGTCCCGGGTCGTTGAGGTTGACATGCTCGGGGTCGGTGTACATGGAGCGTACCTTCTGCCACACCTCGTCGGCAGAGTCGGAGAGGTAGATGCAGTTGCCGAGG
Source organism: Prevotella sp. (assembly GCA_017444365.1). GTDB lineage: Bacteria > Bacteroidota > Bacteroidia > Bacteroidales > Bacteroidaceae > Prevotella. Next base: position 36,069 of record JAFSWU010000005.1, read on the forward strand.
CTCTTGGACATCTTCTCCTTGCCGTCGGTGCCGGGAAGGCGACGGGCGGTGAGGTTCTCGGGCAACAGGATGTCGGGCTCCACGAGCACGGGTGCATAGGTGGCGTTGAAGCGGCGTACGAGCTCACGCGTCACCTCAAGCATCGGCTCCTGGTCTTCGCCGGCGGGAACCGTGGTGGCCTTGAAGAGCGTGATGTCGGCAGCCTGCGACACGGGGTAGCAGAAGAACCCGAGCGGGATGTTCGCCTCGAAGTTACGCATCTTGATCTCGGTCTTCACCGTGGGGTTGCGCTGCACGCGGCTCACCGTGATGAGGTTCATCAGATAGGTGGTGAGCTCGGCAAGCTCGGGTATCTGGCTCTGGATGAAAAGGGTGCATCGTTCAGGGTCGAGACCCGCGGCAAGGTAGTCGAGCGCCACCTCGATGATGTTCTGACGGATCTTCTCGGGGTTATCAGCATTATCGGTAAGTGCCTGCACGTCGGCCATGAAGACAAACATCTTGTCGAACTGGCCGGCGTTTTGCAGTTCTACACGGCGGCGGAGTGAGCCAACATAGTGACCTAGGTGGAGACGACCCGTGGGGCGGTCGCCTGTAAGAATAATCTTTCCCATAGTTGCGTATTATTTTGATTTTGCGTGCAAAATTACAACTTTTACGGGGAACAGCAAAATAATTCTATTTTTTTAGACAGGGGAACAGGGTGAAGAAGACATAAAGAAGACATAATAACATAATAACATACTAACAAAAAAAGAAAAACAACAAAGCAAATTCTTTTTTTGGCGATTCCCTTTGCGCATTCTTAAGAAATTACTAACTTTGCAGCAATGAACAGCAAAAGAAAAGAGAAATTACGAGAGTAAATATGACACCGGCAGACGTTATTTTATTATTTGTAATAGCCTTGGCAATTGGCAGTGTGGTGTATTATCATTTTGCCGACCGTCACGAAAAGGAATCAATTGGGCAAATGCAGTAAACACAAAGACAAATAAAAAGAGCAGTCGTAGAGATTGCTCTTTTTTGTTGATATTCGCAAGAAAACGACGGCTTTTCTTTTAGGTTTGAGGCTTTTTTCGTAACTTTGTGACAAAAGTCACGAAGTTACTCCGTCTCGGCATAAAAAATAAATGAATTTATTTTGTTCTGCTCTCGACTTTTCGTAACTTTGAAGCACTTAAACGCAACTTAAACATTTTATTACTATGCAAGCAATCGATTACAAAGAGATTCTGAGCCACTTCCAGATGGAAGGAACCGTGGCAGAGGTAAAACCGTTAGGAAACGGACTGATCAACGACACACTGAAAGTGAACACTGCCGAGGCCGACAAGCCCGACTACGTGCTGCAACGCATCAACAACGCCATCTTCACCGACGTGGAGATGCTTCAGAGGAACATCCAGGTGGTGACAACACACATCCGCAAGAAATTGGAGGAGCGCGGCGAGGAGGACATCGACCGCAAGGTGCTGCACTTCCTCGAAGCCGACGGCGGCAAGACCTACTGGAAGGACGCGGAGGACCGCTACTGGCGCGTGATGGTGTTCATACCGGGTGCCAAGACCTACGAGGCAGTGACACCGGAGTACTCGTACTTCGCAGGACTGGCCTTCGGCGACTTCGAGAAGATGCTGGTGGATGTGCCCGTGGAGCTGGGCGAGACCATTCCCGACTTCCACAACCTGGAGCTGCGCCTGCGCCAACTGCGTGAGGTGGTGGAGAAAGACCCCGCCGGCCGCGTGAAGGAGGAGAAGGTGCAGGAGATGCTGCAGTTCATCGAGGCTCATGCCGACGAGATGTGCCTGGCAGAACGCCTGCACCGCGAGGGCAAGCTGCCAAAGCGCATCTGCCACTGCGACACGAAGGTGAACAACATGATGTTCGACGAGGAGGGACACATCCTCTGCGTCATCGACCTCGACACGGTGATGCCAAGCTACATCTTCTCGGACTACGGCGACTTCCTGCGCTCGGCAGCCAACAAGACGGCGGAGGACGACCCGGACCTGAGCCACGTGGCCTTTAACGAGGAGATCTTCAAGGCCTTCACCAAGGGCTACTTGGAGTCGGCAGGCGAGTTCCTCACGCCCGTGGAGCGCGAGAACCTGCCATACGCCGTGGCACTGTTCCCGTTCATGCAGAGCGTGCGCTTCCTGTGGGACTACATCTCTGGCGACCACTACTGGAAATGCAAGTACCCCGAGCATAACCTCGACCGCGCCCGCAACCAGCTTCAGCTGTATAAGGAGGTGAAGGCACATGAGGCAATGATGAGGGAGTTTGTTCGTGTGGAATAAGGAATGTGGAATGTGGAATGAGGAATGAGATTATGAAGAAAGGACTATTATGTTTCGTGCTGGGCAGCTTCCTTGTGGTGGAGCTCCCGGCACAAACTGCCGACTACAACGTGGCTCCGCTGCCGAAGACCATCACAGCGGTGGAGAAGAGCGACTACCTGCTGACGGCCAACACGCGCATCGTCTGCTCACAACCCGACGACAACCTGATGCGCGACGCGATGTTCCTACAAGAATACATCCAAGAGATGACAGGACTGCGCCCCGCCATCATCACCGGCGACAAGAAGGATGCCAAAGGCAACATCTGGCTCACCATAGACCCGAAGACCGTGAAGGCGGAGGAGGGCTACCGCATCAGCGTTACGGACAAGGGCGTGGTGCTTAGCGGACGGACGGCAGCCGGCATCTTCTACGGCATCCAGACGCTGCGCAAGAGTCTGCCCATCGTGGAAAAGAAAGACGATAAGGCCGTTGTCATCCTGCCGGGCGCAACCATCGATGACGAGCCGCGATTCGGCTACAGAGGCATGCACTTGGACTGCTGCCGGCACTTCTTCTCGGTGGACTTCGTGAAACAGTATCTCGACATGATGGCCCTGCACGGCATGAACCGCTTCCACTGGCACCTGACGGAGGACCAGGGATGGCGCATGGCCATCGACAAATACCCGCTGCTGACAAGTGTGGGCTCATGGCGCGACCAGACGGTCATCGGACGCAACTCGGGCATCTACGACGGACAACGCTACGGCGGCTTCTATACCAAGAAGGAGATGAAGGACATCGTGAAGTATGCCGCCGACCGCTACATCACCGTCATCCCCGAGGTGGATATGCCAGGACACATGCTCGCCGCACTCGCCGCCTACCCCGAGCTGGGTTGTACGGGCGGCCCGTATAAGGTGCTGCAGACGTGGGGCGTGTATGCAGACATCCTCTGCGCCGGCAACGAGAAGGTCTTTCGGTTTGTGGAGGACGTACTGGACGAGGTCATCGAGGTTTTCCCGTCGGAATATATCCACATCGGAGGCGACGAGGCTCCGCGCGACCGCTGGAAGGTGTGCCCGAAATGCCAACAGCGCATCAAGGACGAGGGCATCACGGCTGGCAACGGACAGTCGGCAGAAGCTCGTCTGCAAGGCTACTTCACGAAGCGCATTCAGAAGTACCTCACCTCGAAGGGAAAGAAGATCATCGGATGGGACGAGCTGCTGGAATGCGACGTGGACACCACCGCCACCATCATGTCGTGGCGCGGCGCAAAGCCTGGCGCAGAGGCTGCGAAGCTGAACCACGATGTCATCATGGCACCCAACGACTACTGCTACTTCGACTACTACCACCTGGAACAGGACCGCAACGCAATGACCCTCATCGGCGGCTTCGTGCCCATTGAGAAGGTCTATTCGTTAGAGCCTGTGGCCGACGACGTGCCGGAGGCTCTGCAACGCCATATCATCGGCGTTCAGGCCAACCTCTGGACGGAATATATCGGTGCCGAGGAATTAGTGGAATACCAGGTGCTCCCCCGCATGGCGGCTCTCGCCGAGGTGCAATGGATGGAGAAAGGACAACGCGACTTCGAGGCCTTCCAGCCCAGGCTGAAACGCATCACAGACATCTACCGGATGTACGGGTGGAAGAGCTGTAGATAGAGGAGAGAGGAATGAGGAATGAGGAGAGAGGAGAGAGAAATGCCTTTGAAATGTTAGCCAAAGGATTATCATATCTCTCTCCTCATTCCTCTCGCCTCTCTCCTCTCTCCTCTTATTTCATGAACTTGCAGCTCACGCGGTTGCCATTTGAATCAACAGCGCGGGCGATATAGAAGCCGGAGGGAAGTTCAGAGACATCCACATAGGAGACACCACCGTGGATGCGGGCTGCACCCTCCATCATGCTCTGGCCGCTGGCGGTGTAGATTTCTACACGGGCATAGTCGGCATCTTCAGCCTTCAGAATCAGACTGCCTCCAGCATAGCGAATGCGGAAACCATTGGCTGCCGCAATGTACACGGCGGGCTTCAAGCCGTTAACCACCTTCGCCTCCTCGCGCTGAGCATAGGAAGTGAGCAGGTTCTGCTTATTGATTGTAGGCATGCTCATGGCATAGACATCGGCAGCACCATCGGGATAACGGCCAATGGTGGTGCGGGCATCATGAGCTGAGTAGGCAAGCGTGTCGGTCCAGCTCTTGTCAGCAGCCGTGAGGAACAACTCGCCGCCGTCGCCATCGATCTTGAACGAGGCATGAAGTGCCTGGTCGGTCGTATTGAGCTTGTCGCACCAGATGATCAGATGACCATGAGCAGGAATCTTCGTGTTGACAGAGGTACCTTCCTTGGAAATCTGATACTTCATGAGCTTAGAGATATTGTCGGAGAGATACATTCCCTCGATGTCAATCTCTTCATCGGTGGTGTTATAGAGCTCTACCCAGTCGTTCTTCTTGAAGTACTCGTTGATGTAGGAGTCGTTGCTGCCACTGACCTCATTGATTCGCACCGGATTGATGGCGGCAGCCTTGCGCTCAGCCGCGGACATGGGCTTGTAGCAGGCTGTGAGAGACACATAGCTGCTGTTGGGCAGCGGAATCTCAGCATCGGTGGAATAATAGTCCACACTGCCAGCGGAAGCACCCTGCACGGTCAGCGAGGCATCGAAGAGGATGTCGGTTGACGAGGCACTATTGTTATGCACCTCAACGGCAATGACATTGCTTCCGGAATGGAAGAGGCTGGCGGGCAGCTCTATCGTACCCACGTCGGGGTTGCTGTGGGCGTAGGTGGTGCTGAAGGAATCGTAGGTGACCGTTCCAGAAGGCATGTTATAGCGTCCGGCCTCCTGACCATTGACGTAAACGATGAAGCCGTCGTCGATGGTGTAGTTGAAACGGAACACGTCGGAAGCCGTCGGAGCAGCATCGAGCCCGAAGTTGCGGCGGAAGTAATAGGTGGGATACTTGTGCTGGGAATCCATGCCATAGCTGAGCGTGGTGCTGATGCCGTCTTTCTCGTAGCCGAGAGGCGCATAGCCGGTATTCCAGCCCGAGGCGTTGTAGTTGACCGCCGTCCAGTTGGCACCATCAAGCGAACCGTTGTCGTAGTAGCGCCATGAGGAGCCCTTGTCGAAGATGGTCTTCTCGGTGGTGGAACCCGCACTGCTCTGCCAGCCCTGGAAGATGTAGCCGGCAGGAGCCACGGCACGAAGCGTGGTGGGCGCGAAGAGCTTGCCGTTGAAATAGCCTGTGGTCACCTTCACGTCGTTGACATAGAGGGTGGCGGCGGGTACATCGCTGCGGAGCACAACGGTCTGCGGCGTGGTGTTGTAGAGACCGAAGGTGCTGAAGCCGCGCAACATATTGATGGAGTTGTCAAGCTGATTGGAGAGACTGTTCTTCAACGAAGAGGCAGTAGAGGGATACATGCCCGTGAGCTGCATGGCAGGAGCAACTGTGGCCACCAACGAGTCGATGATCTGGTTGCAACGCTCCGGTTCGAACACGCTGCCGCCCATCACACAATAGGTGTCGATGAACTGCTGCTTGAAGTTGGGATTCTGCAGGAGGTTCTTGAAGAGGGTGACAAGCTTGTTGTCCTGATAGATATAGGTGCCGGAGGGATAGAGCTTGTCGTATCTGTACTGATACTCCCACGACATGAACGAGTCGAAGGTGAATCCGCCCGGAGCACCGTCGAGGTCGTAGTTGACAAAGCGGAAGCGACCGCCGTCCTGATGGCGATAGCCCTTCACATTGTTGCGGATCCAGTCGTTGCGACGCAGATAGAAGCCGCAGGCCATGTAGTTGATGTACTCATCGACATCGAGCAACTGGCGAATCTCCTCGTAGGTCTCGGGGTTGGCGGCATCGGCAGTAAGGTTGACGAGCTCATCGAAGGCCTCGCGGGTTCCGCACATCTGCACGTAGCCAGAGTCGGGACTCTGCTCAAACTGGTCGATTTCATCGTCGTCCCAGCCGTAGTTGGCAAAGACGAAATGCTTGTTGTTGGGCTCGCGCATGTTCATGACTCCCATATACTCGCCGTTGAGGAAGAGGTGGGTGGGTTGGTAGCTCTGTCCGTCAATATCAATCTCACTGGTCTGGATGATGGTCTGCACAGCGGGGTCGATGATGCGGGAGGAGTTGTCGTTACCACCGCCACGAATCTGAAGGGTGCGGTTGCGGATGAAGGGCTTGGCCGAGAAGAAGGGGTAAGGCAACTTCTTGTCGCCGCCGAGCTCCTTGTTGCCCTTGAGCTTGAAGGAGTGAGGATAGTTGGCACGGCTCCAACCACCGCAGATGGACATGTTGACATCCTGGTTGAACACCATCTGACCATCGGCATTGAGATAAGAGAAGTTGACGGGACGATCCCAGTCCATGTTGTAGTTCTTGGCTGTGCTCTGTCCGTTGCCGGGGCGACCATTGGTACCATTGACATAGATACCCATCATATCGTCGTAGAGGAAGTCGCGGTCGGTGACCACAGAGATGGAAGGCAACGAGTAATCGAGGTTGCGATAGATGTAAGAACGCGATGTGACGGGAGATGCCAAGTAGTTGTCGCCGAAGAGACGGAAACGGTAGATGGCGGTTTCGGTGACAGAGAACTGTCCGGTGGTGCTGACCACACCGTTCTGGGGGGTAGGCAGTGAGCCATCGGTGGTATAGCGCAACGTCGTTCCGGCAGGAATCACCACGTTGACCGTGAGGTTGCCCATGAAGATCTGAGACGGCTGGTCAACCTCGGGGGCGCCAAGCTGTACCTCGGCAAAGGCTGAAGACGCATTGGAGGCTTTGGGCGTGGGCTGGTCGGTCCATCCCCACTCTGCCCCGCCGTCGGTGGTACGGGCATAGCTGGCGCGTTCCTTACCGGCAGGATAGGTGATACTGGTGATGAGCTTACCCGCATCGTCGCTCACATAGAGCGTTCCACCATCTTCATCGAGCTTGAAGGGGGCGTTGTTGGGATGAAGCGTGTTGCTGTCGAACCAGATGAGACAGTAGCCCTTGCGTGCCAGGGCACCCATGGCAGAGGGAGTACGCCATTTCTTGAGATTCATATTGTCATCGCTCAGATACAGATTGCTGATTTCAACGGCCTGATCGGTAGGATTGTATAACTCTACCCAACCATCGAAGTTATAGGCAGGACTGATGTACTGATCGACGTTGGAGGCCATCACCTCGTTGATGATGAGCGACTCGGACGTGGGCTTGTTGCGCGTCACCGTGACACGGCAACGGCCATACTTGCCGGAACCATCGACAGCTGTGGCCTGAATGTAAGCCGTACCATTGCTCACCGCTGTCACCACACCATTCTCGTCAACCGTTGCCACGCCGGCATTCAGTGTCTTCCATTCAACATCCTGATAGCTGGCCGTGGCAGGGCGCACGGTGGCCGTGAGCTGCACCTGCTGTCCTACGACAAGGTCGGCAGTGGTCGGGGTGACAGAAACGGAGGTTGCGGGAACGAGCGTGGTGTAGTCTTCCAACTTGAAGTTATCAACGATACACCAGCAATTCTGTTTCCCGTTGCTGTTGCGGATACCGATGCGCAGGTCGCCACCGGCATGCTCGAACTCCATCTCGTTATGATACTTGCCGGCGAGGAAGCACTCGTTGGCCGTGGCCATGCTGTTGGGGAAGAGGATGGTTTCCCATGTATCCCAATCGCGGTAGCCCCATGTACCATTTGTCGAAGAGCCATCGGGCATGTGGTCGGAGAAGATACTGACAAAATCCTGCTCGTCATCTCCTGCATAGAACACACCGGTGATTTGCTCCGTGCCATCGAGATAGGCACTATATGCCTGATCGTTCATCTGACCTTCTCTGTAGAAGCCCTGAACAGAGAAACGATACCAGCCGGCAGGAAGGTCGTGAATCACCTGATAGACATCGCTGGTGACATTCCAGAACTCCATGCACTCGCTGTCGATTCGCTTGTTGGGACCAAAGGTCCAACCATCATCTGAGTTGTTGTCGAAGCCGGGATTGACGATATACTTGTTAGTGACGTCAATCCAACTGTAGTCGCCCTCGGGACGCTGCTTGGCAGCTACCGTGATGGTAGCCTTTCCAGAGCGGTTGGTGCCATCGGTGGAAGTGGCAGTGATGGTCACCGTGCCAGCGGACTTGGCCTTGATAAGACCTGTGGCATCGACCGTGGCCACGCTCTCGTTGCTGGAAATCCACGTTACCTTCTTGATGCTGGCATTCTCGGGCAAGACGGTGGCCGAGAGCTGCAGGCTCTTGCCAACGGAAATGGTCTCAGAAGAGAGTGTCACGCTCACGCTGGTCACATAGATCTGCTCCTGATAGCATTCAAGCTTAAAGTTGTCCCACAAGCACCAGCAATCTTGCTGCCAGTCATCGCAGAAGATACCGATCTCAAGGTTGCCACCTTGGTGAGTGAACTGGATGGTGTTCATCAGTCCGCCATTGTTGAAGGCTTGAACAGCCGTTTCCATGGTGTTGGCAAAGAAGGAATAGTAGCCCGTTCCATTTTCGGTGTACCAACAACCTTCCTGATAGTTGGGGAACTCGTAGTCGTAAAGACTGTGAAGGGCTAAACCATGATCTTCACCGGCATAGAGATATGCTGTGATATTCTCCGTGCCATCCTGATGGGCGGCATAGGACTTGGAGTTATCTGAAATACGATAGAACGCATTGGCAGACAGGCGATAATCGCCTGCCGGAAGATTCACAATCGTTTGATAAACGCGGAATGCATCGTTCCAACACTCCATAGCTCCGGCACGAAGGGTGGACGAGCCATTGCTTATATGCTGGCGAATGAAGCTCCAACCGTTTGCACCATTCTCAAAACTGGGGTTGACGATGTAGTTGTCGGTTACATCGACCCACTTCTTCTGTGCCTTCAGCTCTGCAACCGACCACACGGTACAGAGGGCAAGCAACATGACAATCAGTCTTTTCATATCTTGATTCTTTTTAGTTTTAACCTACTTAACTACTTCACCACCTCCGTTATCGCATCACCGATACAGGCACTGGGCATCTGGATATGGAGCATGGCGCACACCGTGGGAGCAATATCTACAATGCGGGTGGGCTGAGAGGTCTGCCCATGCTGGATGTGCCAGCCCATGAATACCAAGGGGATATGCGCATCGTAGGGATTCCACTCGCTATGGGTGGTTCCCTTGTAGTTGGCGGCAGGCTCCCAGCTGAACTCATTGGCACGGGGCAGGCAATAGATGTCGCCCGTGCGAAGACGGTGATAGCCGTTGACGATGCGCTCGCGGATGAGCTGAGGGATGGGGGCCGTGGCAGCCTGCTCGCAGTCGATGACGGCCAGCAGGTGGTCGTTCATCCCAAGCTGGCGAATGGCCTCTGCCTTCACATCGGCAAGACTGAGAGCGGCACTATCGACCTTGGCATGGTCGATATAGAAGAAATCGCCGTAGTTGGCAGCTATCAGGCGGTCAACACCGAAACGCTTCCGCAAGGCTTCGTTGGCCTGCTTGCGCATGCCCGATGCCGACCATCCGCCGGCCGGCAGATGATGCTCGTTCAGGAAGTTGGGGTTATGGGCTCCGGCATGATCGGCCGAGAGGAACAACAGGTAGCCATCGCGTCCGAACCGCTTGTCGAGCAACGAGAGGAGGTGTGCCAACTTGCGGTCGAGCGTCATATAAGCCTCGCGGGTGATGTCGGCACGGGTGCCGTACTGGTGGGCGATGGCATCGGTAGAGGAGATGCTGATGGTGAGCATGTCGGTGACACTGCCCTGCCCCATCTTCTCGTTATCCAACACTGCCTCGGCCATGTCGAAGGTCAGGGCCACACCATGCGGTAGCAGCTTCTGGTCTTCGCCTGGGGTGGTCTTGTTTTTCTCGTTGAAAGCCTTCACCCAGGCAGGGAGCTCCTCCATGTAATAGGTGCTGGTGATGAAATGACCCACGGAGTTGTCGAACCAATAGGCGGCATTGGCGGCATGGCCGGCAGGGAAAATGGCGGCACGGTCTTTCAGGGCGACACCGATGACCTTGGAACGGAAATCGGTGGCGAGCCGAAGCTGGTCGCCAATCGTGTTGGAAAGCATGTTGCGCGGAGACATCTGACCCGCCTTGGAGTCGGAGCCCACACTATGCACCGTCGTATCACCACAGCAGTAGCGGTCGCGACCGTTCTCGCGGAAGTTGTTACCACAGATGCCATGCAGGGCGGGCGTGGTGCCGGTAAAGATACTGGTATGGCCTATTGCTGTGACGGTGGGAACATAGTTGATCATGGTGTTCTCGCAACTGAACCCTTCGTCAACCAACCGTTTCAATCCTCCTTCACCAAACTGGTCGTAGTAATAATACAAGTAATCCCAACGCATCTGGTCAACAACCAAACCCACCACCAGTTTGGGGCGTTCAACGGATGCACTTGTCATGAGTGACGTCAGCATCACAGCAAGTACTAAGAAAGCCTTCCTCATTGTTCTCAATTTAGATTTCCACTGCAAAGGTAATTATTATCTTTGCATTATTATGCAAATGAAAGATTTTTTATATCAAAAAAGATGAAAATAAGTTTTTTTTCGACAAATCAGTTGCAATTTTCATCGTTTGTTCGTATATTTGCATGAACCTATCAATAACTAAAGCCCTTGAAGGGAGAAAGGAACACACAAATGAAGAACAAAGATTATTGGAACGAGAAAGAGTTGTACGACCTTGACAACATCTACAACATGGATCCAGACGACAACTACGCCACGGCTGACACATCCATGTGGTACAACTAATGGGAATAGTGACCCATGTGGGAAGACGAACAGACTATTCACCAACAAACAGGATAAAGGGGAAGTTGCCGCGGCAACTTCCCCTTTATCCGTAGAATGCTTACGCCCATTACAGCTGGAGCGTGTTGAGACTTCTGCTAACGAGCATACCTTGAACAGCAAATGGCTTCAACGTGAAACGGCGATTCGCCTTCATGTGAATGACAAACAGTTCGTCATCTCCGTTGAGGGCAGGCTTCTCGCCTACGTTGACAAAGGTCGGATAGAGCACCTTCGAGCCGTTGCGGTGGAGACGGTCGTTAGTCATATTCGCCATGCCTGAGACAGCCTTTGGCTCGATGCTGACAAACTGCATGTCGGCCTCAGCATAAGGAAGAATCAACTGCAAGGCATTGACATCGGCTAACACCCTGCCGCTCACGGTGAGTAACACATCGTCGCCTGCCTGATAGGTCTGCTTGTCGGCCTTGATCATCAACTCGCCCGAGGGCTGGACAGCAACAGCAAGGGGCCGGGCATCCTCTAACTGCGTTGCCACGACAGAAATGTCATAGGCATCGATAAGCCCGTTGCCATTGATGTCGCCCTTCGAAACATATCCCTCGAAGTCGGAATCGCCTTGACGAAGACCTGTGTAGTTGAGGTAAGAGGTGAGGTCATTGTCGTCCACCTTGCCATCCTGGTTGATGTCTCCAGGGATGAGCACTTTGGTTCCAGGCTTCTTGAAGACATAAATCTCAGTACCAGAACCGAATCCTCCCACGGCCTGATCTACACTGAGCTTGATGTAACGAACCTCGGTCTGCGGAGCAAAAGCAATCTCCTTGACTTTGGCATCACGCGCCCAAGTAAACTCGCCCACATCTGTCCAGTTCTTCTGATCGGCACTCACGCAGGCATGTCCATGCAGAACGGTACCGTTGCCCGCATTTTCTCGCGGGATGTAGTGCAAGCGGTCGAGTGTTGCCGTGCAGTGGAGGTCGATGGTCAGGTCGAAAGGAACTGCCTCGTGGTTCTGATAGTCGGTATGCCAGATGTCTCCCTTCTCCGCAAAGTCGAAGAGTCGGTCAAGGCCGAAGCCTGCCTGTGCAGCAGCCGTACACTCACCCGTCAGCCCATGCAGGGCAAACTCCAGCGGGTTAGCAGCTGTGCGTAAGCTGAAGGGAGTCCAGTCGGAAACCCCGTCCTGATTGACAGCCCGAACCTTGAAGGCATAATCACTCTCAGGCCGCAAACCTTCGAAGAGGAACTGGGTATCGCGGATAGTTGAATAGGTCATACCCTCAAACTCTACTTCGTAATAGTCGGCATTGTCAACAGACTGCCAGGCTGGGGAAAGAGTATATGGCTTGGCTTCTTCTTCCTTCGCAGGAACAATCGATGGGGCAGCAAGCGCACCAGTGTGGGTGAGCAGGGTATTGGGAGTTGCATATTCATAGCCATCGACCAGCAACTCCACCTTATTGTAAATAGAAGTGACAGGAACCTTGACTGTCAGCACGGGATTCTTCTTCACACTGAGAGAAGCAAGCGGCGAACCTGGTGTGGCAAAGCGATTCAGCTCGGTAGCCTCACATACGGGTGTCTCCGCAGGTGACACCTTCTTGCCATTAATAAGAACGGTGACACGTTTCGGCTGTTTCGTCAAGTTAACCTTGAAAATGGTTGTCTTCTGTTTCTCCATGCCCTGATATTCGCCAACGGCTGGATGCACGACAATGTGGGCACGCCCCTTCTCCACCCGCTGTTCAATCTCGGTGATGGCATAGGCACCACTCAAGTAGGCATCTGTCGTACCGTCATCGGCATACTCCGTGAAAGAAGTCTGCTCTACCGAAGGATAGACCTCATAGATTCGCGTCTTACGGTCGATCTGAGTGGGATTGTTGTTAGGATTGTTCTCGGGGATAATGGCCCCCTGCTTTACAAACACGGGCAACTTCCACAAAGGAGCATCGAAAGAGTTGATGACGCGCCCACCCTCATAGGCTTCTCCAGTCATGAAGTCAATCCACGTGCCAGCCGGCAGGTAGATGTTGTTACGGATATCATTGCCCTTGTCATCAGCCTTGGTCTCCTGATAGATAGGAGCAATCAGGAAATAGGGGCCGTAGAGATACTGATACTGCGTGCGGGTGCCAAGGGTATATTGGAGCGTGGAGGGTGAAGCGTTGAGAGGCTCATCAAGGAACATAGCCCGGATGAGCGGTTTTCCGGTAATAGCCTCATGAGCAGAAGAGTAGCTGTAAGGAAGCAGGATGGATTTCCACTTCAGATAGCTTCGGTTAATGCTCGCGGCTGGCTCTCTGTATAATACTTGCCATCTTCGAACAGGATGCCACGCTGCTGATCGTCAGTTTCCTTCCAATAATCGCGGTTGTATGCATTGAGATGACCCTCATAGAAAGCAAACTCGGGCAGCAGTACGGGATTGCCTGTCAACTGGTAATAATCGTTAAGCAATGCCACCGGCGTACTGTCAATCATGACGAACATATCAAGATAAGGCGCGTCGTGGGTCAGCTGCACCTCATTCGGACGGTCGGCAGCAAAGTCATAGGCACCTGGTGTAAAAGTGTTGCACAGTATGCCATATCCCGCCGTTGACCAATAGAATGGTGCGGGTGAACAGACACCACCATCTGTCCAGCTGTTGGTATTGACGATGTCTATCTTCTTTCCTCGATGAGAGAACCTTCCGTTCTGCACACCACCACCAAAGAAATACTCATCGGGTTTGGCCTGGAAAGCAAGTTCATACGCCCCTTTCTTGAAGGTCAAAGGAGCCGTCTGCTGAAGAACGGACGAAGCTCCGTTCTGCCCCAGTGTCTTCACCTCCATCAAACCAGTCCGAAGATCGATAGAAACAACGGAAGAAACCGTCTTAACCAAGAACTGTTCAACAGACTGCTCTATCCTCAGACCACCTTGTAACGGACGGCGAGGATTATCCACCAATATCTTCGCGGGTGGTGTTGCCTCCGGGGCACGCAAGATGCCACCCGCATCATCACGGAACAGGCGGAAGATGTTGTCCCCATAGAAGTCTATGGTCATTTGTTTACCACCTTCATAAACCACCTCCACGGTTGTCTTGTTCAGTTGATTGATACTCCTGACAGCCTGTGCCAGCACTTCTGATGCCATGCCTCCAAGCAAGGACAATAGAGCAATAGTAAATGCCTTGTATTTCATGTGCTTTGGTTTGTTGATCGTCTGTACTATCTTATTTCTTCACGAACTTCTGTCCCTTTGCTACATAAACACCTTTGGATAGGAAAGAAGGATGAACCCTACGTCCCTGTATGTCATAAACAGCCCCGTTTCGCATGCCCGTCCTGTCATCGTGACGGAGCGTTTCGTCTGTAATGCCCGTCGGAACTTTCTTCAAGATGCGGACGTTATCAATATATAATAATGTATTATTGGCCGCTCCCTGCGACTGTGATGTCTGGAAGCCCAAGGAGATGGTAACATCCTTGGCTTCATCGAGTGTGAAGTCATAGACCATCTGCTCCCATGTGTTGGGGGCGGAGGGATAGCGGTAATCGGTGACTGTTCCTATCTTCACGCCCGTCAGCGAGGTGTTCACATTACCGCCCGAGGTGTTGACAACACGTCCGTTGTTGGCTGTTTGATTGGGACACTCGTACTTCATGTCTAATAACACACGATAGTCGCCAGCCGTGAGCGAGGCATTCTGCGTGATGGCATTGGTTCCCGAGTCCCAGGAGTTGAGCACGGTGAGCGTGCGTTCTCCCACCCCTTCGTCGGCAATCATCCTGCCAGTCTGTGCGGCATAGTTACCGACATTGGAGGGGCTGACGCAGTACATGGTCAGGGAATAGGGCATGGAATACATACGACAGAACTTACTGCCACCTTGTAAACCATTGGAGCCCGTCCATCCCTGCACCGGCAAGACGTTGGGCCACTTGGCATTGGCAGCGGCAACATTGTTCACATAACAGGGGTTATAGGTGACGGAACCAAGGGTGACGTTACCCGTAGCATTGCCATAGGTCTCATCTTCCTCGAAGTTCGGATTCAGGAGAACTGACGGCGTGATGTCCTCGTAGCCTTCTGTGAGATCTTCTTTCTGCTCTTCGGGAAACGTCTCCACTTCCTCGATTCGAAGCTCGCCTCCCTCGTAAGTCAGTTTCAACGTTTCGCCTGTCCGCAGGGTCAGCTCACCAGATCCGACACCAGTATTCTGAGCCATATCTGCAACATAACCTATCTCTATCTTGCCGCCCTCGATGGCTGTGATGAACATTTGTTGGGAATTGTCTTTGGAAACAAAGGCCTTAAAAAGTCCTGAGCCTCGGTTGACAAAGAAGTGCGTTGAAAGACCCGCTGCATGATTCTGCTCAATGGACAGTTCGATGGAAGCACCAGTGGATGTGATGGTGGTGGGAACCTCAAAAACTGGATCGGCACCTATGCGGGAAGACCGTAAACCACTAAGCACACACTTCTGGTCGCTCATAAAGTTGACTGCCAGCAAGTGTAAAGACAGGTCGGGGTCGTGGACCATGACGGCGCCCCACCCTGCCGGGACCTGACTGTTCAGATCTGTCACACAGCCGTCCAATTCGGCGGTCTTACCTGCCGAGATGTTGCTATAGTAGGTAACCATGCGCTGACCAACCACATCACCTGTCGAAACGGTCCGACTCTGGTCGCTATAGGCTGGATAAATCTTAGAGGTCATCACAGAGTTGTTGTTGGCACGGTCGCCAAAGGCCATTTGCTTGCCCGCACGGGCCACAATGCCGAGCTCGTTGTCGATGTTCACCCAGTTGGTCTCCAGTTTTACCAACTGCGAGCCGTCGCTCTGTTTATGCTTCATGGGCTCTGCAACCCCATCGGGAATTGTGGAATCATCGCCTGCCGTATAATAGAGCGTACGTTTCTGGCGGGTCATCTCGTCGGTGGAGATGGCCATCAGTCCGCCCTGCTCCTTGGAAATGGTAACATCGGCAAGAGCACGCACGTAGTCAAGGTAGATGACGGCATTACCTGGTGTGGAGTAGATGGCAAAGCGGTTGTTCAGTGTAGCATCGTTGGTGTTCAGCTCTCCATTCATCGTCCAGGCGTTGCCCTTCAGGTTGTAGATGCCGTTGACCACCGGTGTGGCATTGGTTCCTTTACCGCTGACGGTGTACCATCCGAGGAAATTACCCGTGTTGTTGGCACGGAAAGGCACGATGATCTTATTCTTGTCTGGAGAGTCGGAAGCGATATAGCCCGTATAGCTCTTCAAACCGTTAGACCAAGAGAAAGTGGTGAAACGGTCGGGGGTATAGGCACGAACAATATTCTGGGTCTCAATCTTACGAGCTTCGCTATGGCGGTCGCGGAACGCCGCCCATTCTGTTGCAGCAAGGTCTGCCGTGGACAACACTTCGTGCATGAGCCATGTCATCATCACGCGATGAGCCTCCACACCCATACGGCGGGCTCCCACGTCGGCCCGCAACAGCCAAGAGCCGTCATCGGTGGTCTTCTGTCGGGCCTTGATGTATTTGTAGGCCATGTTCTCCAGCATCAATGCATCGGCATCGCGCAGGAAGCAGGCATTGGTGGTGTAGCTCGTTATCTGATCGTATAGGAAGAGGCTCCAGTCGTTTCCGTTGGGCATGGCGAGTTCGCCATCGGCCAATGCCAACCAGTTAAGTACCTCGGTCTGCACTTCTTGGTTGTGGTGCATCAAGGCATTCGTCTTCCACTTCTCCTCACCGTAAAGTCCTGTCTGGAACAGCTTCAGTGCCAAGGCAGCCTCACCGAGTTCCTGCATCACCACATTCTGATAGGAAGTGTGGAAATAGTTATGGTTCTGCAAGGTATAGTCGTCGTAAAGGTTCTGTCCCTTATAGAGTTGGGCAATGGTCGTCTGATCATAATCCGGGTCGATAACGGTTTGGTTCTCAGCATCGTCCTTGTGCGAATAGCTGTTGATAGCGAACTCGCGCAGACGCTTGAACCAATAAGAAGCCAAGGCGTCGTTGGGGAACAACCCGAGCGTAGCAGCAAGGATGTCGGCTTCCCAACCATTTTCCTCAGCCTTGGTGTCACCGGCATATCCCGTAGGAATGGTGCGCCCGAGTTCATAGTTGCACTCAGCTTTCAACAGCTTCTCAATATAGCCTTTCTGCGCCTCTGTTAGTTTGTTCCACTGGAAGAAAGCGGAATAGGCCACCGACATCGCCCAAAGAGAGCTTTCCCACACATGATCGCTGGTGGAGGTGCTTCCCCAGTAGCTGTTGCCTGCACATACCTTCAGCTTGTTTGCCTTATGGGTACTATAGGCAAAAACAAGCGATTTCATCGCCATTGTCTCAACGTCATCCCACGTTACGCCAGCGGGTAATGTAACCTTTCCTTGACCATACTTCACCAAGAAAGCACAAATCATGGACAGGTCGGCGTTGGGGCGTACGCCCTGCTCATTGTTTCCCATGGTGTTCTCACCCTTGAAACAACCGCAAACCTCACCCACACTGTTCGGAGCAGCACAATCCTGGAAGTCGTTCTTCAAATAGGTGGCAAAGTTCGCCAGCATCTGCAACAGGTCAGCCTTCATCTCTGTCTCACCAACGAAGACGTTGTCGATCACTCCTTCCGTGAAGCTTTCCACGTCTTGCTCCGTAGGTTCCTCGGGTTCAACATAATCATCTGCCAACCGATACAGCCGCACGTTATCAATCATGATACACGAACCGCCAGAAAGCCAGTCTGTCGTTACACCTACTGTCACTTGGCCGTCTTCTGCTTGTTCGAAAGGAACTTCCGAAGTTTTCCAGGGAGCAGAAACAAAAAAATCAGCACTACCTTGCATGAAAGGTACAGAGGCAGACGCTGTACCAGCAAACAGGCGGAACGAGGAAGCAGCACTGTTCGCATACGCTGAACGTATATCAGCGGTCAGTTTGTACTTACCCTTTGGCAGATTTTCCAGAACCTGCTGTATCGTGGTAGCACCTGTTGACCAGCCCATACGAAGATAATAGGCCTGATTGCCATCAGCAAGGCTGGTCACCTTACCGAAATTGTTATCAGTATAGCAGGCGGCCGTGACAAGGAGTTTTGTCACATCCGTTCCTGAGATTGTCCATCCCGAGGGCTGATTGAGCGTATAGCCACGCAGCCCGTCGGCATTGTTTTCCACAGGTGAAAGCGATGCTGCTTCATCTGTTTCAAACGAAGGATTAATCATGTACTGTGTTGTCACGTCTTCCTGTGCCACAGCCGTTGAACATACCGTCAACAAAGCCGACACCACCCATGTACACATCTTTTTCATTTGCATTTGAAGTTAGTAATTTGATTTTGCCACAAAAATAATCATTTTTTAGATAACGAACAAATATGAAAGAAAAAAATTGTATCTTTGCAAACAGAAAACGAAAGAACAGAAGTATGAGAAAAGTATTTGGAATCGGCGAGACTGTGCTCGACATCATTTTTCGGAACAACCAGCCCATTGGAGCCTATCCCGGTGGTTCCACCTTTAATGCAATCATCTCCTTAGGCCGCTCAGGGGTGGATACCACGTTTATCAGTGAGACCGGTGCCGACCGGGTTGGTGACAGCATCATCGCCTTCCTGCAAGAGAATGGTGTGAACGCTGAGAATGTACGCCAATACCCTGGCACGAAATCGCCGTTGTCATTAGCATTTCTCAATGAGCAGAACGACGCAGAGTATGTGTTTTATAAAGACCATCCAAACGACCAGATTGAATTTGAATATCCCAAGGTAAATCCCGATGATATCGTGCTTTTTGGTTCGTACTACGCCTTGAATCCCGTTATCCGCCAACAGGTATATGGGTTCCTTCACTATGCTCATGAACAGGGTGCCATTCTCTACTATGACATCAATTTCCGCGCTGCCCATGCCAATGAAGCAGTGAAACTGCGCTCCAACTTGTTGGACAACCTGGAACTTTCCACCATCGTAAGAGGAAGCCATGAGGATTTCCAAGTGTTGTATAAGAAAGATGACCCCGATGTGCTCTACCGACAGGAGATTTCCTTCTACTGCAAGAATTTCATCTGTACACGCGGCGAGGCTCCTATTGCCCTTCGCGCACAAGGGAACCTTTCCCGTAGCTACGATGTGGAGAAGGTGGAAGCCGTCAGCACCATAGGAGCGGGAGATAATTTCAATGCCGGATTTATTTTCGGACTAATCAGAGAGAACATTTCCCTGATGCAACTGAGAGAAGGTATCACCCCCGAGCAATGGGACCGCCTCATTGCCTACGGCCAACATTTTTCTGCTGCCTGTTGCAAAAGCATCTTCAACTACATCTCTCCGGAAGAGGGAGAAAGGTTGAAAGAAAAAAACAACGAAGATTTTTAAACCTCAACGATATGAAGATTACCGAAAGAATTTATTATGTTGGAGTCAACGACCGTAACAAGACACTCTTCGAAGGTCTATGGCCATTGCCCAACGGAGTAAGCTACAACTCCTACCTCATCGACGACGAGAAGGTATGCCTGATTGATACGGTGGAATCGGACTTTTTCACCCAATTCATCGAGAACATCCGTGAAGTTATTGGCGACCGCCCCATTGACTATCTGGTCATTAACCACATGGAACCCGACCACAGCGGCTCCATCGCACTTATCAAAAAGTATTACCCGTACATTCAGATTATCGGTAATACGAAGACATTTAACATGATGAATGGATTCTATGGCATCCAGGAAGGAACCATAGAGGTTAAAAACGCAGGTTCCATCGAGCTTGGACAACTCCGCCTTGACTTCGTGATGACACCGATGGTACACTGGCCCGAGACCATGGTGACCATCTGTGGAAATGCCAACGAAGCTATGAGCGAGGGCGCAAAGACGCTCTTTTCCGGCGATGCTTTCGGCTGTTTTGGAGCACTGAACGGCGGTATCATTGACACAGAAATCAATTGCGACACCTTCTGGTTAGAGATGGTACGCTACTACAGCAACATCGTAGGAAAGTACGGAACACCCGTTCAGCAGGCACTCAAGAAGCTTGCCGGTGTTAAACTGGACTACATCTGCGCTACCCATGGTCCTGTGTGGCACGAATATATTCATAAGGTGGTAGATCTCTACGACCGTATGAGCCGTTACGAGACAGAGCCAGGACTGGTCATCTGCTACGGAACCATGTATGGGAATACGGAGCGTATGGCGGAACATATTGCCCGTGCAGCCAGCAAAGCCGGTGTCAAGAACATTGTTGTCTATAACGTTTCCAAGACCCATCACTCCTACATCCTTCGCGACATCTTCCGCTATCGCGGTCTCATTGTGGGAGCCCCGACCTACAACACCGCTCTTTATCATGAGATGGATGTACTGCTAAGCGAGATTGCAGGCAAGGACATCAAGGGCAATCACCTCTTTGGCTGGTTCGGGTCTCACAGCTGGGCATCAAAGGCCGTTGACGCCATCCAGAAATGGAACGAGGAGCGTCTGCACTTTGAACCTGTCGGCGAACCCGTTGACATGAAACAAGGGCTCACGCCCGAGGTTCGCCAGCAATGCGAAGCCTTAGGCCGAGCCATGGCAGAGAAGCTCAGTCAACTCTCCTAACGACTTTGCCGTCTGGATGTAGTCGCGCCATTGTCCGCGAACCATCCCTCGGTTGGCAAGATCGTCGAGACAGGCTATGAGCGAATCCCAAAATCCGTTGACATTATAGAGTATCACCTTCTTCTGGTGATACCCTATAGTGTGGGATGCCGCCACAGTAAACACCTCATCGAGGGTTCCGATACCTCCAGGCAGTGCCACGATGACATCGCTATGTTCGAGCAGCAAGTCTTTTCGGTCGGAAAGATGGTCGCAAGGAATGTGTACATCAACGTACTGCGAAGTACGACCGCCTTTCTCAATGATACTTGGGATAACACCAATGGTCTTTCCACCGGCCTCATGTATCGCCTTTGCCACACACTCCATCAATCCCATATTACAGCCGCCGAACACGATGGAATGGCCGTTATTGGCAATCCATCGCCCCAGTTCCTCCGTTTTCTCAAAGTAAACAGGGGCGATGTTGCTGTTAGCAGAACAGAATATTCCTATCTTCATGACAAATTCATCATCACTTAATCACGACCTTGTTGCCATTGAGGATATAAAGACCTTTCTGCAGTTGACGATGACCGATGTTCCGACCACTCAAGTCGTAAACTTTACCATTGTGCTCTTTCGTGAAACGTGTGGCCTCACTGATTCCATCCGTCGTAGCTTTTTCAATATTCCAGCAGAAGACAGGAATGGTGGAAGTGTAGGCGAGGGCTCCGTTCTCCACTGCATACCACCCGTTATAGTTATCTTTGGCAAGGTCGATGTTGGTGGAGCGGATGGCATAGAGCTTCGTGATGGCATGCTGATAGATGGGGTGGATAGAACTCTTACCCGTGGCAGTTTTAGCGATTAAGTACTTGTTTCGAATATATAACTCCCGAAAAGGGTTGAAGAGTGTATAGACGTTTCCATCGGTATCGAAAGCCGGTTCAGCAGAAGTGCTTGGAAAGGTTGAAGCAGGAAGGGACGTGATTGTCCAGATGGTTCCATCCAAATCCTTGTCAGCAACCAGCTCCGCTTTCTTGGTAGTAGCCATGGCGAGGAAGCGGTCTCCCTCGTCAGTGGCTGAATAAATATAATAGTCTCCTGTCTCAATGTCGTTCACTCTGACAGCAGAGGTCTTGCCATTGGCAACCAATTGGTAGATGCCTCCAGCCACCGTCGGGAAAGAAATCTCATTGTCGTTGATAATGGTGAAATTCACGGCTTGCCCGTCACCGTCGGTGATGTCGAATCCGAAGGCAGCATCCCTGTACTTGATGACGGCAGTCTTTCCAGCATTGGAGGTAATGGAGACATTGGTAACCTTACCTTCACGCCATGCAATATCGACAACAAAGTTACCAATGGCACAGAGTCCTTTCACGTTGCCTTCCGACCATACAGACGGCAGGGCGGGCAGGAGTTCGAGCTTGTCCTGATGGCTCTGTAGCAGCATCTCCGCCATACCAGCGGTGGCACCGAAGTTACCGTCGATCTGATAGGGTGTGTGGGCATCCCACAGGTTCTCATAGACACCTCCGCCCTGGCTGTTGCCTGTGTTGGACTGGATGTGCAGGGCCGTTGCAATCAGACTCTGACAGCGGTCACCGTCCTTGGCACGGGCGTGGCAGTTGATCTTCCAGCCCATCGACCAACCCGTACCCTCGTAGCCACGGGCATTGAGGGAATTGATAGCAGCCTTATAGATGGCGGGATCTGCATCTTCGGCAATCTGTGTACCAGGATAGAGTCCCATCAAGTGTGACAGGTGACGGTGGTTGCTGTAGGAGCTGACACTGTTCTGAGAGGTATATTTCCACTCGCGCAGGAGTGTCTGCCCTTTCACCACCTCCGTGGCTGTACCCTTGTCGAGTTTGGCGAACTTGTTCTGCAGGTCGGTGAGGAATGCCTCGTCGTCGGTGATATTCAGAGCCTCGTATGCCTGTAGCGTGTTATTGAACAGGTCCCAAACGAGCTGTTGAGAGTGTGCTGTGGCATTCTCAGAACCGGGACCATGCTCGGGCGAGTATTCTTTGGGACACTCGTAGGTGCCGTCCTTGGCAAGCACCAGTCGCTCCAACCAATATTCGCAGCAAGAGCGCATGGCTGGCAAAGCGATATCACGCAGGTAGTCAGTATCGAGCGTATAGCGGTAGTGCTGCCACAGGTGCATGCAGTACCAGGCGTTGGCGATGGTGTAGTTCTGCATCCAATTGGAGCCCGAACCATAGATATTGTTCTCTGTGGTCAGCGTCCATCCCTTGGTCTGCCCGGCGATTTGTTGGGCGTTCTTGCGCCATTGTGAGCGGTCGCAAGCCTCTCGCTTGATGTAGTTGAGGAACGGCATGTGCAGTTCGCTGAGGTTCGTCACCTCGGCCGGCCAATAGTTCATCTGCACATTGATGTTCGAGTGGATATCGGAGTTCCAGGCTGGCGAGTTGTTGTCGTTCCAGATACCTTGGAGGTTGCTGGGCAGATCGACACCACGGCTACAGCCAATCATCAGATAGCGGCCATAGCAGAAATACATTTCCTCCAACAGGAGATTATTAGCGTTGTTGGATGCGAAGTTGCTGATAAGCTGTGGGGTGGGAACCGTGTTGGCAGCCGATGTGATGTTCAGCGCGCAACGGTCGTAGAGCGACTTGTAGTCAGCCACATGGTCGGCGAGAATGCTTTCGTAGCCTTTGCTGACGGCGGCTGCAACGGGTTGCTGAACGTTAGCCGGCAACTGCTCAGCCGGGTAGATGTAATCGTCGTTGTCGGGTGAGAAATTCGTAGCACCAAAGAGATAGATGACCATCTCATCGGCCTCGCTCACGTTGATACCACTTTCATTGGCGGTAATGGTACCACCCGTGGCAACCACCTTCATCTGACAATAGTAGGATTCGTTGTTTGCGGTGCCCGTGCGCTTCATGGTTCCGCTGAAGACAGCCTCGCCAACGCCATCGGTGACCGTGTAAGTAGATTGCACACCGTTCTGATTGAACAGAATCAGGTTGTCACTGATTTTCCCGTTTTCTGATGCAGAATAGCGAATAGCAATCACCTTGTCGGGATTGGAGCAGATGTACTCACGGCTGTAGTCAACGCCGTTGGCAGTATAGGCAACACCCGCACGCGCCTCGTCAATGTCGAGCCAGCGACGGTAGTTGGTGGCTTTGGTCACCGAGGCATCAGTAGAGGTTATATAGAGATTGCCAAAATTCTGATAGGCTCCGTATGAGCCATTACCGACAACACTTCCCAGATGTCCCCACCAGAGGGTTTTATCGTTGAACTGCACCTCGTCGCGCTTCACACCACCCATGATACAGCCACCGAACTGCCCGTTACCGATGGGCAGCGTGCTGGTCATCCAGACGGTGGCCGGACGAGTGTACCAAAGGGTGTGCTTGTTCTCGGGAGTCCATGTGGTGGTTCCAGACAGCGACACCTCGCCGACACCCGAGGGCTTTACATCCTTGAACAGCATGGCACCCTCGGGGATAAACTGCAGCGGATTATTCACGTCGCCTTTGAGATAAAGCCCCAGCTCTTTGCCGATGCCTGCTCCGCCCCACTGATTCAGGTAGGCATAGTCATCGGTCTTCTGGTCGGCATAGATTTCATAGCCTTGATAGGTACCATTCGTGGTAGAAACAATTCGGAAAGAGGTATAGCCCGAGGATGGACTTGCCGCCGTCATGAACTTCCCGGCACCGGTATCATAGTACATCACCTGCCCGGCGGGAGTCTCCATCCGATAGTGGTTGGCGGAAGCAGAAAGAATCTTCCACACCTGCACGTTGCGCCGTGCCTTCTGCGGCTCAGCAGTAATTAGGTTGCTTCCTTCACCTTGCGATGCCAAAACACCTTCTCCGTTCTGCATCTGGATATAGTACCACACCTCGTTTCCGTCGGTGCTTACCGTTGGAAATGCCGTGTCGGCAAAGGTAGTCAAGGCAACCCATGCCATAGCTAATAAAGTAAAAATCCGTTTCATAATCATCTGTAGTTTAGGTTATTTGCGACAAAGATACAAAAAAGTTGAGAGAAAGAAATGAGAGATGAGAGTTTTTTTCAAAAAAAGTCCCCGCCTCCTTCTTTGGAGACAGGGACTTGATGTTCAAGTATTCACTTTCCTCCCCCGAGAGGGGCAGGGTGTGGGTTGTTTTTACTTAATCACGACCTTCTTGCCATTCACAATGTACATACCACGTGTCGGGTTCTGTACCTTGCGACCGCTGAGGTCATAAACAGCAGCGTTCTTGAAGGCTTCGCCATTGTTGCGGATGCCATTGATGCCTGTTGTTTCTGGATCAACGAGCACTGCCCAAGAGGTGAAGCTCATCCACTGGTACTGTGCAGAAGCATTACCAGCGAAGGTGATGGTAGCTTCGCCATCCTCAGCGAGTGTGAAGGGAACGAAGATCCACTCCCAACCGCGACCATTGCCGTTGTTGGCGTATGTAGCGTCGGCAGCGAAGGTGAAGTTACCCTCGGTATCGATACCGAAGCCAGCGTCGTTCTTGTTCGGGAAGTTCACACGAACTTCATCCTCACCAACAGCAACACTTGCGTAAGCATTGGCAGCAACAGAGCTACGGGCAGCAACCTTCAGCACATATGAACCCTTCGGCAGGGTAACAGTCTGAGTGCGGCTTGCACTCCAAGAAGTGCTACCCCAACCTTCCTTCTGCTCCATATAACTGGTTGTAGAAGTACCGTCGTAGTGCTGTCCACGGTTGTCTCCGATGTTTACATCAGTCCAGTCACCCAGATTGTCGGAAACATTAGAGGTGTAGTTTTCAGCCACGATGTCATAGACCTGAGTCTTATACTTCACAGCATCCTCAACAGCCTTGGCAGCACTGTATGTTGCATCTTCGCCAATAGCAGCGAGTTCAGCATCCTTGTCAACACCGAAGAGAGCGGCGTAATCCAAAGCACCCATCAGCTGGTCGTAGCTGGGAGCAGAAGCCTTCCAAGCTGCGAAAGCAGTGTTGATAGCCTCGATGGCAGCCTCGTAACCCTCGCGGGTAGTGGGCTCCTCTGCGGGAAGGACTTCGCGCAGGGCAGCAGTCTCTACACCATTACCGAGGATGTTCTGATAAGCCTCGTCGGTGATAGCCTCATAGACAGAGGCCACAGCATCCTCATACTGTTTGCGTATGCCTTCGAGGATGTCGTTGATCTTCTCCAGTTTGAAGCTCTGCCATACAGTCCAGTGGTCGCCGGTGGTGTCATCGGTGGTCAGACCAATGGTGTGGTCGCCAGCCTCTTCTGTTTTGAAGAAGATTTCGTTGATGCCATTTCCTTCTGCGAACCATGCGGCGGCCTGTGCTCTATTGTTAACAGGAGGATTGCCAACACCAGCGATTTCGGTCTTGTTTTCGTCAACATAGACGTAGCCCTTCATACCTGTGCGCTGGAGTGCGACAACCGTCAGTTTATAGTCGCCTGCGGGCAAGGTGATTGTCTGATGGAATCCTACGGCAGCCTTGTTCCAGTATTCACTTACACCATTCGAAGAGTCTCCAAATGTCTCACCTTCCCAGCCATAAGGCAGCGACTTGTGAGCGATGGGGCTCGGATTAGTAATGTAGTACTCGGAAACGTCTATCGGGTCGATTGCGTGGATAGCAGCGAAGAAGGTGCGTCCGATAGCAAGTACCTGCTCAATGGCTTCATTCACCTGATCAACACTTGTGTATTCGGCACCCTTCACAGCAGCAAGAGCTTCGGTAGCAGTGGCAGCAGCTGTTCCGCTTTCGTCGGTATAGCTGTCGGTAGCAGCGATGGTTGTCTCAAGAGAGGCAACAAGGCTATTGAGCTTGCTCTGATCTATATAAAGGGTAACATCCCAGTCATAGGCAGGTTCGAGAGAATAGCCGGCCTCAGGCATTTCTGCTCCGTCAAGGATAGCCCAGTAAGTGTTGGCACCCCAGTTCTCGCTGTTAGCATTGGTGGCGCGTACTGCATACTTACCATCCTTCAAGAAGAACACCTGACGTTCCCAATTATTGCGATTCTGGTCGTTCTGTGTATGGATGTGTCCATCATTCTGCACTTCTCCAGTGGAGCCGTTGCTCAAGGTGGGATTCGTGAACTTGCAGTTCAAGTTCCATCCTGTAGCATATAATGTTCCATCGGCGTTGACAGCGTTGAATGTAAATGTGGTAGCCTGGCTCTCGTTATCGGTCAAGTATCCGTCCGACTTGAGATAATAGGTTTCGCCCTTCATGGAAACAGAGATGCGGTAGGTCTTGCCATCTTCGAGGGCAGCGAGAGCTGCTTCGTATGCAAGTTCCTCTTCGCTCTTTGGCTCAACGTACTCAACAAGCTCAACCTTATTGACTGTGAGGTTCTTACCCTTGATGTGGATGAACTCACGTACGGCAGCTGCAATGAGAGCGCGTGCCTCAGCAGGCTCTTCTTCAGCGCCTGTGCCAAGGATAGCGGCAATCTGCTCCTCGGTAAGTGCGAACTCAACCTCTGTCTGTTCGGCAGCAACCGTCTGTGTCAGACCATCGATAGCGGCATTGTTCTTGTCATAGATAGCAATCTGAGCTTCTTCGCCTACCTCGGCAACCGTCACCTTAATGACATCCTGAGCCTTGGCAATAGTGAAGTAGTCGGTAGCAATGTCAATGCTCTTGTCATCGTCAGCACCGAAGGTGGTCTCCTCGGTCGGGATTTCACCATACTCGGCAATGATGGGCTCCAGATAGCCGTTGGCAGTGTACTTCAGATTGAAGCTGCGCCATACCAGCCAGTGGTCGCCGTTCTCAGTGTCGGCGGTCAGACCAATCTCTACGTCACCAGCCTCAGCCAGCTCGAAGGGAAGTTCTACAACACCGTTTCCTTCGTTGAACCATGCATCAGCCTGAGTGCGGTTGTTCACGTCGTCACTTCCAACTGTAACGATCTCCTTGGTGTTCTCGTTGGCAGAGAGCGTAGCAACCATGTCGGTACGTGTCAGAGCCACAGCAGTCAGTGTGTAGTTACCAGCGGGCAGTCCAGCAAGGGTCTGTTTGATAGAAGCACCTGCGGCATTCCAGAACTCACCACAATTGGCTTGGAAGCTTGCGTTTCCACCAGCCACAGTCCAGCCCTCAACACTCGTGTTAGGAGCAGGATTGGTGATGATGGCATCTGTCAGATCAAATACGCCATCCTCAATCAGTTCTACGTGAGAAACGAACTCGAGTCCAGCTGCCTTGACAGCAGCGATAGCAGCCTCAACGCCAGCAACTTCGGTTGCCAGTTCAACAGCCTTGTCCTGAGCTGCAACGGCAGCATCGAAGGCCTCTGTCTTAGCTGCGTTCTCTTTGTAAACCTTCTGATCCTTCAGAGCCTGTACCTTCTCCTTCACAACAGGATACTGAGCATAGATACCCTGCAAAGCCTTGGCAGTAGCAATAGCTTCCTCAACGGCAGCGATGACAACCTCGTACTCATCTGAGGTCTCATACTCCTTGTTCTGCTCTGTCACCACAGCAGCGAGAGCCTCGTAAGCAGCAGCGGGAACGGTTCCCTCTACAGCCTGAGCATCTTTCACAGCAGCATCCAGTGCTTCTTTGTAAACCGTGATATCTATCGGACCGAAGTAGGTCAGACGAGCATTGTCGATGACTGTCCAGTCAGAACCCTGGTTGGTTTCACGCTTCACACCAATAGTGAGAGTGTGGTTGACAACGGTAACAACATCGGTTGTTGTGGTTGCATAATCACCATTAGCAAGCTTGTCAAGTGCTACACCCATTTGGTTAGTTCCACTCTCTGTAGCAGCAAACGGAGTTACCACATCGTTGGCATAAGCCACTGTAGTTCCATTGGTACCGAAACCAGTGATAGAGAACTTATAGTATCCGTTAGGAATGTTCTCGATGGTCTGATGGAGATCGAATGTGTTGTTCCAGAACTCACAACCATAAGTAGCCCTATCTGCGCTCGGTCCGCCAACCACAACATTACCACCGGCATTGGTCTTAACCCATGCGTTGTTACGCAGGTCGTTACGGTTGAAGTTTGCACCCTTGACAAGATAAGTAGCATCCGCAGGTGTTTCCTCTGAAGCAGTTTCCATAGCAGCCTGGAAAGGTGCCAAGAACTCGTCAGAAGTAACAAACTGCCACTGGGCGGCAGCTGCAGTTGCATCGCCAGCAAGTGTAATGATGTCATTTTCACCAGCGGTCAGATAGTTCTCACCATTGCTGATAGTGAAGGTTCCTTCTGCGTCAGCAACTTCTGCGAGTGTCCAACCAAAGGCTGCACCATCGCTCCACTCACCATTGAGGAAGTGGTTGTTACCACCATTGCTCACCTGAGAGTCGAGGGTGTACTTGCCATCCTCCAGTTCAGCAATCGTGTAGTCGAGACCAAACTCGTCAACCACGGCGTGGGTACCCCAAGAAGAGCCAGCAGCAAGATACTTGCCTGTGCCAACGTTCTTAAGATAATAAACACCGTCGGCAATAACGGGAGTGGGAATGAAGACAGCTGCAATGGTTACGTTGCCTGCGGGCATCACGAACTTGTTATCTTCGGAAACCTCCACGGTCTGGCCGGCACCACTGGTAACGGTCAGGCTCTTCAGGATATAACCTTCAGCGGGAGTCACCTCAAGTGTCACCTCAGTTCCTTCTACGCCCTCTGTGGGAGTAGCAACGACTTCACCATTAGCCAGCTCATTGACTGTGATGGTGAATACCTCGGGAGCCACATACTCAGCCAGAGCCCAAGTAGATTTGTCGCTCACGCCCTTGTTGGCATAGCAAGAAGAGCCAGCTTCTGTATTATCCACACCAATATACTCAGTGTTCTTTGTTGCCTTGGCAATGGTGTAGAAGCCTTCACCCAAGTTGTTGAATGTCCAAGCATAGGGCTCAGCAGTAGCACTCATGGTCCAGGTGTTATTGCCTGTGCCAGTGAATGCAACATAGTTCTCACCATTCTTCAGGGCATAGCCACCCTCAACAGCTTCGAAGCTGAAGGGGAACTCGTCGGCAGAAAGCTGGATGCCATCAGCGATGGCCATGTACATGCCGCCTTCCTTCAGCTGCAGGGTATATTGCTTCTCTGCATCGGGAGCGTTAACGGCGGGCATAACCACAGCCTCAACAGCCTCCAGGTTCTCAGCGGCAGCTACGGCAGCCTTAGCATCGTCGATAGCGGTCTGACTGTACTGGAACAGCTCGTCGCCAACAGGAGCAAGAGCTTCGATAGCGGCAGTCTTGGCGGCGCGGGCTGCTACGAATGCGTAAACGGCAGCGTCAGCCTTATCAGCAGCTTCAAGGTCTGCCAAATATGCGGTGCGTGCTTCCTCGGTATCGAACACCTTAACAGCAACCTCATCATAGAACAGATGCTGCTGAGCAGCATTTCCTGCGTTTGTAGCCTTGTAGCCTACAGAGAAGAAGCCTTCGGCAGCTTCCTCTACCTGGAACAAAACATTCTCACGTGTCCACTGGTTGACTGCATAGGTGGTGTTTTCAGCAAAATAGTCTGCCTCACCTACATGAGCTCCAAAGAGGTTGGATGCTGTAGCTGTTGCACCGCCTACGTTGTTGACACGGGTGGTCAGCAAGTAATATCCAGGTGCGAAGGTGGCAGTCTGTGTGTACTGGGCATCTGCACTCCATACGGCAACCACGCCAAGGGCTGTTCCCTCTGTGACACCAGCAGGATTGAAGGCAGGTACGCTATAGCCAGCACCGCCGATCCACTTCTCTGAACCGTAGGCCATGATACCAGCTGCGCGTCCGTCGCCATTGTTAGCGGGAGTCCAACCCTCCACTTCCAGCATGTTGCTATAAGTGGTTCCATTTGTATCCACGTCTTTTGCATAGGTGCAAATGTGGTTGTCGGCCACTTTGCCTTGGCTGAAGTTGCCATTAACAATAGCGGTCTCTACGGGCTCGGGAGCCACATTCTCAGCAATGTCATCAGCGGAAAGGGGATACAGCTGCATTTGTCCGTTATAAATATTAACGATACCAGCAACGGTATATTCTTTCTCCGCATCCACGCTGAACTCAACAGTAAAGTTATTACGGAGAACCAGAGCTGTTTCACCAACCGTGAAGTTGAGATTCGTCTTGGTGGAGACTTCCTGGCTTTCTGCAAACTTTGCAGGACTTACCTGAACATACTGGCTGACATAAGCCAGAGGATTCTCTGCCAAAGCAGCAGCATCAACAACGGTGGGTACAACCTCGTTGTCGCTGGAAACAGTCTCTGCGTTGAGGGTAAAGTTGGCAACCTCGGGCAGGCCGTTGTAAAGGTAAAGCTCACCTTGTACATAGCCCGAAATCTTGTCGCCAGCCTTCAGTTCATTGGCACCATAAAGCATCATGGCACCTGTAGCATCCTGGATATAGGCATTCTGTCCATTCACAAAGAGGACAAGGGCCTCCGTAAACGTCAGACGCGAAACTACGCGGTCTTTTACCGCAGCGGCATTGGCAGCAGCGAAGCTGTCATAGACGGGACCAAAAGTAATAGTGGCTGTAGCCACACTGCTGGTCTTGTCATCCTTCACGGCGATAGCTTTCACAGTTGTTGTCTCGCTGATGCTCAGCGCCTCAGCGTAAACGGCACTCTCCGCCGTGGGATCTGTACCATCCAATGTGTAGTGGATGGTTGCTCCCTCTTCAGCCGAGATCGTCACCGACTGTGTCTCGAAGTAAGTGGCAGATTTGGGCGAAATGCTGGGAGCCAGCAAAGCACCATCTTCCACCTGCTTCCACAGGATGGGAAGCACTTGATTTGATGTGTAGCAAGCAAAGCGTGAATTTCCATTGTTATAATTCCACTGAATCACGCGAGTGTCAGCAGCCACATTGGAAATTTTCACTGTTCCATCTTCATTAAATGAAACATTCCAAGACGATTTGTCATCTAAGGTCTCGCTGGTGTTCAGATAATTCTTATTACTTGCTGTAAATGCCAAATAATAAGAATCATTCTTAAATGCAAACGTCCCTTCACTTGCTCCTTCTACCACTGTGAGTGGATAGACTCCTTCTGGTGTTGTAGTATAGTCAGCGCAGGTGCCAAGGTTACTGCTCACTCCGGATAGCTCCTGAGTACCATTGGCATTCTCTACGGCCAACAAAACGACATCACCCACTGCAATGGTTGTAGTCTTTTCCCAGCCGGCATAAGCCGAGAGAACAGACAGAACCATTACAACCAGAGAAAGTAAGAACTTTTTCATGTTGTTTGTTTTGGTTTAAGTTAATAATTAAGTTAATAAAAAAAGATAATTTCAAATTTGACCGACTCTTTCGAGCCAGAGTAAAGATTATAATCGGTTGCAAATTTAATAAAAAATTTAGAAAAGAAACATTTTCCTTCATTTTTTTTGAAGTTCAAGAAAAACCTTTCCTTTTGATCCTCGCTTGAAAAACCTTAGTTTTGGAGCTGCAAAGCTAAGGTTTTTCGCCGGTGTGCTTTGTGGTGTGGGGAAAAAAGTGTACTTTTGCAGCTGTTATGGTACTGAATTATATTTGGATTGCATTTTTCCTCATCGCGTTTGTCATTGCGCTGGTGAGACTGCTATTCATGGGTGACATGGAGGTTTTCCCTGCCATGATGAACTCCACGTTTGACACTTCGAAGACGGCCTTCGAGATTTCACTCGGACTGACGGGTGTGCTCTCGCTGTGGTTGGGCGTGATGAAGATTGGTGAGCGCGGGGGCATTATCAACGTGCTCTCACGACTGCTGTCGCCCATCTTCGTCAAACTGTTTCCCGACATCCCGAAGGGACACCCCGTGACGGGCAGTATCTTTATGAACATTGCCGCCAATATGCTGGGACTCGACAATGCCGCCACACCGCTCGGACTGAAGGCGATGGAGCAGATGAACGAGGTGAAGGACGAAAAGATAGAGCAAATGAGGAAGGAAAAAGGGCTCAGCGAGTCGCAGGTGGCAGAGCTGAAGGCCACGGCTTCGAACCCGATGATCATGTTCCTCGTGCTCAACACGAGCGGACTGACGCTCATTCCCGTCTCCATTCTTGTCTATCGTGCCCAAATGGGGGCTGCCCAGCCCACGGATGTGTTCATCCCCATCCTGCTGGCAACGTTCTTCTCAACGCTTGCGGGCATCATCATCACGTCGCTCTACCAGCGCATCAACCTCATCAACCGCGTGATGCTGCTCACGCTGGGTGGCATGTGCGCCGCAGTGGCAGGTATCATCTGGGGATTCTCACAGATGGACAAGGAGACCATGAACGTGGTGAGCACATCGGTGGCCAACATTCTGCTCATGACCATCATTACCTTATTTATAATAGCGGGTGTGCGCAAGCGGGTGAACGTATATGATGCCTTCATCGAAGGAGCAAAGGAAGGATTCCAGACCGCCGTGCGCATCATCCCCTACTTGGTGGCGATACTGGTGGCCATCGGCGTGTTCCGTGCTTCCGGTGCTATGGACCTGCTCATTGCAGGCATCGGACAGGCGGTGGAGGCGTGTGGCATCAACGCTGATTTCGTAGGGGCTTTGCCTACGGCATTGATGAAGCCGCTCTCGGGAAGCGGAGCACGCGGCATGATGGTCGATGCCATGACGCAGTATGGTGCCGACTCCTTCGTGGGACGCCTGTCGTGTATCTTCCAGGGAAGCACCGACACCACGTTCTACATCCTCGCTGTCTATTTCGGCAGCGTGGCCATCCGCAAGACCCGCCATGCCGTGGCATGCGGTCTGTTAGCAGACCTGGCGGGCATCATCTCTGCCATCGCCATCGCCTACCTATTCTTCTAAAAAAGTAAAAGGGTAAAAAAGTAAAAAAGTAAAAAGGGGATTATGAACTTGAAAGGACTATTGAAGGATACCGCCATTTACGGACTGTCGAGCATCATCGGACGGTTTCTGAACTATCTGCTCGTGCCGCTATACACCATCAAGATGCCAGCGGCACAGGGCGAGTATGGCGTCATCACCAACGTCTATGCCTATGTGGCACTGCTGTTGGTCATCCTCACCTACGGCATGGAGACAGCCTTCTTCCGCTTCGCCAACAAAGAGGGGGAACGGGCTGAACGGGTGTTCTCCACTTCACTCTGGGCAGTGGGCGGCACGTCCCTGCTTTTCGTTGCGCTCACGCTGGCGTTTCTGCACCCCCTTGCTTCGCTGATCGGCTATGCCGACCACCCGGAATACATCGCCTGCATGTTCACCGTGGTGGCCATCGATGCTTTCCAGAGCATCATGTTCGCCTACCTGCGCTATCAGAAGAAACCCATCAAGTTCGCCGCACTGAAGCTGCTGTTCATCTTCCTGAACATTGCGCTCAACTGCATCTACTATATCGGTATGGACGGCCACGATGCCGCGGCCGCCTTCTATATCAACCTCATCTGCACGGCCAGCATCACCCTGTTCTTCTGGCGTGAGCTGACAGGACTGCGCCACGGCTTCGACACACCCCTGCTACGGCGCATGCTCTCCTACGGCTGGCCCATTCTCGTGCTGGGCATTGCGGGTGTGCTCAACCAGTCGGCCGACAAGATGCTCTTCCCCTATATATATAAAGGTATAGACATGAAGGAGCAACTGGCCATCTACGGGGCCGTGTTCAAGATTGCCATGATCATGGCCATGATTACACAGGCGTTCCGCTATGCCTACGAGCCGTTTGTATTCGGCAAGTCGCGCGACCGCGACAGCAACCAGACACAGGCTGCGGCGATGAAGTACTTCCTCATCTTCACCCTGCTGGCATTCCTGGCAGTGATGGCCTATATGGACATCCTGAAGTACATCATCGGCCAAGACTACTGGTCGGGACTGCGAGTGGTGCCTATCGTCATGGCAGCCGAAATCATGATGGGTGTCTATTTCAACCTCTCGTTCTGGTACAAGCTCATCGACAAGACCATCTGGGGAGCCGTCTTCTCAGGACTGGGCTGTGCCGTGCTGCTGGCGGTGAACTTCCTCTTCGTTCCCCGCTACGGCTATGTGGCATGCGCATGGGCAGGCTTTGCCGGCTATGCCACCGCCATGACACTCTCCTACTTTGTCGGACAACATTATTACCCCATCCGATACCCGCTGGGCGACATTGCACGCTACGTGGTGCTCACAGCTGTTCTGGCCGCTGTCATCCACTGGGAAGAGACGGGTGGCGTGACTGTCGTATGGCTGCGGCTCACAGTCAACACGCTCCTGCTGCTCCTCTTCTGCGGCTATATCGTCAAGAAGGACTTGCCCCTGAGCGGTCTGCCTGTCATCGGGAAATACTTTCGTTAACATAACAACAAAACAGATAATGAAAAAATTGATCCTTTCGCTCATGGCCCTGATAGGGCTGAGCACCGCCCACGCCGACGAAGGCATGTGGACCATTTACAACCTGCCGCCACAGGTGTTCGAGAAAATGCAGGAAGAGGGCTTCCGTATGTCGTACAACGACCTGTACCTTGGCGAGAACTCACTGAAGAACGCCGTTGTCAACTTCTCGGGCTACTGCTCGGGCGTGGTCGTCAGCCCCGACGGACTGGTGTTCACCAACCATCACTGCGGCTTTGAGTCCATCCGCTCCCACTCCACCGTGGAGCACGACTATATGCTCAACGGCTTCTATGCCAAGAGCTATGCCGAGGAGCTGCCCAACGAAGACATGTTCGTGGCCTTCATGATTGACCAACAGGACATCACCGACCGCATCATGAAGGATGGCTTCGAAACCATGACCTCGGAGCAGCAGGAAACATTCCTCGACTCTTTAGAGAACGTTCTGTCGCAGGAGGTCAAGAAGAACGATTCCACCCTGCGATTAGAGATCAAGCCGTTCTACGAGGGCAACAAGTACTATGCCACCACCTACCGCGACTTCACCGACCTGCGACTGGTGTTCACCATCCCGAAGTCGATGGGTAAGTACGGCGGTGAGACCGACAACTGGATGTGGCCGCGCCAGACCTGCGACTTCTCCGTATTCCGCATCTATGCCGACCCGAAGACCAACGGCCCGGCAGCCTATTCGAAGGAGAATGTCCCCTACCACCCCACACGTTGGGCACAGGTATCCATGGATGGCTACAAGGAAGGCGACTACGCCATGACAATGGGCTACCCGGGTTCTACCGAGCGTTATCTCTCCAGCTATGGCATCCAGGAGATGCGCGATGCCGACAATGCCACCCGTGCCCAGGTGCGTGGTGTGAAGCAGGACGTGATGATCCGTCACATGCGGGCTGACGAGGCCGTGCGCATCAAGTACGACTCCAAATACGCACAGAGCTCCAACTACTGGAAAAACTCCATCGGCATGAACAAGTGCATCGACTCCATCGGCATCATCAACCAGAAGCGGGAGTTCGAGCAGCGACTCGCCGCCTGGCAGGACTCCACGGGCTATCTGAAAGACAAACTGAACTTCAAGCATCTGGAAGAGATGTACAAGGCACGCTTTGAAGACCGCCGCGCCTTCATGTACTGGATTGAAACCTTCAACCGCACGAATGAGTTCTGCACACGTGCCATGAAGAGTGCAAGAGGCATGGAGGTGAAAGGCCCGGAAAACAAGCCCAACAAACAATACTATGTGTTTGAAGACAACAGCAGCGAATGGGACGAAGCTTTGGACAAAGAGGTGTTTGCCACGCTGCTGAAGAACTACAAGGCACATGTGGATCAGCACTACCTGCCCAAGTTCTACCAGACCATCGAGCGCAAGTATCATGGTAACTATGCGCAGTTCGTGGACGACCTCTACAAACGCTCCATCCTGATGAAGAGCGGAAAGAAACTCTTCTTCAACAAGAAGGCATACAAGAAGGACATGGGAGTGCAGATGGGACTGGACCTCATGGAGAGCCTTGTCACCATGCGCGAAGGCCTCTTCTCGACATTCGACAGCATCGACACACAGGAACGCTATCTCTGCGCCGCCAAGCTGCGCATGGAGGAAGACCTGCCCCACTACAGCGATGCCAACTTCACCATGCGACTCTCCTACGGACAGGTGGGCGGTTTTGAACTGGCAGGAAAGCCCTCGGGCTACTACACCACAGCCGAGAGCATCGTTGAGAAGATGAAGCAGGCCGACAAGAATGTGGAATACTTTGCCGAGCCCATCATGCACGAACTGCTCTCCTCGCAAGACTTCGGTCCCTATCAGGACAAGACAACCGGCAAGATGCAGCTCTGCTTCCTGACCAACAACGACATCACCGGCGGCAACTCCGGCTCACCGATGTTCGACGGCGACGGCAAACTCATCGGTCTCGCCTTCGACGGCAACTGGGACTCTCTCTCCTCCGACATCAACTTCGACAGCCGTCTGGCTCGCTGCATCGGAGTGGACATCCGCTACGTGCTCTTCATGATGGACCGTTGGGGGCATGCCGACCGCCTGCTGCAGGAGATCAACGCCAAGTAACAATCTTTCATCTTTCATCTATCACCCTTCATCCAACATGAACATCCGTGTAGCTTTTGTGGGCTTAGGGCAGCGGGGAATGGCTGCCATCGAGCGTTTCTGCAACATCGAGGGCGCGCACATCACTGCCCTCTGCGATGCTTCCACCACACAGGTGGAGGAAGCACAGCAGATTATCGACAACTACGGTTTCCCCAGACCAAGGGCCTACTGGGGCGAACACGGCTATGAACAGCTCTGCAAGGACAGCGGTGCAGATGTTGTCTATATCTGCACCGACTGGCAGAGCCATGTCCCCATTGCCGTGGCTGCCATGCTGGGCGGCAAGCATGCGGCAGTGGAGGTGCCTGCTGCCACGACACTCGACGAGATCAACCTGTTGGTCAAGACTGCCAAACAGACTGGCAAGCACTGCATGATGCTCGAAAACTGCGTCTATGACTTCTTCGAGCTCTCCACGCTCGCCATGGCACGCGCCGGACTCTTCGGTGAGATTGTACACGTGGAAGGAGGCTATGCCCATCCCATCGACGAGAAGTGGACACCCTGGCGACTGGAAATCAACCGGCAGCAGCGGGGAGATATATATCCCACGCACGGATTGGGCCCCCTCTGTCAGCTGCTCGACCTGCACCGCTCCGACCGAATGAAGACACTCGTGTCCATGGACACCGCCGCCTTCTCGGGACCTGGCATCTACGAAAAGCACATGGGGAGGGAAGCCCTTGATTTCCAAAACGGCGACCAGACCACCACGCTCATCCGGACAGAGCGGGGCAAGACCATGCTCATACAGCACAACGTGATGACACCGCGCCCCTATAGCCGCCTCTATCAGATTGTGGGCACAGAGGGCTACGCACAGAAATATCCCGAGCCACTGCTCCACTTCTCGTCAAACAAGCTGAAGGAATTGGACATCCACCTCCCCAAAGAGGAGAACCTTCCGGCTGAGCTTTGCGACAAGCTGCTCAACCACTATCTGCCCGACTATGTCAAACAGCTGCTGCCCATCGCCAGCCGACTCGATCCGCGAGGCGGCATGGCCTACTTCATGGACTGGCGACTCATCCATTGTCTGCAAAACGGAGAGCCACTCGACATGGATGTCTATGACATGGCAGAGTGGTGCTGCATCAGCGAACTGTCGCGCCTCTCCATCGAGAACGGTTCAACACCCGTTGCCGTCCCTGACTTCACCACGCTCTAACTTTTTAAAAAAGGTAAAAGAGTAAAAAAGTAAAAGAGTAAAAAGGTAAAAAAGTAAACCATTTAATGTTTTTTTACCTTTTTACCTTTTCACCTTTTAACTTTTATTTGTATCTTTGCCCCCTGACAACCTATTAAAACATTAATAACCTAAATATTAACTGACAATATGAACAAGAAATTTTTGATGTTATCGCTGTTGGCAGCCGCTATGTTCGTACTGCCCACAAGTTTGTTGGCTCAGTTCAACTGGCCGTATGAAGTGAAGAATGGAACAGTAGTCACCAAGGTGCCCGCTCGTGAAGCCAACCAGCAGAGCGTGCTCGGCATGACCGTCCCCAAGATGGACGTGGTTCGCGTGGCCTTCGTCGGTCTTGGCATGCGTGGCCCCGGTGCTGTAGAGCGCTGGACCCACATCCCCGGTATCGAGATCAAGGCTCTCTGCGACTATGAGAAGGGACGTGCCGAGGCTTGTCAGCGTTTCTTGAAGAGCGCCAATATGCCGCCCGCTGACATCTACGATGGCGAAGACGGATACAAGGAGCTTTGCAAGCGTACTGACATCGACGTGGTCTATATCGCCACTGACTGGATCCACCACTTCCTCGTTGCACGCGAGGCATTGGAGAACGGCAAGCATGTGGCCATCGAGGTTCCCTCTGCCATGAACATGAACGAGATCTGGACGCTCATCAACCTCTCTGAGCAGAAGCGCCTGCACTGTATGATTCTGGAGAACTGCTGCTATGACTTCTTCGAGCTCAACTCACTCAACATGGCACAGCACGGTGTCTTCGGCGAAGTCATCTATACCATGGGTGCCTATCGTCACGACCTGAGTGCCTTCTGGGACTACTACTGGAAGAAGGATGCCAACGACAAGCTGGGCTGGCGTCTGGAGTTCAATAAGAACTACCGTGGCGACGTTTATGCTACACACGGCCTTGGCCCCATCGCACAGGTGCTGAACATTCACCGCGGCGACCGCATGAAGACCCTCGTGGCCATGGACACCAAGTCGTTTGTAGGCAAGCAACTTGTCAAGGAGCGCACTGGCGAGGATGTCAACTTCCGCAACGGCGACCAGACCACCACGCTCATCTCTACCGAGAATGGCAAGGTGATGGAGATTCACCACAACGTGATGACACCGCAGCCCTACAACCGCCTATACCAGCTCACCGGTACCACGGGCTTTGCCAACAAGTACCCCATTGAAGGCTATGCCGTTTCCGCCAAGAACATGAAGGATGCCGGCGTGACACCTTCTGCCGACAACATCTCGGGTCATGGTTATCTTTCGGATGCCGACCAGCAGGCTCTCATCGCCAAATATACCCACCCCATCGTGAAGAAGTATGGTGAGGAAGCCAAGGAGGTTGGCGGACATGGTGGTATGGACTTCATCATGGACAGCCGCTTCGTTTACTGTCTGCGCAATGGTCTGCCCCTCGACATGGATGTGTATGACCTTGCAGAGTGGTGCTGCCTTGCTGAGCTCGGAAGCATCTCTATGGACAATGGTTGCCTGCCCGTCGAAGTACCTGACTTCACCCGCGGTCACTGGAACGACATCAAGGGCTATCAGCACGCTTGGGCCGCTCCTGCCGACGAAGCTCAGACCGAGGCCGAAGGTCGCGCCTTCACCGCTCAGCTGAAGGAGTTTGGTGCCCTCTATTGGAGCACACTCGAAGCCAAGGGCGAGGCTGCTGCCAAGAAAGCACTTGAGGCCGCTAAGAAAAAGGCTGCCAAGAAAGCCAAGAAATAATTCATAGAAACCGCCATAAGGGAGTTCAGGCAAGTCTTGGACTCCCTTTTATGCTTTATAAAAAACAACCAAAACCGATGAATAAACTCCTATTTGTATTCTTTTCGCTCCTCATCTCCTTGTCAGCACAGGCACAGGTGGGCTTTGGCAATGCCCAGAGATTCAATCAGGGCTGGCTGTTCATCCAACAGGATAACAAGAACTTCAAGAAGGCAGATTTCGATGACGCCGCATGGAGACGACTGGACCTGCCTCACGACTACTCCATCGAGGGCGAGATGTCGCAGTCGCTGGCTTCCTGTACGGGCTATCTGCCGGGCGGCATTGCATGGTATCGCAAGCATTTCACGGCTGGCGAGTTCAAAAGTCAACAAGCGGACGAGTTGACTTACATATACTTCGAGGGCATCTACAACCGCAGCGAGGTATATCTCAACGGACATCTCATCGGACAGCGTCCCAACGGCTACGCCTCCACCTTGTATGAGCTGACTCCCTTTCTCAACCCCACGGGCGACAACGTACTGGCAGTACGCGTTGACCACAGCCGCTATGCCGACTCCCGCTGGTACACGGGTTCGGGCATCTACCGCGATGTGTGGCTGGTACGGGCACCCAAGACGCATCTGGCACAATGGGGAACAGCCTATCGACTGAAGGCTATCGATGCCAAGGAAGCCATCGTAGAGGTGGACATCGCCACGGAAACAGCAGGACGGAATCATGGTAAAGGCAAGAAGAAAGGTGGTTCCACCGAAAAGAATTCACAGAACCTGACAGCTGAGATTACCCTGATAGATGCCACGGGCCAGACGGTTGCTACGGGCAACACAGCCATCGGTCCTACAGACAAGCAGACCTTGACGCTGACCGTTCCTAATCCCCACCGCTGGGACTTGCACGACACCTATTTATATATGTTGCAGGTGAAACTGATGAGCAATGGCCAGGTCATCGACCACGACCTGATGCGTGCCGGACTGCGCACGCTGGAGTTTGACGCCAACCGAGGCTTCGCCCTCAACGGGCGCTGGATGAAGGTGAAAGGTGTCTGCCTGCACCACGATGCGGGTGTTCTCGGAGCCGTGGTGCCCCGTGATGTCTGGGCACGTCGCCTACAGGCTCTGAAGGAGATTGGCGTCAACGCCATCCGCATGAGCCACAACCCACAGGCTCCTGTACTCTACGACCTGTGTGACGAAATGGGCTTCTTGGTGATGGACGAAGCCTCCGACGAGTGGGAGTTCCCCAAGCGCAAGTGGCTCGAAGGGTGGAACAAAGGAACACCGGGCTACGAAGGCTCCTACGACTTCTTCGAGGAATGGATTGACCGCGACGTTGCCGACATGGTGCGCCGCGACCGCAACCACCCGAGCATCTTCCTGTGGAGCATCGGCAACGAGGTGGACTATCCCAACGACCCCTATTCACACCCCGTTCTCGACGGGTCGAGCATCACCCAGCCGATGTATGGCGGCTATAAGCCTGAGCAGCCCCATGCCGAGCGCATCTGCCGCATTGCCGAGCGGTTGTCCAAAATTGTCCGTTCCATCGACAGCTCCCGTGCCGTCACAGGCGCGTTGGCTGGCGTGGTGATGAGCAATGAGACCGCCTATCCAGGTGCCATCGACGTGGTGGGCTACAACTATACCGAAGACCGCTACCAAACCGACCACAAGAAATATCCCGAGCGCGTCATCTATGGTTCCGAGAACCGCCACGACATGCCCGCTTGGCGAGCCGTACGCGACAACGAGCATATCTTCGGACAGTTCCTTTGGACGGGTGCCGACTACCTGGGCGAGAGTGGTCCGTGGCCTGCCCGTGGCTCTTCTGCCGGTCTGCTCGACTTCGGAAGTTTCATCAAGCCCAACGGCCACTACCGTGCCTCTCTCTGGTGTACACACCCTGTCTGCTATATCGGAACCTATGCCCTGCCCACCGAGTCGGCCCGCCAAGGAACACACGGACAGCGGGAACGGGGACACCGCAACTGGGTGTCACCCTATGCACAAGATACCTGGAACTACC
The DNA here is from genome assembly GCA_017444365.1 of Prevotella sp. Lineage (GTDB taxonomy): Bacteria > Bacteroidota > Bacteroidia > Bacteroidales > Bacteroidaceae > Prevotella. The sequence goes on from JAFSWU010000005.1 coordinate 78,122, forward strand.
AGGACGGGCAGAACATCCGCGTGGTATGCTACACCAACCAACCCCACGCCCGCCTGCTCGTCAATGGTCAGCCTGTCGATGCTCCTGCCAAGCGCGACTCGCTCACCGACATCCTCTACTGGGACATCCCCTACACGGCAGGCACCCTCACCGCCGAGGCATGCGACCAGTTAGGAGCTGTGACCTGTACATACGAAATCAGAACAGCTGGAGAGCCAACCGCCTTGAAGGTCGAGACGATAGGAGACAATACAGCGGAGGTATTTCAGGTGTTAGTGGAAGTTGTGGATGAAAAGGGCATCTTGGTACCCCTCGGCCATCATGCTGTCACCTGCGAGGTCACTGGTCCTGCCCGCCTCTTGGGACTGGAGAACAGCGACATGCGCGACACCACGCCCGCAAAAGCCAACACCCGCCAGACCAACGGCGGTCGCCTGCTTGCCTACATCCAACCCACTGGCGAACAAGGCACCATCCGCCTCAGCTTCAGAGCCCCCGGCCTACAGTCTGCCGAAACGACAATTCGCCATCATGACAAATAAGACACGCCACATACAGAGCCCCACCCAACCTCCCCAAGAAGAGGCCTTTTGTTTTGACATTAAAACATTATTCTTCTTGGCTATTTCAATATTATTATATATCTTTGCAACTGATAAGATATTATGGGTGCTTTGTAGTGCATAGTTTATAGTTTTAACACACCATAGTTTTTCCGCTACCACCCCTTACCCCCTCCTTCGCAAGGAGGGGACTACTAAACAGGTGCATCCCCGCGATGAAACCGCCAAAAATAGAAAGCACTTGCATTTGTGAAGTTTTTGTGAAGTCCCTTTTGCTTGTTTTCTGCCGTAGAGTGCGTAACTTTGCGGCAGAAAACAAAACCGTAAGCGTATGAAGAGAAATGCTTTCCTTTTATTCTTCACGATGGCGTGTGTGCAGCTGACAGCCGCCCAGTCCCGCCTCGACAGCCTGCGGCACATGCTGGAGCAGGCTCCCGTGCAGGAGAAGGTCTATATACACATGGACAACACCTGCTACTTCAAGGGCGACACCATCTGGTACAAGGCATACGTGGTCCGGGCGGACAACAACCACTACACGGACATGAGCCGTCTGATGTACGTGGAGTTGGTGTCACCCGACGGGCTCGTTGTGGAACGTCAGCAGCTCATCGTCTCGGAGAAAGGCTACAGCAGTGGGGACTTCGCACTGAAGGACTCCCTCTACTCCGGCTTCTACGAGCTTCGAGCCTACACCCGCTGGATGCTCAACTTCTGCGTCACGGAGCATCCCTACGGACGAAAAGACCGTGAGCAGTTCTACAACCACCAGATGGCGGCAGACTTCTTCCGCCAGTACGGAACCATCTACAGCCGCGTCTTTCCCGTCTATGAGCGGCCCGACTCCGCTGGCAACTATGGGCAGAAGTACATCGTCAGCCGACCCAAGCAGCGGTTAGACAAGGAACTCAAGCCAAACCTAAACCTACGGTTCTATCCCGAGAGCGGCAACCTGGTTGCGGGTACACGCTGCCGATTGGCTTTCGAGGCGACAACGGAGGAGGGCGAGTGCGTTAACAACCTGCAGCTGCAGATTGGAACTCAGACGGCAAGAACGGAGTACATGGGACGGGGAAGCTTTGAGATGGAGATTCCTGAGGATGGGAGCCTGCCCAAGGCCCATTGCACCTACAAGGGAAAGGAATACTCGTTCAACCTGCCGAAGGTGGAGAAGAGGGGGGTAACGGTAAGAATGATACCACCCCTGACCCCTCCTAAACAGGAGGGGAAAGACAAATGGAGGGAGGATGCTGACGGCAAAGCAGGATGGCGGTTTAGGTTGGCGGCGCGCGGGCTGGACTCGACGAAGGAATACGGCTATGCCGTGCTCTGCCGTGGAATGCTGCAACACTTCCAAAGGATTGACCTCGGTAGCGGGAATGGAGAAGAGGGGGAAACAGAGATCCAATTGCCCAAGCTCCCCACTGGTGTCAACGACCTTATTATATTTAATTAAAACTTTCCCAATCGGTTGTACTATACACTCTTTTGTTTTGGCTTTCTCCCCCTTCTCTTAGGCTCTTGTTTAGGTAGAGATATTATTCCCAGTTTCTGAATGATCTCGGTGACAGAGGGAGCGACCTTGATGAGCTGCCAGTCCTTTTCCTCGATTCTGATCTTCTTAGCTCTCTTCAGTGTGGCCATTACCTTCTTATATGTATGCTTCTCCAGAAGATGCTCACCGTCGAATGCCTTTATCAGACGAAAAGTGAGTACCGTGGCCAGGAAGTCGCAGAACTCAGATCCAATGACGGAGTAGTCATCCTGCACTCTGGTGTCGTCAAACTGACATGCAGACTTGTAAAAGCGCATGACAATCTCAATCTTCCATCTCTCTGCGTATGCTGCGTATGCATTCTCTATGCTAAGGTCGCAGTCGCTCTCAAGCACAATCGTACCGAATGACCTCTGCTTTTCGGCAAGAGCCTCTGCGGAATAAGTTCCATCTTTCTTCGCGTTCTTCAGCCAGTCCTGCTCTTCCTTCGCAGCCAGGATGGCATCACGGAAAGAGTACAGCCACTTCTTCGTGCCCGTGCACTTTTCCTTGCGATAGGTTATGTTCGAGTCCGAGGGAAGGATGCCCGTGAAGGTGAGCATGTTGTATCTCTCAATGAGTTTCGCATTGCGCTTCAGGGGGTTGAGATAATGCAGGTCCGGGTTGGCCTTGAACTGTGCTTCCGCAGCAGATGACGGAAAGCCCTTGTCGGAAACTATGATACCCTTGGTGATATGGTTCTCACTTATGAATGACTCATATGCGGTGACATCGAGCATGTTCCCGGGATAGCACTTGGAACAGACGGGTTCGCGCTCCTCCAGGTCGAAGGCATAGAGCACGGAGATGTCGCGCGCCCCCTTCAGCCTCGCCTTTCTCGAGAAGTCCGACAGGCTGTTCACCTTCGACGTGTCGGTCTTCAGGGTCCCGTCCACCAGTAGGTGATGGCTCATGTTCACGGCCTCGGTGCGCAGCCTCATGAACTTTATGATACGGGAGCAGGTCTTCCCCGCGTTGTTGAGGAACTCGCAGACGGTATTGCGGGACAGAGCCACATCCGGATAAGTCTCTGAAAGGAAACTGTCGCCGTATGCTTCCTTCAGCTCGCAATCCTTGATTCCTGGGTAGCATACACGCAGGATGGCGATGCAGTAGAGCTTCAGCGCATCGCTCTCATTATACACCTTCCTGAGGTCGCGCAGGACATCCTGGAAAAGCCTGTCACAGAGTGAGACGTTGGCCCAGTCCTTCAAGTCGACATCGCACATGGACACCGTCGGAACGGGTTCCTCTATCGGGACGTATTTCCCGTCTATGATATGGCCTATCGTCGGCCCGTTCGTCGGAAGGTGACGCCCTTCATCGTATTTACAACCTACACGCTGACGGACGGCATAGTGATCCTTTTTCTTGCCGTAGCAGGTGACTACTGTATTCTTTGGTCTCTCGACGCTGAGGATATGTTGAGGTATCGGCATGATGCATAATATATAGTCTAACTTGGGTGCAAAGTTAATAAAAGTTAGACTATATTCCAAACTTTTCTCAAAGAAATTTTTAAAATTTCCAAAAGAATATCTGTCCATTTGATGTGTCTTGGAGTGATTTATGCCAATTCTTGTCATATCAGTGCCCAAACATAAGGATTTATGAGGTTTTCCAGCCAAAATGTATAGTACAACAGATTGGGAAAGTTTTATTTAATGAAGAGGGAACGCCCTTGGCAGATCGTCTCTTCTTCGTCAACAACCATGACTACGGAACGGAATGGATAGAGGTGGAGGGACTTAAGGACGGGTACCAGCCCTACGAGCAGGTGCGGCTCTCATTCCATGCTCCTGCCGATGCGGGCCATATCTCCATCTCTGTG
>JAFSWU010000242.1 GCA_017444365.1 Prevotella sp.
CTCCTCTCTCCTCTCTCCTCTCTCCTCTAAGCACATAACTTGCTCCCTCAATCGTTTTATATACATCGGTATCGTCAAAGGAGAATCCCATGAATTTCGATACGTCGTACTCGTCGCTGGGATGGGCTGCCTTGACAAAATTCTCGTAACGGCCCTCACTCTCACATTTGCTGAATGCAAGGGGGATGGTCACCATGCGGTTTGCCTCCATGCGTTGGCCCCAGAAGGTGTTGGGGGTAATCTTGACCTGTGTGAAAGGAACGGGCGTAATGGGGTAGCCGTTGACTTTTGATTGCGCGTGAACTGATAGCGTGAGCAAGATGCTCAACGAGGTTAGTGCTACTTTCTTGATTCGTATCATCTTTCTGTTGTTGTTTTCTTTGCGCAAAGTTACAAAATATATCATAATTTATGAGCTTTCCTTCATAATTATTTGTACTTTTGCAAGATAATTCAAAAAACTGGTATTGATCGATGATTAGAAAATCTCTTTTCTTCCTGTTGCTTGGCTGTTCTTTGATGAACGCAAATATACAGGCACAAATCAGTGAGGTGCCCTTCACCTCTGTACACCTGACAGATGGATTCTGGGCTCCGCGCATAGAGGTGAACCGCACGGTATCCATTCCATCAGCCTTCCGTGAATGCGAGAAGAACGGACGGTTTGACAACTTCCAGCTCGCAGCCATCAACAATGGTAACAGGAAGGCCGATACGCCGCGATTGCAGGCACTTGAGCACAAGGGCGACTTCTCCTTCGACGACACCGATCCCTACAAGATCATTGAGGGAGCGAGTTATGCTTTGGCCGTTCACTATGACAAACGACTCGACAACTATCTCGACAGCGTCATCGCCATCATCGCTGACGCACAGGAGCCTGACGGATACTTGACGACCTGCGTCACCAACAAGTGCTATCGTCTGTCTGGATGGTGGGGACGTTCAAAGTGGGAGAAAATCAACTCCCATGAGCTATACAACAGCGGACATCTCATGGAGGCGGCTGTTGCCCACTATCGTGCTACAGGTAAGCGGACTCTTCTGAATGTCGCCATCAAGAATGCTGATCTGGTCTGCAAGACTTTCGGCCCCCATGAAGGTCAGATTCATCGTCCTGGGGGACATCCCATCATCGAGATGGCACTCTGCAAGCTGTATAAGGTGACGGGTAACAAGAAGTATCTGGAGGGAGCCAAGTATTTCGTTGAGGAGACAGGGCGCTGCACCGATGGTCATGCGCCGAGCATCTATTCCCAAGACCACAAACCCATTCTTCAGCAGGACGAGATTGTGGGTCATGCTGTACGTGCAGGCTATCTATACAGTGGTGTTGCCGATGTAGCCGCTCTCACGGGCGATACGGCCTATTTCAAGGCTTTGGAACGCATCTGGAAGAACATGACGGAGAAGAAACTGTTCATCACGGGCGGCATCGGTAGTCGCGCACAGGGCGAAGGCTTTGGCCCCAACTATGAACTGAACGCGCATACGGCCTACTGTGAGACCTGCGCTGCCATTGCCAACGTCTATTGGAACCACCGCATGTTCCTGGCAACAGGTGATGCGAAGTACATCGATGTGGTCGAGCGTGCATTATATAATAATGTGTTGAGTGGGGTGAGCCTCTCTGGTGACAAGTTCTTCTATGACAACCCCTTGGAGAGCAGTGGCGAGCACGAGCGTCAGGCATGGTTCGGCTGTGCCTGCTGTCCAGGCAACATCACCCGCTTCATAGCCTCGGTGCCAGGGTATGTGTATGCTGTGGATGGGGCCCGCGAGTCCCAAAAGTCCCATACCCCCAGCATCTACGTGAACCTCTACATGGCGAATACCGCAGAGCTGGATGTACACGGCAAGAAGGTTGTGCTCACACAGGAGACAAACTACCCTTGGGACGGTAAGTTGTTATTGAAAGTGGAAAAGGGTGGGGGAAGATTCTCTCTGAACCTCCGCATTCCAGGCTGGCTGAACGACAGACCATTGGGCAACGACCTATATGTGAGTTCCATCGGGTCGGTTGCCGATTCTCGATTCCAGGTGTTGGTCAATGGGGCGGAAACGGACGGCACACTCGAAAATGGGTATCTCACCATCAACCGCCAATGGAGGAAAGGTGATGTGGTGGAGTTGAAGATGGATATGTCCGTTCATAGGGTGTCGGCCAACAGTATGGCTGAGGATTTGTGCAACAAGGTTGCACTTGAGCGTGGCCCCATCGTTTTTTGTATAGAAGCATCCGATCAACCTGATTCCACAATCTTTGATAAGTATATCCCCGCTTTTGCTTTTGTCGGGAGCCACTTCGAGAAAGACTTGTTGGGTGGCGTTATGGTGCTGGAGGGTGAAGCCCGCAAGGTCACACGCGAAGGTGAGGTGAAGCCTGCGAGGTTCCGCGCCATCCCATATTGCACATGGAACAATCGAGGGGCGCAGCCAATGGAAGTGTGGATTGCTGAGAATACGATGGCTGCTGTCCCCACACCGCTGCCGACGCTGGCTTCGAAGGCCCATACCTTCGCCAACCGAGGCCCCATCCAAAACGATGCGCCCGAGACGGCTCCCGTCGATTCCTGGGCTGGTGGTACCAATGACCAATGGGAACCTCGCCGCTCCAGCGATACCTCGAAACCCTACCATTACTGGTGGCTGAAACGCGGCACGCAGGAGGCTATCAGCTATCGGTGGGATGAGGCACAGCGTGTCAGGGAGGTGCAGGTCTATTGGCTTGACTTCGATCACTACGACGGCAACTTCCGCGTGCCTGAGTCGTGGCGGCTCTACTATGAGAACGCTGACGGAGAATGGCGCGAGGTGGAAGACCACGAACCCTACACCGTGTTGAAAGACTGTTACAACAGCGTGAGGTTCCGTCCCGTCGAGACCAAATCGCTGAAGATGGTTGTCAAACTGCGTGAGGGACAATCGGGTGGTGTACTCGAATGGAAGGTGAGGTAGTGCATAGTTCATAGTGCATAGTTCATAGTTTAGAGTTTAGAGTGAAATCATGAATAGAAAAATCTTTTTATCAGCAATCTTATCAGCCTGCGTACTCTCTGCGGCAGGACAGGGAACGATGGAAGACTATCGCCGTGCCTACTCATTGAGCGAGAAGTTCAGTGCCAAAAACGTGTATCATTGGGCACAGGATGTGAAGTGGAATGACTCCACGCATGTGTTCTCCTATACGGTCGAGACATCCGATGGGAAACGTTGGATGTTGGGTAATGCCGATACGGGAGAGCTGACCGCCTATGATAGCGAACAAACGTGGAAAGAGGCGAAAGGAACGGACAAAGAACAACGAGGGGCGCGTGGTGAATGGCGAGGCGACCATCGCCAACAGAATTTCAAAGGGCGTCAGCACCAGCGACACTGGATGGAGGTGGACGAAGAGAACGACCAGTGGGCGGTCACCTCGCCCGACGGACGCTGGGAAGCATGGGTCGAGGGACACAACATCGTTATACAGGAGGCTGGTAAGTCCAATTCTCCAAAGCGGCAGCTGACACAGGATGGAACCATCGGCAACTATTATTCCAGTCGTTTGCTGTGGAGTCCTGACAGCCGTCATCTCTTCACCTGCAAACGTCGTCCGGTGGAGAAACGCTATGTCTATTACGTAGAGTCTTCGCCGCGTGATCAGCTTCAGCCTGTCCTCCACAAACAAGAGTATGCCAAGCCAGGTGATGAGCTTCCCCAGCGTGTCCCCTGTATCTTTAATATCGAGACGGGCCAGACACTCGTTGCTGACACGGCCCTCTGTCCCAATCAGTATGAAATGGGATGGTTCGAGTGGTCGCCCGATGGCAAGGAGGTGCGCATGGAGTACAACCAGCGTGGACATAAGGTCTATCGTGTGTTGGCGATGGATGCTGAAACAGGAACGATGCGTGTACTCGTAGAAGAGCGGAGTGACAAGTTTGTCAACTACAACCGTATCCATCGGCAATACCTGAAGGATGGACGACTGCTCTGGATGAGTGAACGTGACAACTGGAGTCATCTCTATCTCTATGACCTGAATTGCCAAGGGGACAAGAAAACCAAGTCTCTTTTCCAGCTCACCCGTGGTGACTGGTGTGTGCGCCGCGTGCTACATGTCGATGAGGAGGCGGGCGTAATCTACTTCACCGCTAATGGTATGAATAAAGACGAAGACCCTTATCTCATCCATTATTATAGGATTGGACTCGATGGCAAGAACCTCGTGTGCCTGACGCCCGAGAACGGCAACCACAAGGCGGTGTTCTCCAAGGATTGGAGATTCCTGGTTGATACCTACTCCCGTGTAGATGAAGCACCAGTGACCTGCCTGCGAAGCGCAACTGACGGCAGCCTCGTCAAAACGCTGGAAACGGCAGACATCTCACGGTTATCAGATGAAGGTTGGCGAGCACCTGAGGTGTTCACGGCCAAAGGACGCGACGGCGAGACAGATATATGGGGCATCATCCAGCGTCCCACGAACTTCGACCCCACCAGAAAATATCCCGTCATCGAATACATCTATGCCGGTCCAGGTGATGCCTATACCCCCAAGGACTTCATTGCCTACAACTGGAATATGACGGCGTTGGCAGAATTGGGATTCATCGTCGTTCAGATGGATGGCATGGGCACCTCGTGGCGTGGAAAGAAGTTCGAGGAAATGTGCTATAAGAACCTGAAGGATGCCGGTTTCCCTGACCGTATGGCGTGGCTGCGGGCTGCGGCAAAGAAGTACCCTTATATGGACATCGACCGAGTGGGCATCTTCGGAGCCTCTGCGGGTGGACAGGAATCGACAACGGCGGTGCTCCTTCATGGTGATTTCTACAAGGCGGCTTATTCGTCATGCGGATGTCATGATAACCGCATGGACAAGATCTGGTGGAACGAGCAGTGGATGGGCTATCCCGTGGATTCCAGTTATGTGGAGTGCAGCAACGTCTATCATGCCTCCAAGTTGGAACGTCCGCTGATGCTGGTCGTTGGCGAGCTCGATGACAATGTGGATCCTGCGAGTACCATGCAGGTAGCTGACGCACTCATCCGTGCGGGCAAGGACTTCGAGCTGGTAGTCTTGCCAGGGGTTCATCATTCAATGGGTGAACGCTATGGCGAGCACAAGCGCTTCGACTTCTTCGTTAGGAATCTCATGGGCGTTCAGCCTCCCAAGTGGAATGAGCTCACAAATTGATAAACTTTGAGAGAGAGAATAGGCAGATTTGTCCATTCTCTCTCGTTTATTTCGCCTTTTCTTCGTATTTTTGCAGTCGTAAAACAGAAAAAGCATGGATAAAGGACAACAATTACAAAAGATAAAGATATGGTCGGTATGCAACCGCCTGTTGGCTGTCATCGGATGGGTCATCTGTCTGTTGCCGTTCTTTTCCTGTGGACAGTCTGAGGAAGAACTGCAACGTCTGTCGCGTGAGGAACGCTTGCGCCAGCTGCGTGAAGACTCGTTGGCACTGAAGGTTGCCGTGCTTCCGACATTGGATTGCTTGCCATTGTACGTGGCCAAGGAACGCAGACTGTTCGACACGCTGGACGTTGATATCCACCTGAAACTCTTCCGCTCACAAATGGATTGTGATGAGGAAATCATGGAGGGAAGGGTAGAGGGCTGTGTGACCGATCTGGTTCGTGCTGAATGGATGAAGACCCAGGGCATGAGTCTGCGTTATGCCACGGCAACTGTAGCTCGTTGGCAGCTGATTGCGAACCCGGCAGCACGTGTCAAGCAGGTGAAACAGTTAGGCGACAAGATGGTTGCGATGGCACGCCACTCTGCCACAGACTACCTGACATGGCAGATGCTTGAGGGCGTGACCACCACCGCTCCCGTCTATCGCATTCAGATCAATGACATACCGTTGAGGCTGCAGATGTTGCAAAACAACGAGCTTGATGCCTTCTGGATCCCCGAACCGCAAGCCACCACGGCTCGACTGGCTAAGAACCCCGTGCTCGTGGACTCTGAAGTGTTGAAAATGAGGTTAGGGGTGATTACTTTCAATGAAAAAAGTCTGAAAGACAAGCGCCGTCAGCAACAGCTGAAGGCCTTTGTCAGGGCTTATAACTCCGCTTGTGACTCACTCAATCAACGCGGTGTGCAGGCTTACGGCGATATTGTAACAAAATACTGTCACGTTAATGCAAAGACGGTGGAGGCTTTGCCACAAATGAAATTTGTCCGTGCCTCACAACCTGATCAAGCAGATTGCCAACGAGCCCGAGACTTCGTAGCAAAGTTTCCTGGTGGCTACACCATTAATGATTAGCGGCCCCTCAATCGTAAAATAGTCAAATCGTAAAATAGTCAAATCGTAAAATCGTCTAATCGTCCAATTGTCCAATCATGACTGAGCTCTTAAAAATAAGAAATATGATCTGTCAGCAACACCGACTGGGTGAGGCTTTAAGACGGTTGAAGGAGTTTGTAATGGGCAAACACTCCTTAGGCATCAGCGGACAGTTGGAGTCGATAGAGGAAGACTATCAGCGCATGAGAGACTTCATGCTGACCGGTCATCGGGATGCCAAGCGCGAAGAGGTATATCAGCACCTGTTGCAACGGTTGTATGCTTTGGTGGGGGAGCTGGACTTGCGGTTGCGAGTCCTGAAACAAGGAAGCACCTATGCCTCGGCTTTTGCAAACGCCCAGCGGCTGAACCTTTCACCCGACGAGATTCGTAGCCGGTTGGAGACCTATGTGCAGGATATGGCCATGCTGTCGCTCAGCAGCGAAGATGTCGAACTACGCCGTGAGGAGTTGCAGAAGGCCCACTATCACTACATGAACATGCTGTTCGATGCCTTGTTAGTGTCTCCGCAATGGTCATCGGGAACTGCTCGCTTCTTTATGTCACTACTCAAGTCGCCAACAATTGATATGGGTGATGCCTGTATGATTGTGAGTGCGCTGATGCTGTCCTGCATGCGGTGGTTCGACATTTCGAAGTTTCTGACGTTAGTGCATGTATATTGCCGGGTAACGGATGAGCAACTGCGACAGCGCGCTCTTGTGGCATGGTGTTTCTGCTTGGTCCCAGACCAGATAGACATCTTCCCGCAATACGAGAGCTCCATCAGGGAACTCTTGAAGGAGGACGAGGTGTGTCAGGACCTCTTCGAGCTGCAAATGCAGGTATTCTTCTGTATTCGGACGGATGAGGATAACCAACTGATACAGCGCGATATCATCCCTACAATCATGAAAAACCAGAATTTCCGCTTCACACGTAATGGGATAGAGGAAATAGAAGACGATCCCTTGCAGGACATTCTGCATCCGGACGAGGCGGAGAAAGGAATGGAGGAACTGGAAGCCAGCATACAGAAGATGAAAGGGATGCAACGGGCTGGTAGTGATGTGTTTTTCGGGGGCTTCTCGCACATGAAGCGGTTCTCGTTCTTCTACACGCTGGCCAACTGGTTTGCTCCTTTCAACATAGAGCATCCAGGACTGAAAAAAGCCAAGGAGAAATTGAACGGAATGAAGATACTCTCCGCATTGTTCGCTTTGGGAACATTCTGCGATTCCGACAAATATTCGTTTGTTCTTGCTATGTCGAATGTCGTCAACAATCTTCCTGCCAATGTGCAGGAGATGCTTGCGCCTTCAGCTCCTCTCCCTACCGACATCTCTCATCCAGATGCTGGCTCACCCGCGTTTATACGGAGGATGTATCTGCAAGACCTGTACCGCTTCTTCCGCCTTTATACACAGAAAGAAGAGTTCCCGACACCGTTTGATTATAGTGACGTAGGGGCTCGGTTGTTCTTTGCTTTTCCCGTTTTTGCCGCAACGCCATTGTCAAAGCATGCCTTGGGGTTGTTGCGCTTCCTGTTGAAACGCAGGATGCATACCTTCATGCAGCCCCTCATAGCCTGCCATAGTGACGGGTCGGTCGAATTTCAGCTTCTCGCCGCTTCCTTATGCGTGGAGCAAGGTGATATGAAGGGCGCACAGACACTATATGAAGAGTTCCTGAAAGTCAATCCCAATCATGAGCAGGCGCTCAGGGGTTATGCCCATACCAGTCTGAGATGTGCCTGCTATGACAAGGCGGAGCAAGCTTATTCAAGACTGATGGAGGTTCAACCGGAGAAAGTGTCATACCAATTGAATCATGCCATTGCGCAAATGCAGAATGGGAAGGCTGAGGCGAGTGTGAAAACACTCTTCAAGCTGGAGTATGAGCATCATGAGAATCTCGATGTGAGCAGGGCATTGGCTTGGGGATTGATGATGCTGCGCCGCTATGAACCAGCCAACTCCATCTACGAGCGGTTGCTTGTACAGGAAGAAGTCTCTCATAGCGATCTGCTGAATGCCGGCTATTGCAAGTGGTTCATGGGGAAGGTTGAGGAAGCTGTACAGCTTTTCAAGAGCTATATGGAACAGGAGGGCGTGTCTTTGGAAGTTGAAATGCAGAACGATCGCCAATTGTTGAAAGCCAATAAAATAAACGATGTCGATCAACAAATGATGATCGACATCGTATATAATTCATA
>JAFSWU010000243.1 GCA_017444365.1 Prevotella sp.
CTCCTCTCTCCTCTATCCTCAAACAATCCCCTGCGCCATCATGGCATTTTGTGTGATCTTGGCTTCGCTACGCTCCGCCGAGCTTACACAATGCCCTGCGCCATCATGGCATTTTGTGTAATCTTGGCTTCGCTACGCTCCGCCGAGCTTACACAATGCCCTGCGCCATCATGGCATTGGCAACCTTCATAAATCCGGCGACGTTGGCACCCTTCACGTAGTCTATGTAGCCGTCGGGCTGTTTGCCATACTTCACACACTGCTCATGGATGGAGTGCATGATGTAGTGCAGCTTCTCATCAACCTCTTGGGCACTCCAAAGCAGGCGCATGGAGTTCTGGGTCATCTCCAGTCCACTGGTAGCAACACCACCGGCATTGACGGCCTTGCCCGGTGCGAAGAGCGTCTTCGTGGCAACGAACTTCTCGGCAGCCTCGGCGGTGCAGCCCATGTTCGACACCTCTGCTACGCAGATGGGCTGGTTGGCGAGAATGCGGTCGGCATCTTCTCCGTTCAGTTCGTTCTGGGTTGCGCAGGGCAGGTAGATGTCGGCTTTGCGCTCCCACGGCTTGCGACCGGCAAAGAACTCTGCGCCGTCAAACTCTTCTGCGTAGGGTTGGCAAACATCGTTTCCGCTGGCACGCAGTTCCAGCATGTATGCAATCTTCTCCTCGTCGAGACCGGCAGGGTCGTAGATGTATCCGTCGGGGCCGCTGATGGTAATAACCTTCGCACCCAGCTCCGTTGCTTTCTTGGCAGCACCCCATGCCACGTTGCCGAATCCCGAGAGGGCCACGGTCTTACCCTTGATGTCGTGTCCGTGGGTCTGGAGCATTTGGTTCACGAAGTACAGCGCACCGAAGCCCGTAGCCTCCGGACGAATGCGCGAACCGCCAAACTCCAGTCCCTTGCCGGTGAGCACACCCTGGAACTGGTGCTTCAGCTTCTTGTACATGCCGAAGAGGTAGCCAATCTCACGTCCGCCCACGCCGATGTCGCCGGCGGGAACGTCCTCGTCGGGGCCGATATGCCGGTAGAGCTCAGTCATGAATGCCTGGCAGAAGCGCATCACCTCGGCATCCGAGCGTCCGCGGATGGAGAAGTCGGAACCGCCTTTGCCACCGCCCATCGGCAGCGTGGTGAGGGCATTCTTGAATGTCTGCTCAAAGCCGAGGAACTTCAGAATGCTGAGGTTCACCGACGGGTGGAAGCGCAGACCTCCCTTGTAGGGGCCTATGGCACTATTGAACTGTACACGATATCCGATGTTGACATGCACCTCGCCCTTGTCGTCTGTCCAGGGTACGCGGAACGTGATGATGCGCTCGGGTTCCACCATGCGCTCAATCAATTTGGCACGCTCGAACTCGGGATGCTGGTTGTAAACATCTTCAATGGAAATAAGAACTTCTCTGACAGCCTGAAGAAACTCAGACTCGCCTGGATGTCTGTGTTCCAGGTCTTGCATGATTTTCTCAACTTGCATAGTTGTTTGATATTATTTAGGTTACAAAACTTTGGCAAATATAACCCTTTTCTTTTGAACAACCAAATAAAATAAGGATAATTAATGAAAATATGCCGTCTTTTTATTGTGCATTGACAATTATTTTGTATTTTTGCAGCGTATGAAGATTTTTACGAGCAGACAAATCCACGAGCTCGACACTTATACGATTGAGCACGAACCGATACGGGCCATCGATTTGATGGAACGTGCGGCAAAGGCGTTGACCCGTGTCATCACCGAAAGGTGGGACTCACGGGTGTCTGTCATCGTGTTTGCCGGGCCGGGAAACAATGGTGGCGATGCCTTGGCCGTAGCCCGTTTGCTGTGTGAGCAGGGGTATCAGGTGAACGTCTATCTGTTCAACATACATAACAAGCTCTCTGAGGAGTGCGCAACGAACAAGAAGCGGCTCGTTGAGATGAAGCGGCTGAAATCGTTCCAGGAGGTTACGTCAAGCTTCGATACACCACGCCTTGAGGCCGACACACTTGTCATTGACGGGCTGTTCGGCTCAGGTCTGAACAAGCCCTTAGCCGGTGGCTTCGCCGCCTTGGTGAGGTTCGTCAATCAGTCACCCGCCAAGGTGGTGAGCATTGATATCCCTTCGGGACTGATGACCGAGGACAACACCTACAATGTCAGCACAAACATTATGAGGGCCGACCTCACGCTCACGTTGGGACAGAAGAAGCTGTCGATGCTCATGGCCGACAACCAGCAGTATCTGGGCGAGATTCGGGTGCTCGATATCCGACTGTCGCAGGAATACATCCAGAAGACACCGACGCAATACTGCATGGTGGAAGAGAAGGATGTACGCGAGCTCCTGAAGGAGCGCGATGCCTTTGCCCATAAGGGACAAATGGGGAACGCGCTGCTCATAGCAGGCAGCTACGGAATGGCAGGCGCGGCAGTGCTTGCTGCCAAGGCCTGCATGCGCTCGGGAGCAGGTAAGCTGACCATCCATACGCCCAAACGCAACTACAACGTCCTGCAGGTCAGCGTGCCAGAAGCCGTGCTGAGCATCGACCACGAGGAATTGACGTTCTCGGAACCGGTGAGCACCGAAGACTTCGATGCGGTGGGCATCGGACCGGGACTGGGCCGCCATGAATCTACCGCCATCGCCATGATTGCCCAGCTGCGCCGCACACAGTGTCCAGTGGTGGCCGATGCCGATGCCTTGAACATGCTTTCCAATCATCGCGCCTGGATGCAGCAACTGCCCAAAGGCATCATCATGACTCCTCATCCCAAGGAGTTGGATCGCTTGGTGGGAACGGCAAGCAATGGTTGCTACGAACAGCTCTCCCGTGCGCGTGAACTGGCTGAACGGCTCCAGGGATATATCGTCCTGAAAGGTCATTACACGGCTATATGCATGCCCGACGGACGCATCTGCTTCAATTCCACCGGCAATGCGGGAATGGCAACGGCCGGCAGCGGCGATGTGCTGACGGGTATCATCACAGGCTTGTGTGCCCGTGGCTATAAGCAGGAAGAGGCCTGTGTGCTCGGCGTCTATCTGCACGGACTGGCGGGCGACATCGCGGCACGCAACGTAGGACAGGAGAGCCTCACGGCCAGCGACCTCATCGCGTATCTGCCCAAGGCGTTCATGGAGTTGCAAGGCGTTTAGGAGTGACTTCCCTATGCCTTCAGATACTTCAGTTAGATAATAGATAATCGACAATTGAGAATAAATAGGAAAATGAAAAATAATCAAGTTTGGAGCCGCATGCTCCTGTTTGCTTTGATGAGTGTCAGCAGTGTATTGCAACTGTCGGCACAGAGTCCTGTTGAAGGTACTACCTACTATCTGCCGCGTACAGAACTGCAGTTCACCTTCCTGGTTGAGAAAACCACCTATACACCAGGAGAGTTCGCCATCTATGCACAGCGTTATATGAAACGCAGCGACGTAAAGAAAGAAGCCGAGACCGCATATCGCATCGTCGATGTGAAGATGCAACCCATTGCCGTGCCCGACTCTTCCAAGCGCTATACCCTGCTGATTGATAAGAAATACACCATCAGCGACGTGGCACGCAAGGACAACGGCATCCTGCTCGGCATCAACGTGGAACCGATGGAGGAACCGCAGCCGCAGGCACCCTTTGCACCGGCACCCAAGCCCAAACAGGTCAACCCCAAGGACTATCTCAACGAGGACATCCTCACCGCAGGAAGCCCTTGGAAGATGGCAGAGCTGACGGCTCAGGAGATATACGAGATACGCGAGAGCCGCAACCTGCTCTCACGAGGCAAGGCAGAGTTCATGCCGCAGGATGGTGCCCAGCTGCGCATGATGCTCGACGGAATGGATCGGCAGGAACGTGCCCTGTTGCAACTCTTTGAAGGTACCACCCTTCAAGATACCACGGAGGTGCGGCTGGTCTATGTGCCCAAGCCCGGCAACGACCGCGACCTGTTCTTCCGCTTCTCCCGTCATTTCGGGTTTGTGGATAATGACGACCTCGGTGGCTCACCTTATTATATAACGGTGACCGAGGAGCAGATTCCTACAGCTGATGAAAACCTTGGTGATGACAAGAAAATCAAGGACGATATCAATCTCTATGTCAACATCCCGGGACGTGTGAAAGTGTCGCTGCTCAACGGGGCCGCGCCCATTTTCACCAATTCGCTCTTCATGGGACAGTATGGCGTTACGGAGAACCTCAGCGGTGCCCTCTTCGGCAAGAAACAGACCTCAAAGGTGCAGCTCAATCCCATCACGGGTGGCATCGAGCGCATCACCGAAGAGGTGCTCGGCAAGTAAGCCGACTTGAAGCCTGCTTAACTATTAACTCTTAGACAGCACCTTATACCGGCGTTGAAGCGCAACCAATACGCTGCGCTCTGCCAAGGGATTGAGGCCGCGGAAAGTAGTGCGCTGCTTCAACTCTGACAATGGCATTTCCAGAAGCAGTTTGGCGATACATTCGTCGGCAAATGAGTTTGACACCACGTTGACACCCGTGAAGTCGAGTACAACCTTTTCGTTGCTGTTAATCAGCGGCAATAGCTTTTTACTCTTCAGCTGCATCAACGCGATAATCTACAATCTGGTTGGGGTCGATTTCCTCGACGGTTACAATTTCCATATAGATGAGCGTTCCCTGCCAGAAACCATTCTCAATAACAGAGGTGCAGCCGTCTGTTAAGATGAGCTTATGTTTTCCAGAGTGCAGGATAAACTCCTTGCCGATGCTGTTGACAAGCCTTGAAGTGGTGTACAACCCAAACCCCATCCCCTTACCGTCGGTGACGGAATCCTCCAAGCACAGCCTCAAGGCCTCGGGTTCAGTGATATTCTTGAATTTCTCGTTTTCTGCGAGCGATGCCCTGATACCCATACCGTCATCGGCAATCAATAGGCGCAGCACCTTACGCTCATCATCATAATGTGTCATAGCCGTTCCCAATGGCTTGCCGGAATGGATGTGTATGTTTGTTTGCAGGTGCAAAGATACGTTTTTTTCTATTACAACAATAATTCTCCCCAAATAATGAGAAAAGGACGTGTCTGTTTTGAAAAGAATACGTAATAATGCGTAATAATTTCATTCAACAATAAGCGAAAATCCCTCACTCTGTCACCCATCTGTCACCCATCTGTCACCCGTCACAAACCCTTTATCCATCGGTGTTTCAGGCATGTTGGGTGACAGATGACAGATTTTTTTTGATTTTTATTTTCTATGTAGTAATCTACCTGTCAACAGCCAACCGTTAACCGTAAACCATCAACCGCAAGCTCTCTCCCCCTCGGGGGAGCCGGAGGGGGCTCCCATTACTTCCCAAGGGGAATTCCTAACAAGAGGGAGAACGTGCTGGAATGGTTGTCTTGGCATACGTTTCCTCCAAACACGGGTTTTACCCTGAACTCCTGCGCCTGCATGCCAAGGCTGCAGAGCAACATAAATGTAAATGTTAGAACTTTATTCATTATATTAATAAATCATTAATGTTATCATAATAGGTAATACAGAATAAAGGAATGTTTTCTTTTGTCTTGTAATTTGTGATAAAGTCTTTTGCCTCTAGGTAACTTCGATGCGAATAGTTTGACAGGTTTTAATAACAATGCTTCCTCTTTTACATAACCAACATCTTCCGTCCAGACTTCTTCCAAACTGTATGGATGAAGTCCTAATTTGTCAATTATTTCTTTTCTTTCTTTTTTCATTTGTATGGTCTAAATAATCGATGTCGTTGCGGGTGACGGTCTGCCTTCCCCAAGGGTCATACGTGGCGGCGAACACCTCCTGCCCGTCGCCGTTGTACCAGTCCAAACCATCCATGCGGTCAAGCTCCTTGCCGCAGAACTTGTAGCTTACTGCCACTCCGTATGCTATGTTTCCGACAGTCGTCATTCTATGACATTTACATTGTACGCCGCAAAAGTAGAAAAAGCACTTGAAACCGCCAAACTTTTCACTTCACAAAAAGTTCACAAATGCACTTTTTCTCGTCATGCCAAAGTTGATGCAAGCATCACTCTGGTCATTTGACTTACCGAAAAAGTTCACAAATAACTTTCGCGAAAGTTATTTGTAGAGTTTGTTCACGCTCGGGAAAGTAAGTATCCTTCCTTTCCTCTCACTTAATCACAAACTTGACATTCGCCGGACTTGTTGTATTACCATCCACACCGATGCTAAGGACGTACTGCCCCCGACTCAATCCGCTGTAGCTCAGCGTGGCGGTGTATCCGCCGCCGGCATTGTTTGTTTGTGACATGGAGCGATACACGATGCCAGACGTGTTGGATATCTTGAAACTCACCGTATGCGTTCCTGTCAAGTCGTAGGTAACGGTGATGGTCTTGTCTGCGTCATTCTGCTTTACCTGATAGTGGATTTTCGGATTCTGACCATCATCATATGCCCCCGCTTCATTTCCAGCTCCACGGCCTGACATCACATAACCTCCGTTGTATTCTCCCCTTGCAATGGCTTCCCTGATTCGTAAGTTTACGTCATCAATCGGTAAGTCTTCTTGTGCATCCGTCGGGCAGTAATAGGCATCTGTGTATATGGGTGTTCTTGTCGGGTCTTCCGCACGACAGACGGAAACATCCTCAAGGATGGGATAGCGATAGCCCGCGGCATACCAGCGTCGGATGACATAGCGCAGTCGTTGTCCGTTGCATATCAAGCGGGCTGCTATGCTGTCGGGAGAATCAATAATGATACTATCTCCATGATTGCTCTTCACGCTGTCCAACGGTTGCATGACGGTGGAGACGATGCGCTCTGTTGTCAGCCGGAGTACGTGCCGTAAAGTGTCGCCATCGGGCAGAATGAACATGCCCGTAGCATCAGCCTTAGTCGTATAGCTTCCCAATTCCCTTA
>JAFSWU010000029.1 GCA_017444365.1 Prevotella sp.
AGCGCATCCGCGACCACCTCATCACCCGTGAGATCTCCATCGGCGACTTCGTGCTGACAGGAGGCGAACTGGTGGCGGCGATGATTGCCGATGCCGTTGTGAGAGTGGTACCAGGGGTGATTGGCGACGAACAGTCGGCACTCTCCGACTGTTTTCAAGACGACATTCTGGCCGCCCCCATCTACACCCGTCCTGCCGACTACAAGGGGTGGAAGGTGCCTGAGATTCTGCTCAGCGGCAACGAGGCAAAGATCCGCGACTGGGAACTGGAGCAGGCGATGGAACGCACCCGGCGGCTGCGCCCGGATTTGCTGAAAGAATAAAACAAATTCACTGAAAACTATAAAACTATGACAAATGAACTAAGGGCTTTGCCCGCATTGGATTTTCAGCAAGCCGTGAAAGAGGCTTGGAGTAAAGTTACACAGTTTAACGGACGGTCACGCCGCTCCGAGTTCTGGTGGAGCTATCTGGCCATTTATATCGGTGCTATTATAAGCGGCATGATTCCGCTGATAGGAGCTGTTGCAACCATCCTGCTTGAGTTGGCAACCATTCCCCTTGTCTTCCGCCGCCTGCACGACACGGGGCGCAGCGGTTGGTGGTGGGGAGCCGACTGCATCTTGAGCCTTGCCGGTGCAACAGCCTTTATCATCAATCTGGCAAGTGTTCTGGGAGGCTTCTTTGTAAACGGGCCGTCAGACATGGAACCCCGCGAAGCCTTCCTGATGATATTCCAAATCCTGGGCAACCCGTTTGTGCTGGGCCTGTTCTTTGCCAGCATCGTGATCAAACTGATTATCCTGGTGTTCCTTTGCCAGGACAGCCAACCCGAAGCCAACCAATACGGCGAGTCGCCCAAGTACGTTTTAGAATAGACTCTCCATATCACCTATGCTGCAAGGCAACCAAACAAACTACATCAACGTGAAGAAAATTTTAATGACAGGACTGGCTCTGCTGTCCCTTTTCCCCTTGTTTGCCGCCGACTTCGGTAAAGAGGTGAAATGGGACAGACAGAGCCTTTTCATCGACGGGCACCGAGTGGTTCCCGTGATGGGCGAGATTCATTACAGCCGCATACCCTCCGACGAGTGGCAGCGGGAAGTGAGAAAAATGAAAGAAGGAGGCGTGACCATCATCGCCACCTACGTCTTCTGGAGTCACATTGAGGAGCGCGAGGGCATCTTCCGCTGGGACGGCCAGCGCGACCTGCGCCGTTTTCTCGAAGTGTGCAAGCAGGAAGAGATGCCTGTGGTGCTGCGCCTTGGTCCGTTCTGCCACGGAGAAGTGCGCAACGGCGGCATACCCGAATGGGCGTTCAACATCAAGACGGCAGACGGCAAGAGCATGCGCATGCGCAGCGAAGACCCGCTGTTTCTGCAACTCACCGAGCGTCTCTACCGCCAGATTTTCACTCAAGTGCAGGGACTGCAATGGAAAGACGGAGGACCCGTCGTGGCGGCTCAGTTCGACAACGAGTTCGGCGGACACGGTAGCTATCTCATGGCATTGAAGAAGATGGCCACTGCCATCGGCTTCAACCTGCCGTTCTACACCCGCACCGCCTGGCCCGGACTCAGGAGTCCCATCACCTTCGGCGAGATGATACCGCTCTACGGTGATTATGCCGACGGTTTCTGGGACAAGTCGATAGCTGAGACCGCTGGCAACTACTACAAGGCATTCAACTTCAAGGCATATAGAAACTCTACGGCTATCGGCACCGACATGCTTGGTGAGCAGAAGGAGAAGAAGGAAAAGGGTGACGACGACTATCCCTACTTCACCTGCGAGCTGGGTGGCGGCATGGCTACGGCCTATCACCGCCGACCGTTCATCTATCCCGAAGACAGCTATTCGATGGCCATCGTCAAGCTGGGCAGCGGTAGCAACCTGCTGGGGTACTACATGTATCACGGGGGTACCAACCCCGAGGGCGAACTCAATACGCAGAACGAATGTCAGACATCACCGGGAACCGCCAACAACGATCTGCCGGTGTGTACCTACGACTTCCAGGCTCCGCTGGGCGAGTTCGGACAGACCTATCCCCAGTACTACACGCTCCGCCCGCTACACCTCTTCATGCACGACTGGGCAGAGATTCTGGCTCCCATGGAGCCCACCTTCCCCTCCTCACAAAACCTTGCGAAGGGCGAGGACACGGCACTGCGCTGGTCATACCGCAGCCAGGGTGAGCAGGCTTTCGTCTTCATCAACAACTACGAGCGTCTGCAACAGATTGGCACCAAGAAGAATGTACAGTTGGAGGTGTGCGGAGTGAAATTCCCTAAGCTGACCATCCCTGCCGGAAACATGTGCGTCCTTCCCGTCAACATCGACGGAATCCGCTTTGCAACGGCACAGTTAGTGGCCAAGCGTGGTGACAACATCTACATGCAGCAGGTGACGGGCATCCCCACAACGCTCTGCATAGACGGCAAGACGCTGAAGAACGTCAAGCCGCGGGGCACAGCACAGCCCGTTTTCCGCTCCAAGGACGGCAAGGCCTATTTCTTACTAACCCAACACGAGGCTGAGCACCTGTTCCTGGCTCCAGTGGAGGAAAGCACCCCACAGACGGTTGCCTTCAGCAAGACGAAAGAAGCCGGACAGCTCCGCCAGATTGTGAAGGGACGCGCAAAGGTGGCCGAGGCTCCTACTGATGAGGATTTTGAGCAGGCCGCCATCTACAAAATACAGCTCGACAACACGGCGGACAGGAATCGTCTTTTGAGCATCCACTATCGGGGTGACTGCGCCCGCCTGTATGCCAACGGCAAGCTCGTGGCCGACAACTTCTACTATGGTAGGACGTTTCTGTTCGGATTGTGGCGGTTGCCTGCCGACTGCAAGGAACTGGAACTGCGCATCCTCCCCCTGCAACCCGATGCTCCCATCTACCTGCCACGCGAGGCCGACAAACGAGCTGGAGAGGAAGTGGAGAAAATCGTGGAATGTGGAATGAGGAATGTGGAATGAGGAATAAAGAAATGAGAAAACAAATGATTATGCTCGCGTGCTTGCTCACACTCCTGATGCAGCAAGCATGGGGAGCCGACAGGAAAACGACGAGCACACAGGTGATAGACCTCAGTGGTGAATGGGAGTTCCAGACGGGTAATGCCTCTCCCCCCGAAGCCTACAGAGACCGCATCATGCTACCAGGCTCGATGCTCACCAACGGCAAGGGTAACCCCGTGAACATCAACACCCCGTGGACGGGTTCACTCTACGACTCGTCGTACTACTTCAACCCCGCTATGGAGAAGTACCGCGTGGAGGGACAGATGAAGTTCCCCTTCTTCCTTACACCAGAGAAGCACTACACCGGACACGCCTGGTATCGGAAGACAGTTCGCATCCCGAAGTCGTGGAAGCAACAACAGGTCTTCCTCCATTTGGAACGTCCGCATATCGAGACAACCTTGTATATCAATCAAGTGAAAGTGGGACACCAGATGTCGCTTTCCGTTCCTCATGACTACGACATCACCGGCATTCTCCGTCCTGGACAGGAGAACGAGATTGCCATCTGCGTCTATAACGGCATCGAGAACGTGTGTGTGGGACAAGACTCCCACAGCGTGACCGACCAGACGCAAGGCAACTGGAACGGCATTGTGGGACGCATGGAGTTACGCACAACACCCTTCATCAAAAAGATCCGAGTATTCCCCGACATCCATCAAAAGTCGGTGAAGATTCTTGTGAACGAAGCCGAGTACACCATTCAGATGGGCGACGATGCTGAGCTGTGGGACGAATTCCATCCCCGTCTCTACACCCGGCAGGTCATCTACAAGGGCATGCCCATTGATGTAACCTTCGGTCTGCGCGAGATTTCCATCCGCGACCGCCAGTTCTATATGAACGGCAAGCCCGTCTGGATGCGCGGCACCGTTGAGAACTGCTGCTTCCCGTTGACGGGCTATCCCCCCACTGACGTGGAGTCGTGGGCGCGAATCTTCAGCAAGTGCAAGGAATACGGATTGAACCACATGCGCTTCCACAGCTACTGTCCACCCGAAGCTGCTTTCGTTGCCGCTGACAGCATCGGCTTCTACCTGCAGCCCGAAGGTCCGTCTTGGCCCAACCACGGAGTGAAGCTCCGCCGAGGAATGAGCATCGACCAGTACCTGCTGGACGAGTCAAAGGCCATCGTTGACCGCTACGGCCACCACCCTTCGTTTGTCATGATGGCAGCAGGCAACGAGCCCGCCGGTGACTGGGTACCCTATTGCAACGACTGGGTGAAAGAGATGAAGCAATACGACCCCACGAAAGTCTATTGCGGTGCATCCGTCGGTGGCGGATGGGCATGGGACGGCGGATCGGAATACCATGTGAAGGGTGGAGCCCGAGGACTCGATTGGGACAAGCAGGCACCCCACTCCGACGATGACTACTTCGACCAAATAGAGTTCCCCCGCAACTACAAGCCCATCCCCTCTGAAGGCAACGAGAGAGGTGCCAACCACTCCCCCATCCTCGCCCATGAGCAGGGACAATGGTGCGCATTCCCCGACCTGAAGGAGACCTCGCAATACACAGGAGCTTACAAGGCGCGCAACTTTGAGATCTTCGCCGACCTATTGGCCAAGAACGGTATGGCCTCTCAAGCAGAGAATTTCCTCTATGCCAGCGGACGCCTGCAAACCACAGCCTATAAATATGAGATTGAGCGCAACCTGCGCACTCGCGACTATGCGGGCTTCCAGCTGCTGGGCCTCAACGACTACAGCGGACAGGGAACGGCCCTCGAAGGGGTGCTCAACGTATTCTGGCGCGAGAAACAATGTCTGCGCCCCGACGGAACCACGCTTCCCTACACCAATGCCAGCGAGTGGCGGGAGTTCTGCTCTCCTATTGTACCGCTTGCCCGTTTCCCCAAGTTCGTCTTCGAAAGCAACGAGAAACTGAGTATTCCCTTTGATATCTATAATGCCAGCGGAGCCGAACTGCGCAACGTTACGTGTAGGTATCAAATCGAGGAGTGTGGAGTGAGGGAGGTGGAGAATGACACCTTCGGCATCGAAACCATTCCACTCGGCAAGAATAGTACTCTCGGAACCATCAGCATCAACCTCTCCACCCTAAGCGACCTGCCGAAGAAGCTCACACTGACTATCAGCATAACAGACAAACAGGGGAGCGTCCTGGGGAGCAACCACTGGGAATTCTGGGTATATCCGCATTGCGAAATGGAAAGAGGAGAGAGGAGAGAGGA
>JAFSWU010000244.1 GCA_017444365.1 Prevotella sp.
AGAACCTCCGCTCCGAAGTCTCCTTGCACAAGGTTCCCAGCCGCGCCGCAGCTCAGGCCGCACTCGAGGCACAGCTCGAAGGGCTCACCACCGCCGACTGGACGCTGAAGGACAACGACGGCGAAGAGGACGAGGAGCCGGAACCTTAAGAAGGTTCTTCAGGCATGAAGCGACCAAAGGTCGAGCGGAAACGTTGAAAAGTTGAAAGGTTGAAAAGTTGAAACGTTGAAAGGTGGAAACGTCTTCAATACCCACACCATAAGGTGGAAACGATGAACCCCGCAGGGAAGCAAAAGAAGCTCTCTGCGGGGTTTTCGGTGTGTCGGGGGGGCTCTGACGGGGGGGAAGGAGGGAAGGTTGTTTCTATAAGGTATGAAAAAGTTTCCGAGTTATTTATGTACATGTATGCAAGGATAATTAAGAAACTATTTATATGCTCTAAGGAAACACCATCCCTCCTTCCCCCAAGTAGGCCTTTAGAAAGGAGCCTGATTCGCTTCTACGGCACTGATGAGGCGTTCGGTTTCTAATCGTGGGCCATCGGCGATGACTATCAGATACTTGTTGTTGCCCTTCACTTTCCGGACTTCAAAGCCGAGGCGGCGCATGGCCTTGCCCACGTTGTTGGCATTAAAGGTCTTACCATGGAATCCGCGGTAGTTGAGTTCCTGCATCAGCTCGCCGGCAGAATAGGCCTTGGGCGTTTCCTGACCGCCGGGCTTGCGTACGAAGACACTCAAGGCCTCCTCGCAGTCGTTCGATTCCATGAAGTCGCGGTTGTGCTCAGAGATAGCAGCGCTCTCTTCCTGAGTGGGCTTGGGGTCGAAGCCGTTGTCAATCAGCCATAACGCCTGAGCGTAAGCCCCATCATAAGGAAGTGGATGTTCGTTCAGATTTTCCGTTCCCACGAGGTCTACGCCAATGTAACGACGGTTGCCCTCGCTGTCGCGGATGAACTGCTTGTTGTTGGTGGCACCGATGAGCGAAGCCCGGCGCTGTCGCACCTCGCGGAAGTGGCCATAGGCGTCGCGAAGATTAGACTGGCTGGAAGTGATGATAGACTTGAAGGCATCGCTCTTCATATCCGAACTTATGGAGAACTCGTCAAGGAATATCATCACCGTCTCGCTGAGTGAGATGATAAAGTCCTTGTCCACGGGATCGCGAGGCGAGGGCTCCTTGTAGTAATCGAGCAGAGGAGGCGGCAAGATGTGACGGATGAAGAAGGTCTTGCCGATATGTTGCGGGCCACAGAGGACAGGCATCAGCGGGTTCTCGTTGGTCAACCCCTTCCACAATTTCACCATCCCTACGAACCACTTCTTGAACATCGACTGGTAGAATTCGCAATTCTCAGAATCGCCATATCTGAGATGACCGGCGAAGAAGTCGCGGATGTAGTCGGGGTCGTTCTGCGGGTCGTAAGGCTTAAGGCTGTCGAGCCAATCCGCCACAGCGTCGAAGTCATGAGAAAAGTCACGGCTCTCAAGGAAAGCCTTGACGTCAGAGATCTTCACTCCGAGCCCCTGCTCCTGCAGGCGAGAGAAGATGGTACTGAGGTCACGTTCATTCAACGGCTTGAATTCACCAGACGGCAACTCACGGATATCCACCCGGTTCTTCCATACGTTGAAACGAGTCTCGTACTCCTGCTCAATGCGCTGGCGCATCAGTTGGAAGCGGTTCTCGCGTTCCTCCTTTTTCTGTGCAGGGCTCTTCGGACGAGGTCCGCGAGGCAGCGAAGTATCGATGCCATGTTCTTTGGCCGACTGGAAGAGCGTAGCAATTCTGACATCGCCCCGCCCAGTACGCAGGCAATTGTCAAACTTCTCGTCGCACTCCGCGCGGTTGTAGGTAGGATACTGCCGGCAGATGGTGTGGTAGGCTTCGCGCGCGGCCTCTCCGAGAGAAGCACAAGCAAAAGTCACGTTGACCCAATCTGCGTAATCACGGGTAATGTCGATACCGCTCTCAGCGATTCGACGCGCCACGAGCTCCAGATGCTCGAGGTCGTTGAAACTATTATGTTTCATTTCTTGAAAAATTTAAGTGGTTAATATATAATTGGGGTTAATATAACATTGGTCATCCCAAGGAAGATAGCAGGCTCGACATACATCGGAGCCCGATTTATCGGGGTCTATACCATAATGGAAACCCGTGTAGCGGCGCAGGGCTTCGAACTGCTGTTTGAACGGTAGTCCTTGCGTCCATTCAGGCAGCTCAACAATCCATTTCAGGCCCAATCCCTTGGGCGAGACGAAGCACAGCGCCGTCTCCACTTGCGAGTCATGAATGAGCAACTGTTGCAACTCGCGTGCCTCGTCCAGGGAGCTGAGGTCGTCGATGTCCAACGCGATGAAAGGCGAACGAGTTACCAAACAGCGGGCATTGCGGTATGAGAAGACGCCCGAGAACGTAGCATACTCGAAATGCAGCGCCTTGAACGCCTGCTTCTGCTGCCGAGTGGAGGTCGGCAACATCGCACGCAGCGTTTCTGTAGCCCATCGCGCGCGTTCCGATATTATATATTCATAGACCCAACCAATGGTCTGCGTCTGCTGCGGCCGCTGCCGAGGCTTGACGACCTGTTCCGCCTCGTCCCACCAGCCGGAGGGGAAGATGCTGAAGCGCACGTCGGGCGCTTGATCTGTTGTTGTTGTCATCATAGCAAATTTCTTTTATATATTAATGTATTGTACTTCTTTTCCTGCTGGCCCATGCGAACCCAGGCCCTCCAATCGGCGGGTGCGGGTTCTTGCACCAAGTCCTGAATGGACTCGTAAACGTGAATGAGGTCGCGCTGACCAGATGATGATCTATTTTTCATAATATTCTTTTTTAAGCCACTCCCGAATTGCTCCGCACAAGACGAAAGCATCCGTTTGTTTTCGGGTGCAAAGATACGGATTTTCTATCTAATCATCAAGCAAATAATTGACTTCTAAGGATGATGGGGTTTGACTGTTTTCATGTGGTTTTTATCCATCACGGACATCCTTGTTGACATCCGAAGAAAGGGCTTTGGATAAAACGGATAAAGACTTTTGACCAACAGCAACCGAGAATCGTCAAAAGCCTGCGAAGTTTTGACCAAGCAGGGTCAGACTTCGGTCAAAAGTAACAGGGTTGGCTCTCGGAAGAACCAACCCTGTGATGCTATTCAAGCAGTAAAAAGTCAAAAGTTTGCTGCCTTTTTCATTTGGACAACTTGATTATTTGATTTTATCATGTATTTCTCAACTAAGGAATCCATCCTTTTGTTGAAATTCTCCACCTCTTGTTTCTCTATTTCTTCTTTCACTATCAGAGTAAGGCATCTCTTCACGGCACCTATTTTAACTGGTGTCAGGACACCGCCACTTGTTTGGTAGAAGTCGATGAAATAGGTAAGCCAGTAATCCAATCCTCGAGAAGAGGACACACTGGACCATTTATACAGTAGGGCAATGAATTTGCCCCCTATGTGCCCCTCTTGCCCTTTCGGGTTCAGCTCGTCGATATGTGAATAAGCTACCCTGCATTGCAACACCTGCTGCTTGTTGTCGCCCCAAAGTGCCCGTTCCTGATTGGTGATTCCTTCTCTGCGAGCTGCCATCACCTCTTCGCTGATAATCCAGTCATTGTATTCATTTTCATCTAACGTGTGATATAGCATGGCGCTGATTTCTTCTAAACTCTTCTGTTCTTTTTGCCATACTTCAACCCTCTTCATAAGATCGTTCTCCATATCTGCGTTCATGTCGATGAAACGTCTGATGACCGAGCGGCTGTTCTGCAATACATTCAAGCGATTCTTCAGATGCTTTTCATGGGCTTCTTTTGGATGATTTCTTATGTAAGCTACTTGCTTACAGATGTTCAGGGTCAAATCTATGCATTCAGTTAAGTGTACCTTATAGGCTTCGACTTCATTATACAAGACTCTAACAGAATCAATGCAAAATTCCAGACCACACAGCGAATTCATGTATGGACCTCTTCCCATCTTGGAACTGTCTATAACTTTATAATTAGACTTCGAATGCCCGCGCGAACGTTTCTTCTCACAGAAACGCTCAAGCATTTCTACTCCCCTACTTATGGTGCTGCGCATCTTGTTCATGAGCATGTTGCAGGTGCTGAACCGCTTATTGCAGTTAGTGGCAAACTTCTCTATGAACCCTTCTTCAACGAGCCTCTTCAAACGGACATACTCCAATTGTGTGAGTCCATCGCTCGTTCGTATAAAGTTTGTGAATTCTATGACATCCTCTTCACGTCTGGTCCTGCCAGATTCCAGCCCGTCAAGGAAACGGTCTATGTCGTTCTTCTTGTAAACAGCCCTCAGGTCTTGGAGTGCTTCTTCTGTTTGATCTATGTGCTTGTCGTATGGCATAATATTAAATATTTTGACCGCAAAAATACAGAAAAATTATCGTAACGCGAAACTTTTCTGCCAAATTTTTCCATCTTATCTCAAGAATGACTATCTTTGCACCAAGTTTACTGCAAAATAGCCTCTCTCAGCGGAGAAAACATGGGCTGCAGGACAACAAGACGAGAAACAACGTCGCATACTTTTTTCGATGACTAAGAACTGAATTGTCCGACCAACATTTCAAAACAAAGAGTCAACGAGAAAGGGATGCACGCCTGTTATGGGCGTGCCCTTTTCCATGTATCTCTTTGTAACGGGCATCTTTGGTCGGACACCCGAGTTCTTAGGTACAACGGATGGGGTGCGCTTTTTCTTTTGGTGTTAAATGTCCGACCAACATGATACCCGACAACAACGAACAACAAATCAAGTCACGCCAGCGAGTGGCTGACCACGGCGAGGTATATACTGCCAAGCGGGAGGTCAACGCGATGCTCGATTTGGTGAAGGAGGAGACGGAGCGCATTGACTCGCGTTTCCTGGAACCTGCATGTGG
>JAFSWU010000245.1 GCA_017444365.1 Prevotella sp.
CAACTCCGTCGGATTGACCTCCAGCACATCGCTAAGCACCAGAAAATGATAGAAGCTGCGCACACCCGACAGGATGCGTGACAGGGAAACAGGCGAGATACCCACATCCACCATCAAAGCAGAGAAACCATGCAGATCCTCCAATTGAATCTGCATGATATCCTTTCCCTCATCCTTGGCAAAACGGAGAAACTTATCAAGGTCACGCATATAAGCATCAATGGTGTGAGGTGAGCACCCCTTTTCCAGTTTCAGATATTGATAATATCTCCTCACCAATCTTTGTTCTTCCTTGGAATCCATGGTTGCAAAGATAGGGAAATCTAAAGAATTGAAGAATTGAAGAATTGAAAAAATGTAGTTTTTGAAAAGGGAAAGGGATGTATCATTAAAAAAATCAAAAAAATGAATCTATTAAAGTACTTCAATCTTTCGATTCTTCAATTCTTCAATTTTTTATTCTTACCTTTGTACACAAATCAAACCCGACATGATGAAAAAGAAACTCTTGATAGTCTTTGCTGCATTGACTTTTATGCCTGCAGTATGGGCACAGACCGAACATAATTTTACAGTGGCGAAGAACCTCGATATCTTCAACACCATCTTCCGCCAGTTGGACATGTTCTATGTGGATTCGTTGGAGGCAGACAAAATCATCCGGGCGGGCATCGACGCCATGACGGAGGAATTGGATCCCTACACCGTCTATTATCCCGAGGAGGACATGGGTGAATTGAAGATGATGACTACAGGCAAGTACGGTGGTATCGGTTCTATCATCCGTATGCGGAAAGACTCTACCATCATCGTCCACGAGCCTTATCCAGACATGCCAGCAGCAGAAGTAGGTTTGCAAGTGGGCGACGTCTTGCTAAAGATTGACGGGAAGAGCCTCAAGGGCATGAGCACATCAGAAGTGAGTGAACGTCTGCGCGGGGAACCTGGCACAACGTTCGTGCTCCAAGTACAGCGTCCCAACGAGAAGAAAACAAGAGAATTCAAAATCACACGCCGCAACATCAAGAAGTCAGCCATCCCTTATACTGGATTCATCGGTGATGCAGGCTACATCAGCCTCACCGAGTTCACCGAAGGATGCGCCAAGGAAGTGCGCAAGGCTGTTATCAATCTGAAGGAGAAAGGAGCCAAATGCCTCATTCTCGACCTGCGCAGCAACGGCGGCGGTCTGCTAAACGAAGCCGTAGATATAGTCAACCTATTCGTGCCTAAAAACCAGACCATTGTCGAGACACGTGGGAAGCATATTGCCGCGAAATATGCCTATACAACCAACAACGAACCGCTCGACCTCGACATCCCGTTAGCCATCCTGGTGGATGCCAACACCGCCAGTGCCTCCGAGATTGTGGCAGGTTCCCTGCAAGACCTTGACCGCGCCATTGTGGTGGGCACCGGAACGTTCGGCAAGGGACTCGTGCAGAGTTCGCGCGAACTGCCCTACAACGGCAGTCTGAAGATGACCACTGCCAAATACTATATTCCTTCGGGACGATGCATCCAGAAGATTGACTACAAGCAACTGCGCAAGGAAGCTGAAATATACCGCAACACGGGTAAGCGCCCCGAGAAGAAAGACAGCGTGAAGACCATCTTCCATACGGCAGACGGACGCGAAGTGACTGAGGGCAATGGAATCAAACCAGATGTGGAGGTGAAGCACGACAGCCTTTCGCCCGTTGTTTACTACCCTATTGCCATCTCCACAGGCTCCGAGTATCTTCGTTCCCTTATGACCCATTCCAACCTCCTGGTTTACCTCTACAACGACGATGCACTGATTGACTGGGGCACCAAGTATTTCCAGCACCACTCCACCATTCCTGCCGTAAAAGACTTCACTATTACCGATGCTGACTATGCCGAGTTCAAGCAGATGCTGAAAGACAGCGACTTCAAGTACGACCGTGCCAGCGAGAAACGTTTGGCAGACCTGAAGAAGACAGCTATCTTCGAAGGCTACTACGACGATGCCAAGGAGGAATTTGATGCCTTGGAAAAGAAACTGGCACACAACCTCGACCGCGAGATGGACCGCCACCAAAGCGACATTTGTAAACTCATGGCACAGGAAATCCTCAAACGTTACTACTATCAGGCTGGCAAGGTAGAAGATGCCATCAAGGAAGACGAGGACATCAAAGCCACCCTTGGTGTGTTGTACAACGAAAGTGAATATAAGAAAATACTTGGAAAGTAAAAACCACGTGATATGAGTCTCCGTACCAACAAAGCCACTAAACTGAACCGATACATGATGTTTGGCATGTTCTTCCTCGGTATCATCGTGCTGGGAAGCGTCTTCGCCTTCCTCTACCTTGCCTACAGCAAGGAGAGCAACCCATTCGTGCAGACACCCAAAGACGATGTCACCACCGACAGCATCGTGTTCATCGTCAATGACTCAACTCTGCTGGAGTAAATATGAAAGTGATTCACTTTTGGCTTCTGTTGTCTGTTGTCCGTTGTCAACTCTCCACGCCCAGTGCCCCACCGAGAACACCGCCTTCCGTGCAGGTGAACGCCTCACCTACGACCTCTATTTCCACTGGAAGTTCATCTGGGTGAAGTGCGGTGCCGCCCACTACACGATGAAAGCATCCACCTATCAGGGGAAGTCCATCCTGCGCAACGACCTGCTCTTCACCAGCAATAAGCGGTGCGATGCCGTCTTCACGATGCGTGACACCCTCATCTCCTACATCACTCCGAAACTCGTGCCCCTCTACTTTCGCAAAGGATCCCTTGAGGGCAAGCACTACACCGTCGATGAGGTGTGGTACACCTACCCCAACGGCAAGAGCCACGTGAAGCAGCACTTCCTCAATCGGCACGGAGAGTGGTCGGAGCATCACCACGAGAGCGACGACTGCAACTACGACATGCTCTCCATCCTCTCCCTCGCACGTTCGTTCAACCCCACCCGCTAAAAGATAGGACAACGCATCCATTTCCCGATGGCAACAGGCAAGAAGGTGGAGGAACAGACCCTCGTTTATCGCGGCAAGAAAGAATGGAAAGCCAACGATGACAAGAAGTACTCCTGCCTTGTTTTCTCCCTGCTCGACTACGAAGAGAAAAACAAAGAAAAGGAACTCCTCCGATTCTACGTCACCGACGACGCACGCCACATGCCCGTCCGCATTGATTTCTACCTCAAATTCGGCACTGCCAAAGCATATTTGGCAAAAAACAACTCATGAACCCTTCTTCTGTTCATTCTAGTATTCCCAAGTATGAAAATCATAGAAACAGAGAAATCCCCAATTCTCGCGAGAATTG
>JAFSWU010000246.1 GCA_017444365.1 Prevotella sp.
CCAATGCGAGCAACGGTCTCGACGCACTGCTCGACCCCTGGAACCTGATCTTCGGTTTGGCGGTGTTCTTCCTTGCCCGCGTGCTCGGCCTGTTCTATATTATTAATAATGTGAACGACCAGCCCATCCGTGAGCGTGCCCGTGGCTATCTGACCGGCACGTCCGTCTCCTTCCTCGTCTTGTTCCTCCTTTTCCTTGGCCACACTCTCTTCGGCTACGGCTATGCCTATCATCCCGAGTCTGGTGTTGCCGCCATTGTCTCGGGCAAGTATCTGAGCAATGCCATTGACATGTGGTACCTGACGCTCATCATGCTCGTTGGCGTGGTGTTACTGCTTTTCGCCATCTGGCGCACCGTGACCAAGCCCGACTTCCACCGTGGCATCTGGCCCGCAGGCATCGGCGTGGTGCTTGTCGTGCTGGTCCTGCTGCTCTTCGCAGGTTGGAACAACACATGCTACTACCCCTCCAACGAGGATCTGCAGAGCTCACTCAGCATTCAGAACTCCTGCTCCAGCGAGTTCACCCTACGCACGATGGCCTATGTGAGCTTGCTCATCCCCTTCGTGCTGGCATACATTTTCTATGCATGGCGCGCCATCGACAGCAAGCCCATCGACAAGGAAGAGATTGCCAACGGAGAAGCCTATTGAGGAGTGCAGGGCTACGCCCTTAAAATGTATTCGACAATGAAGAAACTGTTCATCACAACGATTCTTGCTACGATTGTGTCGTTCTGTGCCCATGCGCAGAACGACACGTTGCGTCACGAGGTACTCATTGAGACCTCCGAAGGAAACATCCGTGTCGTTCTCTATAACGAGACACCCCGCCATCGTGACAACTTCCTCCGACTTGTGGGCGAAGGGTTCTACGACGGCATCATCTGGCACCGCGTCATTCGTGACTTCATGATTCAGACTGGCGACTCCACCACGCGCCATGCCCAGCCTGGCGACTATGTCGGTGCCCATTCGCCCGACTATACCATCCCGGCAGAGATTGTCTATCCCCGCTACTATCACAAACGGGGCGCATTAGCGGCTGCCCGCGAGAGCGACGAGGTGAATCCCACCCATGCCTCATCGTCAAGCCAGTTCTACATTGTCTATGGAAAGACGTTCAGCTCACTCGACCTTGACAAGTGGAACGCCCGCACACAGGAGCAGACACACGGACTGATGAGCATGACCGACGAGATCCGCACCTGCTACCGCAGCAAAGGCGGCACACCCCATCTCGACACGCAATATACGGTGTTTGGCGAGGTTGTGGAAGGTATGGATGTGGTAAAAAACATTCAACGCGCTGAAACCGACGATTACGACCGTCCCGTTCACGACATCCGCATATTGCGCGCTACCGTTGTAAAATAATATTCCACATTTCTGCCGCTTTCTCAGCATTTTTTGTACTTTTGCATGTCTTTTTATTACACAGACGATATTGCATTTAACACGAAGAACATTATGAGAGGAATCATTGACTGCTTTCTTCCGTGCGACGATCTGCAGAGCATGGAGACCATGTTAGAGACACTTTGCAGGGAGAAAACAATTAGAAATATCCATCTGTTGATGGCGGAGGACACACCCTCTTCCACCTGCTATTCTGTCATTCCGACAGATTCGCTAACATCGACGAAGACCATACTCGACATCGATGCAAAGGCTCGGGCGCCCTACACCTTGCTCAGTCTGAAGGCAACACCTTTCAGCCTTGGTGCCCATGCCCTGGAGCGTTTCGTGCGCATTGCGGAGGACAGCCAGGCGTTGATGGTGTATAGCGACTCCTTCGGGCACCCCGTCATCGACTATCAGGAAGGAGCCGTGCGCGACGACTTTGACTTCGGTCAGCTGCTACTCATCCGTACCAGCGTGCTACATGAGTGGGCGAAGCGCAGGCGAGAGGCCCAGCAGGGATTCCCCATTGCCACGCTGAAGTATGGTGGGCTTTATGACCTGCGCCTCTATCTGAGTCGCAAGGGAACCCTCTTCCATATCAACGAGCCACTCTACACCGCCATCGAGCTCGACACACGCAAGAGCGGTGAGAAGCAGTTTGACTATGTCAACCCACGCAACCGCGACGTACAGGTGGAAATGGAGCGTGTCTGCACCCACTACCTTGATGTGACGGGGGCTTTGGTGGATACGACCGCCTACAAAGAGCCTGACTTCATGGAACAGGAATTTGCCGTGGAAGCCTCGGTCATCATCCCCGTCTTCAATCGGGAGAAGACCATTGCCGACGCTGTCAACTCGGCCCTGAGCCAGAAGACCTGTTTCCCGTTCAATGTCATCGTGGTGAACAACCACTCTACCGACAATACAGGGGAAATCCTGCAAGGAATCGATAACGACCAATTAATCGTCATTGAGCCCGAGCGCACCGATCTTGGCATCGGAGGCTGCTGGAACGTGGCCATCGATGATGACCGCTGCGGACGCTTCGCCGTACAGCTCGACAGCGACGACCTCTACTCCTCGCCGCAGACCCTGCAGCGCATCGTCGATGCCTTCCGCCGACAAAAGGCTGCCATGATTATCGGGGCATATCGCATGTGTGACTTCGACTTGAACACACTGCCTCCCGGAATCATCGACCATCGTGAATGGACCGACACCAACGGACCGAACAACGCCCTGCGCATCAACGGACTGGGGGCGCCCCGCGCATTCTTCACCCCTATCCTGCGCCACATCGGATTTCCCAATACCAGCTACGGAGAAGACTATGCACTC
>JAFSWU010000247.1 GCA_017444365.1 Prevotella sp.
ATAATCGTTCAATGTAGCAGAATAATGTTACATTGAACGATTTTTTTTATCCTATGTAACATATCTTATTATATAGGGGGTTCGTTTGCTGTAATTTTGCACTCAGAAAATTTCAAGTGTCTAACCCTTTAAACAACAACATGATGAAGAAAGTTTTTTTTCTCCTTTGCCTGATGGCAACCACTACGATTGCTTTAGCCACCGATCTGTGGGAAGGTTCACATGCCGTGAGCTGGGACAACACACTGAATATAGAAGCTGCTAAGTTTGCAGATGCACAGGTAGGCCAGAAAATAGTCATCGAATTCACTAACGCAACAGGAGAGGTTATTGAACTTCACAGCAACGGAGGCATGCTACCTGGTACACGCTACGAGCACCACCTCTATGCCGACCAGAGTGCGATGGAGGTGTTCATCACCAAAGGCATGCTGGCACGTCTGAAGGAATCAGGACTGGAAATCTGTGGCACAGGTTTTACGGCTAACAAGGCATGGTATGGCGACGGCAAGGATAATGTTGACGACAACACCGTTTGGACTGGCTATTTCTGGATGGACTCATGGAGCACCTTAGAGGTGGCAAAGACAATGTTCGACGGTATCAACTGGAGCGACTACAAAGCTATCCGCTTCTATTCAGAGGCCAACCGCACCAACTACGTGATCAATGTGCTCACCCAATGGGGCGACGATGGTAAACTGGGCGACCAGAGCTCAATGAACATGACCAACGAATATGCAGAGCTCAATATTGAGGACATCGATATGGCTGCAAAATTGGCTGATGTAAACAGGCTCATGGTGCAGTGCAACAAGGAAGACGGCGAGCCATTCAACTTCACCGCTATCGTACTCGTTAAGAAAGAAAACACGGGCATCAGCGAAGCTACGCTTCTCAAACAAAAAACAGAAAACAATATCTACGACCTGCGGGGATGTAAGGTTTCAAAGACCGCCAATGGACTGTATATCGTCAATGGCAAAAAGATTCTCAAGTGAAAAACATGATGTTAGTCATTATTTTTTATATTCAAGGTTTAGTTGTTATTTACTGACAAAGTAAAAGATTGCTTTCTGGTTTATCCGCTCAAGGCCGCGATGGTCTTGGGCGGATTGTTTTGAGACGCCAAGATATTTCGCTAAAAAACATCGTTCATTTCTAATATTTTTCGTGCAATGAACGTTTTTTGTTAGTGTTTGTATCATTATTTATAGGATAAGCATAGGAAATAGTGTATATTTGCAAACGAATTATCAATCAAACTAATAACGTAAACGAAATGAAGAAATCTTGTTTATTGACCCTGATGGCTGTGATGCTGACTGGAGTGGCTTTGGCACAGGTGAAACCCATCGTGCTGGGCGACAAGCACGCCATGCTAAAGATGGAGCAAGCCTCACGCTATTTGCTGCTACCAGTACAGGAATCGGAGGACATCGCTGCTATCGCAGTATTGGACAACCATAATAATATGGTTCAACGATTGAATGTGAAGTTGGCCATTGACCGCGTGGATTATTATGTTCCATACGAACTCAAGGGGGCCTGCCTGATGGATATCGAATTTCATGGTGACCGCCGCCAAAAGGGTGCCGTTGGTGAGTTCGTGTGCTGGAAGGAGATGAAGTACAGCGACACGTTTGACACAACAAACCGCGAGCATTTCCGTCCAGTGTATCATCACACACCACTGTATGGATGGATGAATGACCCGAATGGTATGTTTTATAAGGACGGCGTGTGGCATCTGTATTTTCAATACAACCCTTACGGATCACAATGGGAGAACATGACGTGGGGGCACAGCACGTCTA
The DNA here is from genome assembly GCA_017444365.1 of Prevotella sp. Classification (GTDB taxonomy): domain Bacteria; phylum Bacteroidota; class Bacteroidia; order Bacteroidales; family Bacteroidaceae; genus Prevotella. Next base: position 1,818 of record JAFSWU010000247.1, read on the forward strand.
AGGACTTGATTCACTGGGAGGCTCAGCCGCTGGCCCTTGAAATGGACTGGTTGGGCAGTATCTTCAGTGGGTCGTGCGTGACGAACGGGAATGATGTCGTTGCCTTCTATACCTCAGCTGGTCATCATCAGACGCAGTCGATGGCAGTCTCGAAGGATGGCGGACGGACATTTGAAAAGTACAGCGGCAATCCTGTGCTGACAACAAATGACGTTCCCGACTTCCGCGACCCTAACGTGTTCTGGAACGAGGAAGCCAAGGTGTGGAACCTCATTCTGGCAGCTGGACAGGAGATGCGCATCTACTCCTCGAAGGATTTGAAGGAGTGGACTTACGAATCGTCTTTCGGCAAGGAGTATGGCAATCATAGTGGTGTGTGGGAGTGTCCAGACCTATTTAAAATTGACGGCAAGTGGGTCCTCATTTGCAATATCAATCCTGGCGGCCCCTTTGGTGGAAGTGCTACGCAATACTTCATCGGACAGTTCGACGGAAAGAAATTCACCTGCGAGTCGATGCCAAAGGTAACCAAGTGGATGGATTATGGCAAAGACCACTATGCCACAGTGTCATTCTACAACGCTCCTGACAACCGTCGCGTGGTATTGGCTTGGATGTCGAACTGGCAGTATGCCAATCAGGTTCCCACGAAGCAGTTCCGCTCGGCCAATTATGTTCCCCGCGACCTTGGGCTCTTCCAGTTTGGTGAGGAGACCTACTTGAGCGTGGTGCCGTCGAAGGAAATGCTGGCCATACGTGGCGGAAAGGTGAAGGAACCGACGGAGGCTTGCGAGATTGTGGTTGATGTCAAGAATCAGGCTGAGATCATCCTGTCGAACACAAAGGGCGAAGAGGTCCTGATGCGTTATGACGCAGCGAAACAGGCATTCTCTATGGATCGCACGAAGAGCGGTGATGTGAGTTTCAGTGAGGCTTTCCCATGCGAGACAACGGCCCCCACCTATGGACAAATCAAGCAATTGCGTATCTTTGTTGATCGTTGTAGCATTGAGGCTTTCGATGCAGAGGGCAAGATGGCAATGACGAACCCGGTGTTCCCCTCGGACCCCTACTCAATCCTAAAAGTGAAAGGTGGAAAAGCAACCATTTATGAAATAACGAAATAACGAAAAATAAACAATGCGAAACAAATCTATCTATCTCATCCCCGTGATGCTCTGCTTCTTTTGCATGGGCTTCGTGGACTTGGTGGGCATCGCCTCCAACTATGTGAAGGCCGACTTGGGTCTCACAGACTCCGTGGCCAACGTATTCCCCTCGCTGGTGTTCTTTTGGTTCTTGATCTTCAGCGTTCCAACGGGCATCCTGATGAACAAGATTGGCCGCAAGAAGACTGTGTTGCTCTCACTGGTAGTGACTGTCGTGTCGCTGCTGCTACCATTGTTCGGTGAGACCTTCACCATCATGCTCATGGCATTCTCGCTCTTAGGCATAGGCAACGCCTTGATGCAAACATCGCTGAACCCGCTGGTATCGACGGTGATGGGGGGCGGCAATCTGGCCTCTACGCTCACTTTCGGACAGTTTGTGAAGGCCATCGCCTCGTTCTCGGCTCCTTATCTGGCCATGTGGGGTGCTACGCAGGTCATTCCTGAGTTCGGCTACGACTGGCGCGTACTCTTTGCCATCTTCTTCGTGGTAGGCATTCTATCTACCATCCTGCTCTTTATCACACCTATAGACGAGCCAAAGATGGAAGGAAAGGCATCCTCCTTTGTTGATTGCTTCAAACTACTGGGAACACCCATCGTGCTACTGTCGTTCTTTGGCATCATGTGCCATGTGGGTATCGACGTGGGTACGAACACAACGGCTCCGAAGATACTGATGGAGCGGCTCGGCATGACACTCAATGAGGCTGCCTTCGCCACCTCTCTCTACTTCATCTTCCGTACCATCGGCTGTCTGACAGGCTCGTTCTTCCTCCGCATACTGAAGATGCGCACGTTCTTCATCATCTCCGTGGTGATGATGGCCCTGTCGATGTGTGGTATGTTCTTCGGCACCGAGCAGTTGATGCTCTACACCGCCATCGCCCTTGTAGGCTATGGCAACTCCAACGTCTTTTCCATGTGTTTCGCCACCGCCCTTGAGTCGATGCCTGATAAACAGAACGAGGTCAGCGGACTGATGATTATGGGACTCTTCGGCGGAACGATCTTCCCACTGCTCATGGGTTTCATGAGCGATGCCATGGGACAGGCAGGAGCTGTACTGGTGATGGCAGTCGGTGTCATCTACCTATTCACGTATATCAAACAACTAAAAACCGCATAAAATTATGAACAAGCGTTATGTAGTAGGACTCGGCGAAGTCCTGTGGGATGTACTCCCCGAAGGCAAGAAACTGGGCGGAGCCCCTGCCAATTTCGCCTATCATGCAGGTCAGTTTCTGGGTACGGACAACACCATCGCCATCAGTGCTTTGGGCGAGGACAAACTGGCCGACGAGACCATCGAGGCCCTGAAGGAGCATGGATTGAATGACTTGCTGCCACGTGTGCCCTATCCTACGGGCACCGTACAGGTACAACTTGATGAGCAGGGAATCCCGACATACGACATCAAGGAGAACGTGGCTTGGGACAACATTCCTTTCGACGAGGACATCCATCAGATAGCCCGCAACTGTCGCGCCGTTTGCTTTGGCTCTCTGGCACAGCGAAATGTAGTCAGCCGTGAAACCATTCACAAGTTTCTGGATGCCACACCTGCCGATTGCTTGAAGATTTTCGATATCAACCTGCGGCAGCAGTTCTATACCCAGGAAGTGATACGGGAGTCGCTGCAACGTTGCAACATCCTGAAAATCAACGATGAGGAACTGGTTCTGATAGGCCGCATGTTTGGCTATCCTGGACTCGACATCGAAAACAAGTGCTGGCTTATCTTGGGCAAGTACAATCTCGACATGCTGGTACTCACCTGCGGCACCAACGGCTCCTACGTGTTTACGCCGGGTGCCATGACTTACCAGGAGACTTTGAAGGTGGAGGTTGCTGATACCGTTGGGGCTGGCGACTCCTTCACAGGTTCTTTCGTGGGCTCTATCCTCAACGGCAAAACTGTTGCCGAGGCTCATCGCACTGCCGTCCAGGTGTCAGCCTTCGTCTGCACCCAGAATGGTGCCATGCCCACATTGCCTCCCGAACTGGTAGGGTGACATCCCGCCCTACTCTGGTTCTTCCCTCTGGGGATAGCCAGACTGATACATAAAATTTTCCTGAGAGAGAGTTAGCATCCCAAGATTACTAACTCTCCCTCTTTTCCTGTGTTATTTCAGAAATTCCAAAATTCTTTTTGCCACTTCAGCATTATTTACTAACTTTGGACCGAAAAAGAATAAAACCTTTTAAAAACAAATGAATCATACAAGCGAAAAACAAACAAAGGTGCTGCCTGCCGAAGGCAAATTGGGCATTCTGGTTGTAGGCTGCGGAGCCGTAGCCACCACGTTCATGACAGGCGTACTGATGGCTCGCAAGGGGTTGGCAAAGCCCGTGGGAGCCATGACACAATATGACAAGATTCGCGTGGGACTCGGAGCTGAAAAGAAATATCTGCCCTATTCCGAAATCGTTCCCCTGACCAAGCTCGATGACATCGTCTTCGGAACGTGGGACGTCTATCCGCAGAATGCTTATCAGGCGGCCATGTATGCCGAGGTGCTGAAAGAGAAGGACATCAACCCCGTGCGCGAGGAACTGGAGCTGATTGTGCCCATGAAAGCTGCTTTCGACAAGAACTATGTGAAGCGACTGGACGGCGAGAACGTGAAGACGGGACTCAGCCGCTGGGAGATGGTAGAGGCGCTGCGCGAGGACATCCGCCGGTTCAAGGAAGAGAAGCATTGCGCCCGCATCGTGGTGCTCTGGGCAGCCTCGACGGAGATTTACGTTCCCTATAACGAGAAAGTGCATGGCACGCTTGCCTCACTGGAACAGGCGATGAAAGACGACGACCGCGAACATGTGGCTCCCTCGATGTGCTACGCCTATGCTGCGCTGACAGAAGGGGCTCCCTTCATCATGGGTGCTCCCAACACGACTGTCGATATTCCCGCCATGTGGCAACTGGCCGAGAAGACCCGCATGCCCATCGCCGGCAAGGACTTCAAGACGGGACAGACGCTGGTGAAGAGCGGCTTCGCGCCCATCATCGGCACCCGCTGTCTCGGACTGAACGGTTGGTTCTCGACCAACATCCTGGGCAACCGAGACGGACTGGTGCTCGACGACCCTGACAATTTCCGTACCAAGGAGGTGTCGAAGCTCTCTACGCTGGAGACCATTCTGAAAGCCGACGTGCAGCCTGACCTCTACACCGGCTACCACCACAAAGTGCGCATCGAGTACTATCCCCCACGCAACGACAACAAGGAGGGATGGGACAACATCGACATCTTCGGATGGATGGGCTATCCCATGCAGATCAAAATCAACTTCCTATGCCGCGACTCCATCTTGGCGGCTCCCCTGTTGCTCGACCTGGCTCTGCTCAGCGACCTCGCCGACCGTGCCGGACGCTATGGCATACAGCGATTCCTGAGCTTCTACCTGAAGAGCCCCATGCACGACTTCACCCAAGGTGAGGAAGCCGTGAACAACCTCTATCAGCAATACACCATGCTGAAGAACGCCATCCGCGAAATGGGAGGCTACGAAGCTGACGAGGAGATTGACTAACCAACAAAAAAGAGTTGAAAACCTTTTACTAATAAACCAAAATCTGCAAATGAGAAAGACATTCTTCTGTCTGGCGTTATCGATGATAATCATGCCACTGACAATGTTGGCACAAGGACCCAACAAGACAGGAACTTACTACAAAGCGGCCAACGGAAAGAAAGGACAGGAACTGAAAACCGCACTTTGGAGCATCATCAAGTCGCCCAACGTGACGAGCTATAAGGGACTGATTGAAGCATACAAGAAAACCGACACACGACCCGACGGCTACGTGCGCGACTGGTACTCGAATACTACGAACTATCGCCACGGCATCGACACCGGCAGCTACAAGAAAGAGGGAGACAGCTATAACAAGGAGCATTCAGTGCCGCAGAGCTGGTTCAACGAAGCCTCACCCATGAAGTCCGACGTGGTACACGTAATTCCCACCGACGGCTATGTGAACAACCGCCGCGGCAACGACCCCTTCGGCGAGGTATCCAATCCCACCTATCAGTCGAACAATGGCTATAGCAAGCTCGGCCCATGCACCACAAGCGGTTACTCCGGCACGGTGTTTGAGCCGAATGACGAGATCAAGGGCGACATCGCACGCATCTACTTCTACATGGTCACCTGCTACGAGGACCGCTGCACGAGCTGGGGCAATGTCTTCGCCAATAGCAAGTATCCAGGTCTGGTGAGCTGGACCCTCAACATGATGCTCAGATGGTCGGCACAAGACCCTGTGGACTCTGTTGAGAACGCCCGCAACAATGCCGTGCAGGAGGTGCAGGGCAACCGCAACCCCTTTGTGGACTACCCCGGACTGGAAGCCTATGTGTGGGGAGCCAAGACCGACTCGCTCTTCTGCTACGACAACTACAACTCAGGTGTCACACCGATACCCGATCCAGACCCGACCCCCGATCCTGACCCAGACCCAACACCTGATCCGGATCCCGATCCTGAGATAGACCCGACAGACACCTATATATATAATAAGGTGATGGCACAGGAAGACCTCTTCATCGGCGGCTCATTCCTCATCGTCTGCGAAAACACCAAGAAAGGACCTCAGGCACTTGCCGGTTTCCTCAGCAACAGCAACAAGGCCATGGCGGGTGAAGACGTGAGCATCCTGGGAACACAAATCACCACGAAGGTGAATGAGGCCGGAAAACCGCACAACATCCTGCTGGGCGGAACGGAAGATGCCTATACGCTCTATGATACGGCCGACCAGGTGTACCTCGGGCTCACCAGCAGCGGCAATGCTCTCCACCACATGAACGAGGTGGACGAAGGTGCCCTGTGGACCATCAGTATCACCGACGGGGCCGTTGACATTCTGAACAACACCTACTCCGACCGCTACCTGCGTTACAACAACAGCAGTCCGCGCTTTGCCTGTTACACCAGCGGACAGGAGCCCGTAACACTCTATAAGTGCGCTACCCTAACCGCAATCGAGGACACCCGCTACACCACGGGAGCAAGCAACAACCACGCCGACAAGCAGCAGGCCATCTTCGACCTACAGGGACGAAAAGTCGGAACGGTAACTGATATGTCAACCCTCCCGAGAGGTGTCTATGTGATCAATGGAAACAAGTTTGTGGTTAAATGAGTGGAAAAGAAGTGTACTTTTTCTCCGATAATTATATTTAGCATAACGAGAATCGAACAGCATGGAGCATCTACGAATCAACAAACTTGGAACCCTGCCAACATGTGCGCAGGATATTCCCTCCCTACTCGACCAAAACGGAATCCAGTGGAATTCCATCGCAGAAAACAACTGGGCTGAGAGTTTCCCCTATCAGCCGTCGGTCTGCTTTCGTATCGCACACACGGGACAGCACATTCTGCTGCACTACAAGGTCGAGGAAACGTGTATTCGTGCCATTGCCGAGCAAGACAATGACAATGTGTATGAGGACTCCTGCTGTGAATTCTTTTTTCAACAAAAAGAAGGTCCCAGCTACTACAACTTAGAGTGTAATTGTGCTGGGACCCTTCTTCTGGGTTTTCGGGAAAATCCGCAATCAAAGGAACATGCGACCCCGGAAATGCTTCAGCTCATTGACAGATGGAGCTCGCTCGGACGGGAGAAACGCCTCTTGCAGGAGGGCGACTTCCATTGGCAACTGGCACTACTCGTTCCCGTAGCCGTATTCTTCCAGAGCAACATCAACAGTCTCGACGGCATCCACGCGCGCTGCAACTTCTACAAATGCGGTGATCATCTGTCGCGTCCGCACTTCCTTTCATGGCAGCCCATCAAGACCGACAAGCCCAACTTCCATGTGCCACAATTCTTCGGAGAATGCCTATTCGAAGACCATTGCTTGTAAAAACCCTTATTTCAGAGCTTTCACACCACGATGCGTAGGCACGACGGGACGGATGGTACCATCGGCATTGAACTCCATGCGGTCTATGCAGGTCTCGCGATGGAAGCCAGGTCCCTTGTCACGGACAATGAAGTTCTTGTTGATACGGTGATAGACAATATACCACTCGTCGCGTCCGGGTATCTGCAGCACGCTGTTGTGTGCCGTACCATAGATTTCCTGCTCTGCGTCTTGTATCAGCACGATGGGCTGTTCAGCAACGGTGATGGGGCCTAACGGAGATGTGGAAGTGCCGTAAGCCACATGATAGTTGGGAGAGCCCGTGTCATCTACCGACCAAAGGAAGTAATACAACCCGTTGCGCTTGAAGACATAGGGAGCCTCACGGTAGGCATAGTCCTGCAACGAACCGCCACGCGGGGTCATCCGTACAACGGTCTCCTCCTTGATGCTGAGCATGTCATCATTCAGCTCTGCGCCAGCCATATAGCCATTGCCCCAATAGAGATAGCTCTTGCCTGTATCGGGATCGGTGAAGACATCTACGTCAATCTGCTGTCCGTTGCTCTGTCCCTCAGGACGCTTATTGATGATAGGATGGCCGAGGTCCTTGAAGGGGCCGGTAGGGTTATCGGAAACGGCTACGCCAATGGATTTGGCATGGCCGTCGTCGCCACTGAAATAGAAGAAGTAGCGGTATTTCCCGTCAATCATTTTTTCCTCGATAGCCGGTGCCCAGGCGTTGCCAAAGGCCCAGCGGGTGTCGCGCGGCAGATTCAGGCACTGTCCCTCGTACTGCCAGTTGGTAAGGTCGGCTGACGAGAAGCACGTGTAGTAGGTTCCGCCCCACCCTGGCACACCGTCGGTGGTAGAGTAGATGTAGTAGCGGTTGGTCAGGTGAGAGTACATCACTTCGGGGTCGGCATGGAATCCTGGAAGAATGGGATTCCCGCTCCAACGCTGTGCAGTGGCGGTGAGGCTTGAAAGTGCCATCATACCGGCAAGCACGCAATGTCTTAGTCTTGGATTGTTGATCATAATAATATTTTTTTATACACTTTTCATAGTCCCTCGCGATAGAAGTCCAAAGCCTCCTCAATCTCAGCTTTCGTGGCTGTTTGGTTGATGCGGATGTCGCCTATGTCACCAAGCAAGGTGAAGTTGATGATGCCGGCCGTGTTCTTCTTGTCGTGAGTCATCAGTTCGAGCAAGGCGGGGTAGTCGTTGCAGGTAAAGGAGAAACGACCGTAGTTATCATGGATGAACCTGACGGTCTGGCGCATCTTTTCTACTGGGAAGCCCGTCTTCACCGTACTGAGGTAGAGCTCGCACACCATTCCATAGGCCACTGCGTAGCCGTGAAGGACGGGGCATCCCTTTCTCATCGCATACGATTCAAAGGCATGTCCAACGGTATGCCCTACGTTCAATGCTTTCCGGATGCCATGCTCCAGCGGATCTTCTATAACAATGCGTTGCTTCACTGCCACGGAGTCGGCAACCATACGCTGCAACAGCGCAAGGTCGGGTCGTGCCAAATCGAAGTTAACCAGTTCTGTCCACATCCGGTCATTGCTGATCAGCCCATGCTTGAGCATCTCGGCATAGCCCGAGGCGATGTTCTCCGCGTCGAGCGTATGGAGAAAGACCGTGCTCAGAATGACACAACGGGAATTGTTGAAAGCACCGATTTCGTTCTTCAGTCCCCCGAAGTTGATGCCCGTCTTCCCACCCACACTGGCATCAACCATCGCCAACAGCGTCGTCGGAATGTTGATAAAGTCAATGCCACGCTTGAAGGTGGAAGCCGCAAAGCCGCCGAGGTCGGTCACCATGCCGCCACCGAGATTGATCATGCACGAATGGCGGGTGGAACCGCCCCGCTGCAACTCTTCCCACACATGGGCAATGGAGTCGAGGTCTTTATGCACATCTCCTGGCTCAATGGTGATCAGCTGCGCCTCTTGCAAACATGCAAACGCACGGACGAGGGGCCAGCAAAGGGCCCGCGTCGTCGTGTCAGTCAGGACGAACAGGCGGTCGTGAGCCTTCTCTGTGAGCACGGCCGCAAGGTCAGACTCTAACTGGGTTGATATAACCACCCTTTGGTGATGGGAGGATGTAGAGGTTTGGGTCATCGTCAGTACAATACGGAGAGCGTTTATTCAGCTCTGTTGTCAACATTGTCGCCCTCGGTGGGAGCAAGCACAGCCTCAAAGTCGGCAATGCCGTTCTTGATGAGGATGTTATACCACTGAATGAGTTTCTTGATGTCACTGTCGTGAACACGGTCGCGGTCGTATTCAGGCAACACCTGTGCAAAGTACTCACGCAGTTCCTTTCCTGAAGCCTTCTTGTAGTTGAGCGTACACTCCTTGCAGCCTTCCTTCTCTCCGAGGTTCTTGAGCACCTTCCACAAGGGGATGTCCTCAGAGTCAGTAAACATGGCTATGTCGCCAAGACTGGTCACACGGTCGGTAGCGAAAGCCGGCATGCGCTTCTTGGCCTCATCGAGAGATTCTACAATCAAGTTCATTTTTCCACGGCTTACCAGACGGTAGAGTCCGGGCTTGCCTGCAATTGAAAGAATTGTTTCCATAATTATTTCTTTTCTTTATTTTTAATGATTTGAAAAATACGATCTAATTGTTCTGACACATCAGCCTGCCCGTCGTTCACCACAATGAAGTCTGAGCGGCGGGCCACTTCCTCCTGTGGCATCTGGCGGCGAATCCATTCCAACGCCTTTTCGCGGCTGATGCCGTCGCGCTGCATGATGCGTTGTACCCGCGTCTCCTCAGGGGCAATGACACATACGACATAGTCGCAATGGACACGCTGTTGGAAACGGCTCTCGAAGAGGATGGCACTCTCGAACCACTCATAGCCCGACGCAAGGAAATCTTCCGCTACGACAGGATGGACAATGGCATTGACTGCCTGCTTGTTTTCCTCGGAAGAAAGCAGGAACTGTGCCAGCACAGCCTTCTGCAGGGCACCATCCACATAGAGCTGAGCACCCACAAGAAGGCTGAGTGCCTGCTGCAACCTGACGGAGGTACGCATAAGCCGCTTGGCTGCCGCATCGCAATCATAGACGCGAATGCCACGCTCAGCAAGGCTGTTACACACAAACGACTTGCCACTTCCTATTCCTCCTGTAATGGCGATGGTCATGAGGATTACTGCTGTTCGATTAGATAATCTACATGTGTGAGTGCCAACCACGCTTTCAGCACAGCGTGGGGATAGGTGCGAAGACGTAGTTCACACTTCTCAGACGGGTTGGCAGCGAGATCCTTATAGTCAACCTCCACACGGAACTGCGAGGGACGAATCTGACGGAACACACGAGAGCCACAAGTGAAATGAACCCTCACGCGCGACGGGAATGTGCGCAGCACGCGACCTTCGGGCATGTTGACTGCCACAATCGGCACCTCCATCGACTCTTCTATCAACACATCGGGGTAGAGTCCTATACGCACCTTTTCAGGAACCGTCTTCACGGCGCGAAGCTTCTGTAAGGAAACATCACGGATCACGGTATCCTGCAAGTTCACGATTTCCAGTTCCTCGGTATAAGCTGCCTCTATGCTGTCAATCATATCCTTGTCAGCATAGATGGTCACAGAGTCGGGCCAGAACTGCGTACGGGCGAGATAAAAGCTCTTGCCTGGATCTACGCGGCCAGCCAACTTCACGGGCACACGTTTCGACTGTCCATAGTTGAAGTAGAACTCCAAGCGCTCCGGCTTCATCGATGTAATCTTTGAAGTGCTGTAGAGCTGGGTGTACAGAAGTTTGTAGAAATCGGTTGTGGGCACCACTCCCCTGCCACTTTGCTTATTGGCATAGCTGGCGAAGTTCACGGTCACGGGGCGGATCAGGTCGCCATACATGTAGGACAACAGCATGTAGCCCTTGTCGCTAATCGTTACACGAACCGTATCATCCAAAGGCGTGGTGAGCACGACATTCTTCGGAACATTTGTCATTTGCAAGGGTACGTCAATATCCCGCTCATACGTCTCGTTCAGCGTCAGAATAACCCAAAACATGCTACTCAGCGCAAGGAAAGCCAAAAAAATCAGGAAGTCCTTGTTCACGATTGTGAGCAAGAACCTCCTGATGGCTTCGTATGTACGCTGAGAGTCAAACATTAGCGACCTGGGGTTTGAGAAGCTGCTGCATTGGCGAACACATAGTTCTTATCGACCGAGATCACGACACCACGGGCTATTTCCACCTCTACGATATTCTCTGCGAGATTAACGCGGCGAACCGTACCATGTACGCCACCGCCCGTTACAATCTTGTCGCCTTCTTTCAGCGCATTCTGGAAATTACGTATTTCTTTCTGTCTCTTCTGTTGGGGACGAATCATGAAAAACCACATAATGACAAATATGGCGACCATCATGATCAGGAATCCCATGGAGCCACCACCCTGTCCGGCTTGGGCTGCAAGTAACATTGTTGTCATAATTATATTAATGTATTTAAATAAACTTCTTTTTTCTTCTTGAATGAGTTATTCTGTCGGGCGTTGCGGAGCTGCCATCGGCTTCAGCATCTTCCCCGTTTTAATCAGATGACGGGCGATGGTGTCGAGCATGCCATTGATGTAGCCACCACTCTTGAATGTGCTATAGAGCTTGGCCAAGTCCACGTATTCGTTAATGGTCACGTTGACTGGAATATTGGGGAACGTCAACATCTCTGCTATGGCAATCTGCATAATCACAACATCCATATAGGCAAGACGGTTGAAATCCCAATTGCGCGAAGCCTCACTCATATAACGCTGATAGGTATCCGCATTGAGAATCGTGGCACGGAACAGTTTGCGGGCAAACTCCTTGTCCTCCTCATCCTTATACTCTGGCAACAGCTCCTGATGGGTGCCATTCTTCGGATCAAAGCGCTTGATGGTCTTCAGCACGAAAGTATCGACGATTTCCTTGTCATCATTCCAATAGAGGCTTTTCTCTTCGAGCAAGGTGTCAAGGTCTTCGTTCTCTACTATCAACATCTTGTAAAGCTTGCGCCACAGTTCGCGGTCAGCCTCATAGCTGTCATCATCGCTGGCCATATACTCCTTGTACACAGAGGATTCCTCAATCATATTACACATCTTGCGCACAAACTCCATATGGTCTTCCCACGTTTGCTTTTGGCCCTGAGTGAAGTCACTGAGCATCTTGTTCTCTTCCAGTTGCAGGGCGAACTTGTTATCTGCGAACTTTCCTGAAGGAGCCTTTCTCCCTTCTCGCTCAGCCCGCTGAGTGAGGACTTCTACTCTGTGTCGCTCTTCACGGGAGACAGAAACAATCAGGCAAAGCAGATAGTTATACAAATCGTATGCCTTGGAAAGACTGAACAGTAATTCCTTCTCCGCATTGTCAATGTTTCTGTTACCGTTTTGGTAATAAGCGTAGGTTAACTGGACTACCTTAATTCTTATGAGTTCGCGATTAATCATGCTTCTTCGACTATTGTTAAATGTGTTTCTTACCTTTAAATACGAATGCAAAAATAACGCTTTTCTACAGAATACACAAGAAAGAAAACCTTTTTCTATGTTATTTTTGGAATTTTTCAGCATTTATCTTTTGGCTTTCGTCTTTTTTTTATACCTTTGCACCGCTTTTTTGAGCACATCGTGTGATGGCGAATTAAGCAAAACGAGATTTACAACTTAATTTAGAGTAACACAAATTTATTATGAAAGAATTTGCATTGACCGGTAAGAAGCGTGAAACCGTTGGAAAGAAAGCTTCAAAAATGATTCGTAAGGAAGGACTTATTCCTTGTAACCTCTATGGCGAGAAGATTGTTGACGGCAAGCCCGTTGCAGCCGCATTCACCATCGCTATGACAGATCTCCGTAAGGCTATCTACACACCCGAGATTTATCTCTTCAACCTCACCATCGACGGCCAGGAGCACAAAGCCATCATCAAGGAGCTACAGTTCCACCCCGTTACCGACGCTCTGCTGCACGTAGATTTCCTTGAGGTGAATGAGACCAAGCCCATCACCATCGGTATCCCCGTGAAACTTAACGGTCTGGCTGTTGGTGTTCGTAATGGTGGTAAGCTGAACCTCTCAATCCGCAAGATCAACGTTACCGCTCCTTACAAGCAGATTCCTGAGATTCTGAATATCGACGTAACGACACTGGAGCTCGGCAAGAGCATCAAGGTTGGCGAGCTGAGCTTCGAAGGTCTTCAGATTGCAACATCTCCCGAGGTTGTTGTATGCTCAGTGAAGGCAACACGTGCTTCTCGTTCTGCTGCCGCTGCAGCTGCCGAGGCATAAACCGATTAACGAATTTACATGGACAAATATTTAATTGTGGGATTAGGGAATCCCGGCGACGAATACGCCGATACCCGCCACAACACTGGATACATGGTATTGGACGCTTTCGCAAAGGCGTCCAATATTGTTTTCTCCGACAAGCGATACGGCTTTGTGGCAGAAACCTCCATCAAGGGGCGGAAGGTCTTTCTGCTCAAACCCACAACCTACATGAACCTCAGCGGAAATGCCGTGCGCTACTGGCTGAACAAAGAAAACATTGACCAGAAGCGGTTGCTTGTCATTTCCGATGAAGTGGCATTGCCCTTAGGCGCATTCCGTCTAAAAGCCAACGGTTCCAATGGAGGACACAACGGACTGGGACACATACAGCAGCTCATCGGCCAGGACTATGCCCGACTCCGGATGGGAATCGGCAACGACTTTCCCAAGGGAATGCAAATAGACTGGGTACTGGGTCACTACAGCGAGGAAGAACAGAAGATCCTGCAACCAGCCATAGACACAGCCGTAGAGATGATTAAGAGCTTTGTGCTGGCAGGCATCGACATCACCATGAACCAGTTCAACAAGCTGGGAAAGGGAGGAGGTACGCGCCATGAATGAGGCCCGCATAGACAAATGGCTGTGGGCAGCCCGCATCTTCAAGACCCGCTCCATCGCTGCTGATGCCTGCAAGAACGGACGTGTCACCATGGGAGGTGTCAATGTGAAGCCATCGCGCCCAATCAAGGAAGGCGAAGTGGTGCATGTCAAGAAGCCGCCCATCACCTATTCCTTCAAGGTGCTCAAAACGATTGAACAGCGCGTGGGTGCCAAACTGATTCCGGAAATCTACGAGAACGTCACCGACCCCAGACAATATGAATTATTGGAGATGAGCCGAATCAGCGGGTTCGTTGACCGAGCACGGGGAACCGGACGCCCCACAAAGAAAGAACGCAGGGCACTCGACGCATTTGTCGATCCTGCGCTCTTTGGCTTCGATGATGAGTTCGATGAAGAGTAATACCCTTTAATACGCCATCATTGGGTCAAAGGCATCTTCCCAATGTTCCACAACGGGAACGCCCTCTTCTCTTGCCCCGACAACAGTAATGATATCGAAGCGTGTCTCCGACATGATACGATTCATCTTTACATAAGCATTGGCCGAATAGCCAATGCTTTTGATTTTGTCGCGCGTAATGGCATCCTCCGGCGAACTCACTTCCTGCGAGCTCCGGGTCTTGACTTCCACAAACACCAGCGTACGCATGTCCTCCGTCAAAGCAATGAGGTCGATGTCACGATGTTTGTATCGCCAATCACGTTCTTTGATGACATACCCTTTCTTCCGAAGATACTCCGCAGCAATCTCTTCTCCCCATTTACCTATCTCATTATGTTCTGCCATTCGTGATGATGTTTGTTAATGGTACAAAAGTACAAAAAATCAGCGTATGGCTCAAGACTACATGCTCACGGCATCGGGGATCGTGTACAACTTGCCGGTTGCGGCATCGTAGTACTTCAGCGTCACCGACTCGCCTGCGTTGCGGCCGTAGATGAGCAGCTGTTTGCTGCCGGACTCGGAGAGCGACATCGTGCCACGGCACTCGTCGCCCACGAAGGCACCTACCAGATTACCCGCTACGGGTGTGATGCCAATCGTGGTCAGCAGAGCCTCTGGCAGCACCTTCTTCTGCACGGGATATTTGGCAGAGCCGAGGGTGAACGGAGGAATATACTCCGTCGCAAAGCCGATTTCCAAGTCAGGGTCTAACGTGATGTCATCGGTCAGCGTGAAGATTTGCTTCAGCGTGGAGCTGTAGTATTGCAGCGAGATGTTCACGGTTTCTGTGACAGTCTCGTTGCCAAAGACCTTGAACATGAACTTGCCATTTTCTTTCTTGCCAGTTCCGACGATGGTGACAGGACCATTGGCCAGCCCTCGCAACTCATTGTTCACGAAGACCGCCAGCATGTCATCCTCTGAGGCGAAGGGCATGAGCGCCTCCTCTAACTTCAGCTTCATGTTGGTCTCGTATGCATAGAGACTGCTGTTGGGCTCCGTCCAGCTGGGACGCTCCTGGTTGTTGCTCCAGTCGATCTGCCACACGGGAGCCTCGCTGAGCGAGGTCTCCGTGTAGGCAGCATTCTTGCTATCACCGTCGTCGCTGCTGCAAGCCCCCAGTACGAGGCCTGCCAGCAGGACGAACATTAATTTTATCTCTTTCATATTTTCCGATTATTGCGTTATTACGTTATATCGTTATTACGTCACTTTACCACGACCTTATGGCCATTGAAGATATACACACCCCTCTGGGCTGGCTTCTTCTGCAGCCTGAGACCGCTGGTGGTGTACCACTGGCCGTTCTCGAGAGAAGCGTCAGTACGTACGAAGCTGATGGCGGTCGGCTCGTCGGGGCTGCCGATGACGGCATTCGCCTTGAAGGTCATGATATCACCCGTAGAAGCAACGATCTCGCCGTCACGCTCGATGGCGAACCAAATACCCTGCTTGGTGTCGCCAGCAATGCTCAGGTAATTGACCGTGGACGATTGACCATTGTCCATTGACGATTGACCATTGACAATTACGCTTCCGCATTCTTCGCCATTACTGTAAGCAATCAGCACATCGCCGTCTTCGACTTCGAAGCCCTCGACTACAGCACTGACACTCATCGTGCTGCGACTTTGAACCTTGGCCCTTGAGCCTTGAGCCCCGCTGGTCATCCAGTTCTCACGGAAGGTGCTGTTCATGTCGTAGTACGGATAGGTGAACGAGGGTTCGCCTTCGCCCTTGCGCAGCATCATGTAACCTTCGCCGGGCTTCATGTACTGCAGCGAGCCGCGCCAGCGTCCGGTGTTGCCCGACTTGGTGAAGTAGGCAAACTCGGTGTGACTCTTGATCACGTCACCCTGCTCGGCCTGGTCGTAGTAGTCGCTTAGAGCCGTCTCCACGCTCAGACTAATCATCGGCGTGTAGCCAATGGCGTTCCAGCCCTTCTTCAGGTTGATGGTGCGGTCGTCCTCATCCTTGATGACGGTGCCGCCAATCGGCAAGGTGCAGTCCTTCTTGACCTTGATGGCATATGACTGCTGCGGCGAGATGCTCACGGTGTCGGTGCTGCCCGAGGCTACCCACTGCTTCTGTGCTGCCTCGTAGGTCATCGTCAGGTTGCTGTTCAACTCGGTCAGGATGTCGCCGTCGCTCCACTTCATGCTGCTCAGCAACTTGTTCACGTCTTTCAGATTGTCGCTGTTCAGGTTGAACGATACCCAGTTCCAGCCCTTCTGCAACTTGAAGTTCTGGACGAAGGCATCGCCACCGTCGAAGCGCACGGGTGTGTCAGTGCCCAGCATAGCATCCTTGGTGAACTGGATGCTATCCTTCGGTGTCAGCACAATCTCACGGCCGGTGCTGTACTGCCACAGGCGGAAGTTCAGTTTGCGACCGTTTTCCTGGTTGTCATAGACGGTCAGGTAGAGGCCCGTCTCACCAAACCGCGTGTCGTGGCTGATGTTGGCGAAGCCGTGGCAC
>JAFSWU010000248.1 GCA_017444365.1 Prevotella sp.
AGGCAGCACCACCTGTAACAGAAGTGACTGTCGGACGAAAAGTGCCAAGGCCATCGAGCTTGACGGGCTGCCCCTGTGACATGTACTCTTTCAAGCACTTCACGATACCAGCCAAAACCATCTGCATCAGCTCGTAGCTCACCAGCGTACCGCCGTGGTCACTGACGTGCTTGGCGAAGCCCTTGGTTGACAGCGTTTCCTTACTCTCGGCCTCTGGGTAGTAGCGACCGAACATGTCTGAATCTGGAACTGTGTTCTTACGCAGATTCACCATGAAAGCAATGTTTTCTTTTGCGATCAACGATCAGGTTGGCAAGTGCGACCGCCACTACAATTGCGGTTACGACTACAAGCCCCGAACTTACTACACCGACCACCCGTCGGAGCTGCCGCCCGGCAAGGACGGCAAGCGAAGATACATGCTAGAGCCGAAGCAAACGGTGATACCCATCGACAAAAGTTATGTTGAGCGGACGCTCATTCCCACGGCCACAGAGGGTATGACCGTGTTTACAGACTATCTGCTACGGCTGTTCCCTGCCGACAGAGTGAAACAAGCGATAGACACCTTCTATCTGGGGCGCACAAAGTCAAAAGCCGTCATCTTCTGGCAGATTGATGAGAAGGGAATAGTCCGGGAGGGCAAGGTTATGAAGTACCAGCCAACAGGAAACCGCGACAAGTCTTCATGGGTTGTCGGAGAATCATTTTGGATTTTCTCTTCTCTGCAATCAAGGGGTGAACTACCTGCGAAAGATGGAGAGAAGGAGATCAAATCTGCCAAGTGCATCTTTGGTCAGCACCAGCTTCGCAACGCCGGACGTGATACTCGTGTGTTTATCGTGGAAGGCGAGAAGAACGCCGTGATAGGTTCGTTGATGATGCCCGGCGGCCTTTGGCTGGCAGTCGGAAGCTCGGAGGAAATAGGTAAAGTGTGGAAGGTGAAGAACATTCTCTCTCAATGTCGCTCGGTGGTGTTCGTACCCGATGCCGACGCCATCAAAGACTGGCGGGAGCAGGTTGAGCACTTCGACCTGCCCAATGCCGCTGTGAGCAACTTCTGTGCAGGTCACGCCGGAGGCTACGACCTGGCCGACTATGCCTATTATCGCTGCTGGGAACAACCCAATGCATTCAAAGCCCCGCAGCAGGAGAACGGTAGCTCTGAGGTGGCGGCAACAGAACCCGCAACATCCAACGTGGTTCATGCCGACGACATAAAGACGTTGCAAGTGATGATAGACGAGAACCCAGCCATTCGGCAACTGGTGGATAAGTTCGGGCTGGAGATTGCAGCGGAAAATCAATAGTTTTTGCCTATTCTGGTGCTGCCAAGAGCAGACGGCAAGGGTGGAGTTCTGATATTGAGAGAAGGCATCCGACACTCATAGTCAACCGGGTGGTAGTGCTACGTGCAGCATGAGTTGTGCATGCGAGTGAGGACGTGCTGAGCCTGCGCCGTGAAAGTTCCTGAATCGAACAGAGTGCTGACGGCTCCGGGCAGCGTACCAATAG
>JAFSWU010000249.1 GCA_017444365.1 Prevotella sp.
ACGGTCATGAAGTTGCCCACGGTGATATGGTTGCAGAAGCCAACCACCTTGTCGCGGATGGTGTGCTTGAAGCCTAAAACGACGCTTACGGAAACGAGCATGACGGCCAGTCCGATGGCTACGCCCAGGGTGGCTATCTTCACAGCCGGACGACTGACGCGATGTTGGTCGTCATGATGGTGATAAATCTTCTTGGCAACGAATAATGGGAAGTGCATTTTTTTTCAGGAGTTCAGGAGTTCAGGAGTTCGGGAGTTCAGGAGTTCAGACATTAGTTGAAGAAGTTCCACGATACGCCAAAGCGCAGGATATTGCCGTTCATCGGATAGTGGGGTAGGGTGAAGCGGTTATTGCCGCCACTGCCGTTGACGTGGCTCATCATCACGAAGAAGCGTGTGTGCTTCAGGAACATGTTGGCATAGACATTGATGAAGGGGTGGTTGCCCACTTTGACGTTGGCCTCGCCATTGTCCTGCACGGCAAACTGTCCGATATACGGACTGTATTCCGGTGCTTCATATTTGGTGAAGTATCGCATGTCGGCACCCAAGTCGATGTTGAGCACCTTCGACACCTTGAAGCGCAGGTAGAGGTTGGTATAGATGTTCAGGTCCGGTACAGGCAGCACCTCTTGCTTGCTGCTCTTCTGGTAGGTGACGACGCTCTCCCAGTTCAAGGGACCCAGGGTGATGTCCTGTGCCAGCTGGAGGGTAAGCAGGCTGATGTTGTCCGAGCATTGTCCGACGCTGAAGGTGTTGGCCGTGCGCGTTTCGCCCGCTGTCGTGTATTGCGAAGCGAAGTAGGTGTAGTTCTTCAGGTCGTCGAGGACCACGCGAATCCTTGTGCGCGTCTTCTCATAGCTCAGCTGTGCCTGCAGTCGGGTTCGCAGCTCCTTGCTGAGCTCGTCGTTGTCCCACCACAGGTGGCGGCTGTGGTAGTGTCGGTGGAAGAAGGTGGGCTGCAGCCGGTAGAAGCTGCCGCTGGCCGCCAGTCTCACCGTGTCGCCCAAGAGGCGAAAGTTGAGGTCGGCAGTGGCGTCTATCTTCAGTTGTCCGGCATCCTCGCCCGCAAGCCATGTCTCTAAGGTGGCGTTGTAGTGGAGCAGCCGCCCTTGCGTCTTGACCAGCTGTCCGCCGACGCTCACCGAGTGTTCGTTCCACCGTCCGGGCCTTGCTGCCGTGTCGGGCATCTCGAAGTGGCGCAGGTCGTGGCTGACGAATCCCTTCAGTCCGGCCTTCGCCCATTTGTTGAAGCCTTCGAGCAGACTGATGGCGAAGGTGTTCTTCAGGTTGTAGTGGCGGAATTGGTCGTAGATGCTGTCGGCCATGAATTTCTGCACCGTCTCGTACGTATCCTTATAAAAGTCGTTGGGAGTCTTGTAGGCTTCGTAGATGCGGCGGTAGTTGTCAAACTGTACGGTATGGATGAAGCTCGTCACAGGGACCAGCTCGTTCTTCATCCACTGGCCCTCTTCTTCCTGCTTCTTGTCTGCAGCCAGGAGGCTGTCGGCCTGTGCCTTGCCGCTCACCTTGATACGTTGGCTGGCGGTTGTCGTCGTGTCGGCAGGCTCGCTGCCTTTCACGATAGTAGCACCCGATGGACGTCCGGCTGCCTGCGACTTCTGCTGTTCCTTCAGCTGGCGGTTGTATTCCTCCTCGTCCCATTCGCGGCCTTCCTTCTTGGCCTGTCTCATGGCTTCGAGCTTCGCCTTGCGGGCCTCAGCGTCTTTCTGTGCCTCCATGGCGAACTTCTTGGCCTTGATTTCTTCCTCGGTCATGGGCACCTTGCGGTTGAAGCCGATGTTGTAGCGGTGGGTCAGGAAGATGTGCTGATTGTCGTTGCGGTTCCAGTTGCGTTCCAACATGACGGGAATCTCGTCGTTGCGGAAGTCGTTTTCGGTCAACTCGGGGTGCGAGACATAATCGTCGTTGGTCACGCCGCCGTTCTCTGTCACCTTCTGATGGTTGGTTGAAAGCAGCAGATGGGCCTGATAGCGTTCGCCGAGATAGGATGTCCAGAGGGTGTAGTTGAAGTGCGACGTGCTCTGGTTCTGATAGTAGCCGCGCCCGTAGATATAGTCGAACTTAAATCCGGCGCCCAAGCGTTTACCGGCATTCACGGCGAAGAGCGCCTTCAGGTGGTTCTCGCCCACCATCTTGTCGCCGCACTCGTTGAACGACAGGTTGGTGATGGGCGAATAGGTATTGGTGAAGCGCAGCTCTCCCGGACGTGTGATGAAGTGGTCGTAGGGCTGTGTGAACATGAACTGCTGCATCAGCGGTCTGTCTGTGAAGATGCGGTTGATGCGTGCCGAACCGATGTTGCCCGTCGTGTTGTATTCGCCGCGCAGTCCCTCGTTGAAGATAGAGTTCATGTACATATAGGGCACCGTGTCGGGCACTACGGGAGTGCGGTCGCCGAAACGTTCGTCGACGGTCCAGGTCTTCAGTCCTCGTGGTATCTCCTTGTCGCCACTATGGAGCGAGTCGCGCTTCGAACCACGCTGTGAAATCGACCCGTCCTCACGTATTTCGTTGAACGCATCCTGGCCTCTTGCCGTTGTCAGGCAGAAGCCGAGCAAGATGATGAGTAGGTAGCGGATGTTGTTCATTTCATCAGTCGCAATATGCATTCCACAAACTTCAATACCATGGCCGCCACGATGACGATGGTACCCACCGAGCGGTTGCCATAGAAATACATGGCCATACCCGCCACGGCTCCCACCATGAAGATGATGTTGAGCCACTGGCGCAGAGCCTTGAAACGCTCGGGCCGTTCTTCGCTGTTCCTGCTTTTAATTAACACTTCGATATTATGTGGTTGAATGATTGATGTTCAATGATTTATTCTGTCAGCACTCTACGAAGACTTTCACGCAGTTCGTTCATGCGGTCGACGGTCTTACGGCGGAATTTAGCCGAGCCTTTATAGAGCTTGTTCTTCTTGCTGACGGCAGCTTTGTCGCTGATCCACTCCTCTGCCTTCAGAGGCTTTGCTCCGGGGTTGCGGTCTTCTTCGTAACGGAAGGAGATGCGGTCGGCCACCACCTCGGCCGAGCCATCCTTGCAGGTGACCACCACGCGGTAGTAGATTTTAGTGCGGTCGAGCGCGAGGAGCGATGTGCGGAAGGTCATCCATTCGCGAATGGAAGCCACGACGATGTGTTCCTGACGGTTCACCAGCGATATACCGCTGCCTTCGAGCTGTCCTTCTTCTTTCGACAACCGGTTGAAATAATCGCACGTGCGGTCAAAAAGCTCTTGTGCGCTTTTGCCGGGAGCTTCTATTTGGTAGGTCCATGCCACCTTGCCGTCAACCTCGGGGACGGCTCCCCGCAGGTAGGGTTTGTCGGGGTTTTCCTTCTCCGGCTTTACTTCCTTCTCGGTCTTCCTCGTCACTTCTCCGGCTTTAGCGTCGGGAACCTCCCATACGTTCTGTGCCGCCACCGCTATGGGCAGCAACATCATTACCATTACTATCAGTTTCTTCACCATGCTTGCTGCCTTTCTATTTCTCTATATTTCCGACCCTTTCGCGAAGGGTCTCCAGCAGGTCGTTCTGCACATTCAGCTCTTTCTGCTTGTTCTGAAGAATGGCGTTCAGCGTTTCCAGCTCATCATTGAGCCGCCGGGCCTGTGTCATGATGTTCGCTGCTGCCTGAAAGAGTTCGGAGTTGGGGCCTTGGGGTACGACGATATTGTACGAAGGTGTCTTCCGGAACACATCTAATGGCAGGTGGAAGAAATCGGCCAATATTTCCAGCTTCGACATGCTGATGTCTTTTGTACGTCTGAAATAGTTCAGACCCTGTTTGCTACCTTTGAAGAGCTGGCTCAGCAGCTTCTGTTGTTCTTCATGCGTCAGTTTGGCATAAAGGTCTTCTATGAGTTCAATGTTCAACATAATGCTTGATTAAATTTTTTGCAAAGGTACGCTTTTTTTTATAAACCCCTGCCCCTTTTCGCCATTTTTAACATACTCATTGTATGTCGTAGCTATTCAGCGAATCATCTTTTTGAGTCGCCTACGGCGAGAAATCTTTCAAATCTTTACAAATCAAACAAATCCCTGTGGCAATAATTATAAAGATTTGAAAGATTTGAATAGATTTGTGAGATTTGCCTTTCCCCGTAGGCGGCGATTTTCAATTCTGCCCGACAGGGCATTCATTTATATTATTCTCTGAATAGTTACTGTATGTCAACCGATAAGATGATTCAATCGCTGCGTCTTTGCTTCTCTGCGTTCTTAATAATAGGTATGACCATAAAACAACCCCCGAACGGCCTAAGCGTTCAGGGGTGTTTCATTTTTACAGGGTTATACAAGTAGCAATCACTATTGCTCTGTTACGGCATAGTTGATAACGGGATAAACGCCGCCTTCGTCCTTCAC
>JAFSWU010000250.1 GCA_017444365.1 Prevotella sp.
GAATCTCTCCCGATGGGCATATACTTATTTATAAAGGCTCGCAAGACCAAGGGAAACCGAGTGATTTTTCCTCGGAAATACAATAAAACATCAAGAACAGCGTTATCATCACGTGTTTAAACGCAAACTGATTATAGTAACGCTGATGGCGCTGGTTGCTTTGGGAGAGGCACATGCCCAATACGACGTTTACTTCGCTCACTACTTCGACATGGAGCCCTCGTTCAACCCGGCTTCCGTGGGAAAGGAGTCGAAGCTGAACATCGTGGCAGCCTATGCCATGAACATGATGGGATTCGAGAACAACCCGAAGACGATGTACGCAGCTGCCGACATCCCCTTCTACCTGCTGAAATCCTATCACGGAGCGGGCGTGCAACTGATCAACGACAAGATTGGACTTTTCACCCACCAGCGACTGAACCTGCAATACGCCTATAAGTTCAAACTTGTGGGAGGACGGCTCAGCGTGGGAGGACAGGTGGGGTTCCTCAGCGAGAACTTCGACGGAGGCAGGGTTAACCTGGAGGAACCGGATGACGATGCCTTCAGCAAGTCGGCCGTCAACGGAAGCGGATTCGACCTGAGTGCAGGACTCTATTACACCCACGGCCCATGGTACGTGGGGGTGTCGGGACTGCACCTCAACGCCCCAATCGTGGAACTGGGAGAAAAGAACGAAATAAAGATTGATCCCAGCTATTATTTCACAGGAGGATACAATATTAAGCTCAGAAATCCGTTTTTAACAATAAAACCGTCTGTCTTTGTGAGGACAGACATGGTGGCTTATCGCGTTGACGTGACAGGCCGACTGGTATATACATTCGACAAGAAGATGATGTATGGAGGCATTTCCTATAGCTACGACAACTCTGTGACGTTCCTTGTGGGAGGCCGTTTCCACGGTGCTGTGCTCGGCTATAGCTACGAATACTACACCTCCGCCCTCAAGCCAGGCAATGGAGGACATGAGCTATTCATCGGCTATCAGACCGACATCAACTTGATGAAAAAAGGAAGAAACAAACATAAAAGTGTGAGAATATTATAACAAGATGAAGAAAGGTATAATAACACTATTGGCCGTTGCCGCAACGTTGTTGCTTGCCAGCTGCTTCGGTGCCAAGTCGGCCTCATCGTCGGGACGCGGCGGTGAGGTGGTTGGTGTCAGCGGACGTGCATTCAACGAGCCGTCGCCTTACGGTATGGTACGCGTCAACCGAGGTTGGTTGCGCATGGGTATTGACAAGCAAGACAGTCTTTGGGGAAAGCAAACGCCCGTGAAGGATATTTCGGTGGATGGTTTCTGGATGGATGAAACGGAAATCACCAACTCGCAGTACAAACAGTTCGTTTACTGGGTACGCGACAGCATCCTCCGCACCCGACTGGCTGACCCCTCCTATGGTGGAGATGAAACCTACATGATAACCGAGGACAAGAACGGAGACCCCGTCAACCCACATCTGAACTGGAAGAAGCAACTGCCTCGCAAACCCAATGAAGACGAGCAGCGTGCCATAGAGAGCCTCTATATCACGAACCCTGTCACAGGAGAGAAGATGCTCGACTACGCGCAGATGAACTATCGCTACGAGGTGTATGACTATACGGCTGCCGCACAGCGACGCAACCGTCTGAATCCTGAGGAGCGAAACCTGAACACCGACATCGTGGCCAACCCCAACGAGGTGGTGATGATTTCCAAGGACACAGCCTATATCGATGACGAGGGACGCATCGTGCGCCAGACCATCAACAGAGAGCTGTCGGGACCCTGGGATTTCCTCAATACCTATATCGTGAACATCTACCCCGACACCACCTGCTGGGTGAACGACTTCCAGAACTCCGACAACGAGGTCTATCTGCGCAACTACTTCAGCAACCCCGCCTATAGCGCCTACCCCGTAGTCGGCGTAACATGGGAACAGGCCAACGCATTCTGCGCATGGCGCACCGACTACCTCCTGAAAGGACTGGGCGGCGAAGCTCGCTACGTACAGCGCTACCGCCTGCCTACTGAGGCAGAATGGGAGTTTGCCGCACGCGGCAGAGACCAAAACGAGTTCCCTTGGGAAGATGAGAGCGTGAAGAATGGCGACGGATGCTTCTTTGCCAACTTCAAGCCCGACCGCGGTAACTACACCAAGGACGGCAACCTCATCACCAGCAAGGTTGGCATCTATTCGGCCAACTCCAACGGACTCTACGACATGGCAGGAAATGTGGCAGAATGGACCAGCACCATCTATACTGAGGCTGGTGTCGATGCGATGAACGACCTGAACCCCCAGCTGGACTACAAGGCCGCCAAGGAAGACCCCTACCGCCTGAAGAAGAAAAGCGTACGCGGTGGTTCATGGAAAGACCCTGAGTCATATATTCGTAGTGCATGGCGCACATGGGAATACCAGAACCAGCCACGTTCTTACATCGGCTTCCGCTGTGTACGAAGCCTCGCCAACTCAACAAGCGCAAAACAGAAACCTCAAAAGAGTAAGAGAAAATGACCGCATATAGCAAATTCAATATCGTTTACCGTCTGCAGAAGTGGATGGACAGCGTTCCTGGACAGACATTCCTCAACTATGCTTACAGCTGGGGTGCATCTGTCGTTATCTTGGGTACATTATTCAAACTGACCCACCTGCCAGGTGCCAACTTCTTCCTGTTCTTGGGAATGGGCACCGAGGTGTTCGTGTTCTTCATCTCGGCATTCGACCGTCCGTTTGACAAAACAGCAGACGGCAGAGAACTTCCCACACACTTGGAAGAGGGAGGCGAATGGAGCCAAGAGACAGCAGGCGGCACACAGATTGTTGGAGGCGGAAGTCAAGTCACTGGTGGAGGCCAAATCTCCGGTGGCGGCGGAACCATTGTCATCGGCGGTGGTGCCTCTGGCGGCGGGAATGCCGAGGGAGCACCCGCAGAAGGAGGTGTCAGCGTTGCCGGAGGTGGCGGTGTCATTAGTGGCGGCGGCGTAATCGGCGGCGGTGTCATTGGCGGCGGTGTCGTTGGTGGCGGTGTCGTTGGCGGTAGCGGAACAGGCGAAGCCTTCATTGCCCAGCAACAGGAGACCACTCCCGAGGTGGCAGACGCACAGACCTCCTATGTGGAAGAATTGCAGAAACTCACAGAAACGCTCACGCAACTCTCTGAGCAGAACCAGCGACTCATCAGCGACAGCGAGGAAATGGAGAACTTGAACCGCACCATCACGGGCATCACCCGCATCTATGAGATGCAGCTGAAGAGCGCAAGCTCACAGATGGGAACCATTGATGAAATCAACGAACAGAGCCGCAAACTCGCACAGCAGATTGCCGAGCTCAACCGCATCTATACCCGCATGATTGAAGCAATGACGGTGAACATGCCTGGTGCAATAAAATAAGGAAAAATGGCTATCAAGAAAAGACCCGTATCACCACGCCAGAAGATGATCAACCTGATGTACGTCGTCCTCATGGCAATGCTGGCGCTGAACGTCTCTACCGAGGTGCTCAACGGCTTCACCATCGTGGAGGAAAGCCTGGGGCGCTCAACGGCAAACTCAACCAAGCAGAATGCGGCGATTTACGAAGACTTCGACACGCAGATGAAGCTGAACCCAGGCAAGGTGAAGGCGTGGTTCGATAAAGCAAAAGCAGTGAAGCACATGAGTGACTCACTGTATAACATGGCACAAGAACTGAAACTTGCCATCGTCAGAGAAGCTGATGGAAAGGATGGAGACCCGGCAAACATCACGGCCAAAGATGACCTTGAGGCAGCGGCACAGGTGATGCTTGCCCCGGGAACAGGCAAAGGAAAGCAGCTTTATGATGCCATCAACAGCTATCGGGAACGAATCCTGAAAATGGTCACCGACCCGAAACAGAAAGAAATTATCGCCAGCAACCTCACCACATCGGTACCCAAGAGCACCAATGCATTAGGAAAAAACTGGCAGGAGTATATGTTTGAAAACATGCCCGTGGCTGCCGCAGTAACACTGCTCTCCAAACTGCAGAGCGACGTACGCTATGCCGAAGGTGAGGTGCTGCACACACTGGTCAACAATATCGATGTGAAGGACATACGCGTGAACAAACTCGATGCCTTCGTCATTCCTGAGAAGACCACATTGTACCCTGGCGAGCAGTTCTCTGCAAACATTGTCATGGCGGCTGTTGACACAACGATGCAGCCGGAGATATATGTGAACGGCGTGAAAATCAATACCCACGACGGCCATTATGCTTTCACGGCAGGTGGCGTAGGCGAGCACTCATTCAGCGGCTATCTCATCACCCACAATGCCGCCGGTGAGACCATGCGCCGTGAGTTCCTTCAGAAGTACAGCGTGATTCCCGCACCCAGCGGGGCAACCGTAGCCGCCGACTTGATGAATGTGCTCTATGCCGGCTTCCAGAACCCCATGAGCGTCAGTGTGCCCGGCGTGCCACAGAATGCCGTAAGCGTAAGCATGGCGGGGGGAACATTGACAGCCAAAGGCGACGGACACTACATTGCCGTGCCTGCTGCCATCGGCAAGGATGTCACCTTCACCGTGTCAGCCAACGACAAGGGAAAAGTGAGACAGATGGGACAGGTTACGTTCAAAGTGCGTAAACTACCCGATCCCACTCCATACGTAGAGGTTGGAACAGACCGCTTCAAAGGCGGCGGACTGGCAAAAGCCTCACTCATGGGCCTCAACACATTGGGAGCCGCTATCGATGACGGACTACTCGACATTCCGTTCAAGGTTCTCAGCTTCGAAACGGTGTTCTTCGACAACATGGGTAACGCTGTGCCCATCGCCTCAGATGGCAACCAGTTCTCAGCCCGTCAGAAGGATGCTTTCCGCAAACTCTCGCGCAACCGACGCTTCTACATTAGAGGTGTGAAGGCGATAGGCCCCGACGGACTCACCCGCAACCTGCCGGCAGCAATGGAGGTCATCGTGAAATAATGGAAGCCTCTCCCTTGGGAGAATAAAAGGGCTCACATCATAATAAGGTAATTAAGGAAACAATGAATATGAAGTCAAGACAGTATAAATGGATGCTTGCATGCCTGCTGATGACGGTATCGCTCAGCATCACCGCGCAGCCGCAGGCCCGTCGCAACCAACAGCAACAGGCGACAACACAGAAGTCGAATGCCGACAATATGACAACACGTGCTCAGATTTCGTTCCCCACTATGGCGAAGATGTCGGAGGATGTCGTGTGGAGACGCGACATCTATCGTGAGCTCGACCTCACCAAGGATGCCAACGCCGGTCTCTACTACCCCGTGGAACCTGTCGGCACACAGATGAACCTCTTCACCTACATCTTCAAGCTGATGATGCGGGGACAGAAGAACGGGGGTATCAACGCCTATGAGTACCGACTGGACGGCAACGAAGTCTTCACTGACTCTGCACGCATCAAGCCATTGGCATTCCTGGACAACTATCACATCTTCTATGAGCGCACGCAACGAGGCATACGCATCGATGACAGCGACATCCCCTCGCGCGAAGTGAAAGGCTACTATCTGAAAGAGAGTGCCTACTACGACCAGGCAACATCGTCGTTCCATACCAAGGTGCTGGCACTCTGCCCCATCATGTCGCGCGATGACGACTTCGGAGAGAGTGCAACAAAATATCCGCTCTTCTGGGTGAAATACGACGATCTCGCGCCGTTCCTCGCCAAGCAAACCATCATGACAAGCAACCTCAACAATGCTGCCACGATGAGTGTCGATGACTACTTCACCATGAACATGTACCGTGGCGACATCTACAAAACCAACAACATGCTTGGACAAACTCTGGCACAGTATTGCGAGAACGATGAAACCAAGATGACCGCTGAGCAAAAGCGCATTGAGGCTGAACTGAAGGAGTTTGAAAAACACGTGTGGGGAGACCCCGCTGCCAAAGACTCTCTCGACAGCATCGCCAACGCAGAGAAAAATGCAAAGACAAAGAAAGGGTTGAAAAAGACCAACCGCTCCACCACACAAAAGACCACGCAGAAGACACGCCGCTCCACACCACGCAGCAGCGCTGCCAGCAGCGGAGCACGCATGTCGGTACGCAGGGAGAGACATTAGAAATGAGGAATGAGAAATGAGGAATGAGGAATGAGAAATGAGAAATGAGAAATGAGGAATGAGGAATGAGGAATGAGGGATGAAGGATGAAAGATATATTCATTAAAACGATAACGCTTATGAAAAAGTTTTTTACAATGACAGTTATGGCCGTGGCACTGATGTGCGCCACACCTGCCAATGCCCAGTTTGCATTCGGTGTGAAAGGCGGTCTGAACATGACAAAGGTAGAGATGAACAATGGTGTCAGCGACTCCAAGAACCGAACTGGTTTCTTCATTGGTCCGACCGTGAAGCTGACCATTCCCATCGTTGGACTTTCTGTTGACGCAGCAGCTTTGTTCAACCAGACAGAAGCAAAATGGGAGAATGAAAGTGCTGTCAAACAGCAGTCTATCCAGATTCCCATCAACGTGCGCTACGGCATCGGCATTGGCGAGATAGCCAATATCTTTGCTTTCGCTGGTCCCCAGTTCGGTTTCAACATCGGCGACAAGGACAAGAACTATGGTACGAGCGAATGGAAATGGAAAACCTCTAACCTCAGTGCCAACATCGGTGTTGGTGTCACCCTCATGAACCATCTACAGGGCACCATCAACTACAACTTTGCCCTCGGCAAGACTGGCGAGTTCAAGAACTCCAGTAACTTTGAACAGGCAACCCAAGTCATCAATGGTGCCAAGGGAAAGAGCAACTCCTGGCAGATTGGTGTGGCTTACTTCTTCTAATCAAAGGGCCTAAAGATTCAAGAGACAGAGTTCCAGACAAACTGGAATATCTTTCCTACGAAGCCGGAACACGATTCCAAGAAAACTGGAAAAGTGTTCCGGCTTACATGTGTAAACCTCAACTCCTATTTAAATCGTGTTAAAGGAGACGGAAAAAAACAAGAAAAACACGCTTATGTGGAAAAATATTGCTAATTTTGCACGCAATAAATTTCAAGGTACACATAATATGGTTTCATTTGTTGCAGACAAGATTGTAATGGACGGTCTAACATTTGACGATGTCCTGTTGATTCCCGCTTATTCAGAGGTACTCCCCAAAACGGTAGATTTGAAGACCAAGTTCTCCCGCCACATTGACTTGAACATCCCCTTCGTTACGGCGGCGATGGACACGGTCACTGAATCCGCTATGGCCATTGCCATTGCCCGTGAGGGCGGCATCGGCGTTATCCACAAGAACATGTCGATAGAGGCTCAGGCTCGTGAAGTGGCCATTGTGAAACGTGCTGAAAACGGAATGATCTACGATCCCGTAACCATACGTCGGGGCAGCACGGTGCAGGATGCCCTGAACATGATGAGCGACTACCATATCGGCGGCATTCCCGTGGTGGATGACGAAGGCCGACTGGTGGGCATTGTCACCAACCGCGACCTGCGTTTCGAGCGCCGATTAGACAAAAAGATTGACGAGGTAATGACTCATGAGAACCTTGTCACCACACACCAGCAAACCGACTTGGCTGCAGCAGCACAAATTCTGCAAGAGAACAAGATTGAAAAGCTGCCTGTTGTAGATAAGAATGGAAAGCTGGTCGGTCTTATTACCTATAAAGACATTACAAAGGCGAAGGACAAACCCATGGCCTGCAAAGACGAGAAAGGACGGCTGCGCGTAGCGGCTGGCGTTGGCGTGACAGCCGACACGTTGGAGCGTGCCCAGGCGCTGATTGAGGCAGGAGCCGATGCCATTGTCATTGATACTGCTCACGGCCACTCGAAGGGTGTCATCGAAAAGCTGCGAGAGGTGAAAGGAGCCTTCCCCAACGTGGATATCGTGGTGGGCAATGTTGCTACTGGAGAGGCTGCCCGTCTGCTCGTTGAGAATGGAGCCGACGCCATCAAGGTGGGCATCGGACCCGGCAGCATCTGCACCACACGCGTGGTGGCCGGTGTTGGCGTTCCCCAGCTGAGTGCCGTTTATGATGTCTATTCTGCCCTTCAGGGAACTGGTGTGCCTCTGATTGCCGATGGTGGACTGCGCTACTCGGGCGACATCGTGAAGGCATTGGCGGCTGGAGGTTCCAGCGTAATGATTGGTTCCCTTGTTGCCGGAACCGAAGAGAGTCCTGGCGACACGATCATCTTCAACGGACGTAAATTCAAGAGCTATCGCGGCATGGGGTCGTTGGAGGCCATGGAGAACGGCTCGAAAGACCGTTACTTCCAAAGCGGGACAAAAGATGTCAAGAAACTGGTGCCCGAAGGCATCGCCGGCCGAGTTCCCTACAAAGGAACCGTTCAAGAGGTGGTTTATCAGCTGACGGGCGGTCTGCGCTCTGGTATGGGTTACTGCGGCGCGGCAGACATCATGCGCCTGCATGATGCACGCTTTGTAAGAATCACCAACGCCGGTGTGCAAGAAAGCCATCCGCACGACATCAGTATCACCAGCGAGGCACCAAACTATTCGCGCCCGGAATAAAGAACCAAGGAAATCAAGAGTTCAAAACACTATAGATAGACAGATATGAAAGTAAATATTCCAACAGCTGCAAAGGCTGTGCTGTTATTTTTCTTTTTTCATTTTTCATTTAGCGGCGCAAGGGCGCAGTCTGACCCTGTCATCATGACAGTGAACGGACATGACGTGCCCCGCTCTGAATTTGAATATTCGTTCAACAAGAATAACACAGAGGGTGTCATTGACAAGAAAAACGTGGAAGAGTATGTTGACCTCTTCGTCAACTACAAACTGAAGGTTGAGGCAGCCAAAGATGCACGTCTTGATACGATGAAATCGTTCAAGGAGGAGTTCACTTCATATCGCGACCAGCAGATACGTCCCGCCTTCATCAACGATGATGATGTAGAAGCCGAGGCACAGCGCATCTACAACGAGACCAAGCAACGAATCGATTCAGCCGGCGGTATGATCAAACCGGCACATATCCTCCTACTGGTACGCCAAAGCGATGACAAAACCAAGCAAGAGACAGCAAAGCAACGCATAGACTCTATCTATCAGGCACTGAGAACGGGAGCTGACTTCACAGAACTGGCCACCCGCCTGTCTGAAGACAAAGGCTCTGCCCGCAATGGCGGAGATCTTCCTTGGCTGACAAAGGGACAGACACTTCCTGAGTTTGAGAACGCAGCTTTTGCCCTTGACAAGGGTGAGATGAGCGAACCCATTCTCTCTGCTGCCGGCTATCATATCATCTTGATGAAGGATAAGGGAAATTTCTTCCCGTACGACTCTGTCAGAACTGACATTCATCGCTTTATCGACCAGCGCGGATTACGCGAGAAAATCATCGATGACAAACTGGCAACTCTGGTCAAAGAAGCCGACAACGGCACGACAGCTGAGCAGCTGCTTGATAAAAAAGCAGATGAAATGGCTGCGGAAGACATTGAATTAAAATACCTGATTCAAGAATACCACGATGGTCTCCTGCTTTACGAAATCAGTAACGAACACGTATGGAAGAAAGCCGAGCAGGACGCCGAAGGGTTAGAGCGCTATTTCAAGAAAAACAAGAAAAAATATGTGTGGGACGAGCCACGCTTCAAGGGTATGGCTTACCACGTAAAAGACCAGGCCGACGTGAAAGCTGTCCAACAAGCCGTCAAGGGACTGCCCTTCAAAAAATGGGCAGAGAAGCTCCGCAGTACATTCAACAACGACTCCATTTTACGTATTCGCGTAGAGAAAGGAATCTTCAGATGTGGTGACAACGCCCTTGTTGACCGCGAAGTGTTTAAGAAAGACACGACTGTAACACCTACCAAGGACTACCCCATCGACGCAACCTTCGGAAAACTTCTTAAGGCTCCGGAAGAGTGCGACGACGTGCGCGGACTGGTTCTGGCAGACTATCAGGAACAGTTGGAACGTGAATGGGTAGCCGAACTGCGCAAACGCTATGCCGTGAGCGTAGATGAGGAGGTTCTCAAGACCGTCAACCAGCATTAATCGACAACGAATGAAACGATACAAGACTATAGCAGCCATCATTTGGGCAATGGTTCTCTGGGCTCCCTCCAACGTTTGGGCACAGGACATTGACGAGGAAGACTCGACTCCGGCCATCGCCGAGAGCCATTTTGACGTTCCCGAATCGAGCGTCATTGATGAAGTCATCTGGGTTGTGGGCGATGAAGCCATCTACAAATCCGATGTAGAAGCGGTGCGCATGCAAAGCGAAGTGGAAGGCGTGAAATGGAATGGTGACCCAGATTGTTCCATACCAGAACAGCTGGCCGTACAGAAACTGTTTCTGCATCAGGCAGCCTTAGACTCCATCGAGATTTCAGAATCAGATGTTGTATCTGGCGTTGATGAACAAATCAACAGATGGATACAGATTGCCGGCTCACAAGAGAAGTTAGAGGAATACCGTAAGCAGACCGTTCCTGAAATGCGTCTGTCTCTACACGATGAATTCAAGAACAACGAATTGGTACGCGAAATGAAACAGAAGCTGGTCAAGAATGTCAGTGTGACACCAGCCGATGTCCGTCGCTACTTCAAAGACGTTCCTGAGGACAGCATCCCCTTCGTCCCGACAGAAGTAGAGGTCCAAATCATTACCCAGCAGCCACGCATCGCTCCCGAAGAGATTAACCGAATCAAAGACGAATTGCGCAATTATACAGACCGCGTAAACAAACAGGAGACAACCTTCGCGACCTTGGCCCGCTTGTACTCAGAGGACTCGGGTACAGCCCGACAAGGTGGAGAATTTGGATATGTAGGACGTGGAGAACTCGACCCTGCCTTCGCTGCCGTGGCCTTTAACCTCACCGACCCGAAGAAAATCTCAAAGATTGTTGAGTCCGAATTTGGTTTCCACATCATCCAGCTCA
This sequence comes from Prevotella sp., assembly GCA_017444365.1. Classification (GTDB taxonomy): domain Bacteria; phylum Bacteroidota; class Bacteroidia; order Bacteroidales; family Bacteroidaceae; genus Prevotella. The sequence goes on from JAFSWU010000250.1 coordinate 10,926, forward strand.
TCGACCGACGCGGTGACCGCATCAAGGTTCGCCACATTCTTCGAAAGCCACAGATCTCACGTGAGAACATGGAAGAAAGCATGGCACGCATTGACTCTATTGGCGATGACCTGAGGAACGGACTCTTCACATTTGAGGAAGCAGCCCTCCAGCTCTCTGATGACAAGGACACCCGCAACAACCGAGGAATCATGTCGTCAGTAGATTCTGAAACCGGAGCACTGTCATCGAAAATCCGCATGCGCGACCTTCCTTCAGAAGTGGCCCGCGTAGTAGATACCATGAAAGTAGGCGACATCTCGCGTTCTTTCACCATGATCAATTCCAAAGGAAAAGTCGTGTGTGCCATCATTAAACTTACCAACCGCATCGAGGCCCACAAAGCCAACATCGCAGAAGACTATCAGGTGCTGCGCGAGGTGGTACTGAACAAAAGGCGCGAAGAAGTCATACATAATTGGGTCGTAGATAAGATTAAACACACCTACGTCCAAATGGATGACCGCTATAAGAACTGCAACTTTGAATATCAAGGATGGATTAAATGACAAGAAGTACCAACATAATCCGACAACAATGCGGGCATAGAACCATGATAGCAGTGGTTCTGTGCCTGTTTGGACTTTACATGCCTCTCGCGTCTCAAGCGCAGAACAAAGGAAAGAACAAGAACAAGCAACAGGATGACAGAGTGTATCTGCTGCATGCCGACGAACTGATGTACAACATCTACGGCAACAACCCAGAGGCACAGATTGTAAAAGGAAAAGTAGCATTCAGCCATCAGGGAGCGAATCTCACCTGCGACAGCGCATACTTTTATCAGGAAGCAAACTCAGTGAGTGCTTTCGGACATGTACACTTCCGACAGGGCGATACGCTGTCACTGGACTGCGAGCGAGCATACTACGACGGACAAGAGCAAATGATGAGAGCACGCAGTAACGTTGTGCTCAAACATAGACAACAGACACTCTACACAGACAGTCTTGACTACGACCGTCTGTACAACAATGCCTACTTCTTTGAAGGCGGTAGATTGGTTGACGGTAAGGATAAGCTGATTTCCGACTGGGGAGAATACAACACACAAACCCGTGAGGCGAAGTTCTACTACAATGTTCACATGGTTGGAGAGACAAGGGATGTCAAGACCGACACCTTATTATATAATACGCGCGCGCGTGTCGCTCATGTGCTTGGTCCGTCTGTGATAACTTCAGGAACCAGTACCGTCAATACCGAAGACGGTTATTTCGACACCAAGTCCGACAAAGCGGAGCTCTTCAGTCGCTCTACCATTGTTGACCAACAAAAGACAATTACAGGCGACACACTATTCCATGACAACCAAACAGGCCTAAGTGAGGGATTTGGCAATGTGATCTACGTTGACAGCGAGAACAAGAACGAACTTCACTGCGGTCATATGGAATACAACAACCTCACTGGCTACGGCTATGCGACGAAAGACGCTATGGTTATGGACTATTCACAACCCGACACCCTCTACATGCACGCAGACTCGCTGAAGCTATACACCTATAACATCAACACCGACTCTGTGAAACGCGAGGTGCATTGCTTTGACCATGTGCGCGCCTACCGTATAGACGTACAGGCAGTTTGCGACTCCTTGGTGTTCAATTCTGCCGACTCATGTATGACCATGTATAAAGATCCCATTGTGTGGAACGGCGGCAGACAATTGTTGGGCGAGGTAGTGAGAGTCTATATGAACGATTCTACCATCCGTTTGGCACACGTCATCGGACAGGCCTTGTCCGTGGAGAAGGTGGACGAGCAGAACCATTATAACCAGATTTCTTCCCACGAGATGCTGTCGCACTTTGTGGGAGGAGCCATTAGAAAGGCAGAAGCCATCAGCAATGTGAGGACAATCTTCTATCCCATTGACGACAAGGACAGTAGCATCATTGCCATGAACTATCTGGAAACAGAGAAACTCGTGATGAAACTGTCTGAAACCCGACAGCTGGATACCATCTGGGCCCCCAAGTGCAAAGGAACGATGTATCCACTCACACAAATTCCACCCAACAGGCGCAAGCTTCCCAGTTTTGCTTGGTTTGACAACATACGTCCGGTTGACAAGGACGATATCTTCAACTGGCGCGGCAAAAACGAGGAGGATAAACTGAAAATCGTTGAACGCCACAAAGCCCCACTCCAGACTCTTCAGTTTGAAAAGCCCGAGCCAGAAACACAACCAGCCATAGACATAGAAGAGAAAGCTGTTGAAACAGAAGAAGAAGAGAGGAATACAGTCACAGAAGAAACAGAAGAGAAAAAGGAAGAATGAGCGATATCATACAACTCCTACCCGACTCTGTTGCTAACCAAATAGCAGCAGGAGAGGTTATCCAACGTCCTGCCAGCGTTATCAAAGAGCTGGTAGAGAATGCTGTTGATGCAGGAGCCACAACAATCCATGTTGCCGTCATCGATGCCGGTCGCACATCAATACAGGTTATTGATGATGGTTGCGGTATGTCTGAGACCGACGCCCGACTGTCCTTTGAACGTCATGCCACATCGAAAATCCGTCAGGCCGCAGACCTCTTCTCACTTCACACCATGGGATTCCGTGGCGAGGCATTGGCATCGATAGCAGCTGTAGCACAAGTAGAGCTGAAGACACGTTTGGCATCAGAAGAGATTGGAACGCAATTGTCTATCTCGGGCTCACGCATCATGAACCAGGAACCATGCGCCTGCCCCGCAGGGAGCAACTTTTGCATTGAAAACCTTTTCTTCAATGTTCCGGCACGCCGCAAATTCCTGAAGTCCAACGCCACGGAACTGAACAACATCATCACAGCCTTTGAACGCATCGCATTAGTCTATCCTGAGCTGAGTTTCACCCTACATAGCAATGGAACTGAAGTCTTCAACTTGAAGAAAGGAAACTTGCGCCAACGAATCATCGATATTTTCGGCAAGAAACTCAATCAGGACCTGCTTCCCATGGGAGTAGATACCACCATCTGCAAGATTCATGGCTTTGTAGGTAAGCCGGAATCGGCAAAGAAGAAAGGAGCTCATCAGTATTTCTTTGTCAACGGCAGATACATGAAGCACGCCTACTTCCACAAAGCTATACTGAATGCATTCGAGCGTCTGATACCAACAGGCGAACAGGTACCTTATTTCATCTACTTCGATGTGGAACCTGAAAGTATTGACGTGAACATCCACCCCACCAAGACAGAAATCAAGTTCGAGGGTGAACAAGCCATTTGGCAAATACTTCATGCAGCTGTCAAGGAAGCAGTAGGCCTTTTCAACGATGTTCCGTCCATAGAATTCGACACTCAGGAAAAGCCCGACATACCCGTTTTCGACTCCTCCCGTCAGATTAACGCTCCCAAGGTTACATACAACCCACAATACAACCCCTTCAACAACAAAAGCGAGCGTAGGTCTGCCACTACAGACTGGCAACAGTTATACCAAGGACTCGACAACGATCGGTCATCACAGTCAAACGAGCTCTTTGCTCCTGCGCAGGATACACCTCAAGAAAACATCTTCGCCGAGAAATCCCCCATCCATTACCAGTACAAAGGGCAATACATCATGACAGCAGTGAAATCGGGACTGATGATTATCGACCAACACCGTGCACACATCCGAGTTCTCTATGAGCAATATCTGTCACAACGGGAGAAACAGAAAGGCAATGCACAGAAGGTTCTGTTCCCCGAGCGTGTGCAGCTAACTGCCACAGAAGAGCTCTGTTTGCAGAAAGCACTTCCCGAGATGGAAAAGATTGGGCTGGAACTGACCAATCTTGGGGCTGGCAACTATGTGATCAATGCCATACCCGCCACACTTGAAGGAATCAACGCCACCGCCTTGGTAAAAGACATGATTGACTCAGCCATGGAACAAGAAACCAGCTCCACCGAACAGCTCTTCAACTCCATGGCTCTCAGCATGGCCCGTCATGCAGCCATCCCCTATGGTCAAATACTTGGAAACGACGAAATGGAACACCTCATCAACGACCTTTTCGTATGCAGTAATGTCAATTACACCCCCGACGGGAAGAAGATTCTTTCCATCATGAAACAAGACGAAATCAAACGATTATTGGACTGAAAACAGAAAAAAATCGAGGAAACTCCGCTTTTTTTACGTTTTTTTTCGTAAAAAACGAAAAAATATTAAGAAAAAGTTATAACATAAAAAAATTATTACTATCTTTGCGCTGAAATTCGAATTGTGAGTATATACTAAATACTGATTTTATTAATTGATTAAATAATTTATTAAGGTATGAAAAAATTATTAATTGTACTGGCTTTCGCTGGTGTGTCCATGGTCTCAATGGCCCAGGACGATCCTACACTGAAGTACAGTGTAGCTACTAATTCTTTCTGGAGCAACTGGTTTGTACAGGTTGGTGCTGACTGGAACGCTTACTACTCAAGCCAGGAGCATGGAGCAGGTAATGCAAAGAGCCCTCTGAAGAGCTTCCGTTCAAACCCCGGTGCTTCTGTTGCTATTGGTAAGTGGTTCACTCCTGGTCTCGGACTCCGTACAAAGGTACAGGGTATCTGGGGACAGACAGTTTATGACAAGGATCGTCATCCCGCAAACCGTTATTGGATTGCCAATGAGCAGGCTCTGTTCAATGTTAGCAACATGCTCTATGGCTACAACCCCAACCGTTTCTGGAGCTTCATTCCCTTCGTAGGTGCTGGTATCGGTCGTTCTATGACTAACGACATCTATGCCATGAACCTGAGCTGCGGTATCTTGAACCAGTTCCGTGTTAGCAGACACGTTGCTATCAACCTCGAACTTGGTTGGAACCACAGTGAGGCTGACCTCGATGGTAATAATGGCATCATGGAGAACAGAACAAGCTACACATGGGAAGACAAGGACAACAACCTCTACGCTGAGGTTGGTCTGACCTTCAACATTGGCAAATCTACTTGGGACAAGACTCCCGATGTTGATGCCATCAAGGCTCTCTACCAGTCACAGGTTGACGCTCTCAATGGTCAGCTCTCTGATGCCAACGCCGAGATTGCTCGTCTGAACAACCTCCTCCGCAACCAGAAGCCCGTTGAAAAGCCCAACGCTCAGATTGTTAAGGAATTCGTTGCAGCTCCTGTATCTGTATTCTTCAACATCAACAAGGCAAAGGTTGCTTCTCGCAAGGATCTCGTGAACCTTGAGTCTATGGCTAAGTATGCTAAGGAGAACAACGCTGGTCTGCTCGTAACAGGTTATGCTGACTCTAAGACTGGTACTCCCGCTTACAACCAGAAGCTTTCTGAGAGCCGCGCAGCTACTGTTGCTGACCACCTCGTTAAGATGGGTGTAAGCCGCGACAAGGTAGAAGCTGTTGGTAAGGGTGGCGTTGCTGACCTCTCTCCGATTTCTTACAACCGTCGTGCCGTTGTTACTGTTAAGTAATCATCCCGATTGTAATAGAATCATACTAAAGAGATGCAATCTTCACGATTGCATCTCTTTTTTTGACTCCGCCCAATTTTATTTTTTTTGAAAATAAACGAGTAAAAATTTGGTGGTTTCAATAAAAAGAAGTAATTTTGCACCCGCTTAAAGAAAGCAAGGGCGTTTAGCTCAGCTGGTTTAGAGCATCTGCCTTACAAGCAGAGGGTCGGCGGTTCGAATCCGTCAACGCCCACTGGGGTGTTTCCCTGTGACTCTTCGGAGTTGCAGGGATTTTTGTTACTGTTTTTGTTTCTGTTTTTTGTTTTCATTCCCCTTCCATCCCCTCCCCTTCATCCACACAGACAAACCAACAAAACCACAAGAAGTGTTAATAAATCTTATAAATCGAATTTTTGTCGCCAAATACGTTTCATATATTAACAAGTATTAGTATCTTTGCATCGATTTGTAGCATATAGATGAGACATATAAAGTCTTATATATTGATAATGACAGCATTGGTGCTCGGAATAAATGGAGTACATGCTCAGTCAAAACAGCCAAGGCCAACACTTGACGTGTTTTGCGGAGCGAGTCTTTCATATTCTGACACCCATTTTGCGAGGTTGTACGATGTCCTACTGAACCTGACTCCAGGTTTCAAGCTAAACCTTGGAGACGATTGGCAGATAGCAGGACAGGCTTTCATACCAGTCGTCAACGACTACTATGGAGAGGATTACAACCGTGTCAGACTGAACATGGCAGTGATGTCAAAGGAGCTCCACCTGTGGAACACCCAGCACTTCAAGATAAGTGCGGGTCTCTTCAGCCAAGAGCGCATCGGTTTTGACTTGAAATGGATGTACCCTGTCACGAACTGGTTGGCTTTGAATGCCCAGGTTGGATACACGGGACTCTGCAAGACATCGCCAAAATGGGAATGCTATCGACTGGATCGCGTGTCGTTCCTCGGTGGTCCGAGCGTGTTTCTCAGTAAATGGAATACAGAATTCCGTGCATGCGGAGGAAGATATGTATATGGAGACTATGCCGTGATAGGCGAAGTGATGCGACACTTCAAGTACTGCACGGTGAGCCTATTCGGTCAAGTACAGCAGAAAGGTGCAAGAAACGTCTCCGGATCAAAGAAAAACGGTGGTTTTAAGTTCGTGTGGATGTTACCGCCGTATAAGAAATCAAGTAAGCGTGTGAGGATTCGTCCCGCGTCCAACTTCCGTCAGGTCTATCGTGCCCACTCAGACGACTATTGGGTGAAGACATACAAGACCGATCCAGAAGAAAACGAGCGCGAGGGCAACTTCAATCCCGAGAAAGTGCGCTGGGGTGCTAACTTAATAGGAGTAGGAGGTGACTATGGTACTGCTAAGTAAACAACGAGTAACACTGCTGACCCTATTGATGGTACTGAGTATCACACTGAGTGCGCAACAGTACACAGGTATGTCAGGACTTATTCATACGCCTACAGCCGATATGGACAGTGCAGTCTCGGTAAGGTTAGGTGGACACTTCCTGAACAAGGAGTTCACGCCCGACAAATTCGTTTTCGAAGGCGAGAAGTATCACACAGGGAGTTTCTACATGTCCATCACACCATTCAAGTGGATTGAGTTGGCATACACGATTACGCTGATGAAGTTCCACAAGGACCGGCGACCAGAGAACAAGGTTGGTTACTACTCCAAGGACCGATACTTCTCGTTGAGGGTACAGCCCATTAGGGAGCGCAAGTGGTGGCCTTCCGTAGTGCTTGGGTCTAACGATTTCTGGGGACAGCGCGATGGTCAGTCAGGCAGTTTCTACTTCCGTAACTTCTACCTGGCACTGTCGAAACATTACGAGATCTACAACCAAAGAGTTGGTGTACATATAGCATACCGCCACTGGGCGAAAGATTTTAATAAGAAATGGAATGGTCCAGTAGGTGGACTGACTTTTCAGCCAAGTTTCGCAAAGGAGCTACGACTGATTGGTGAATACGATGGCGATGGCGTAAATGTTGGAGCAGACTATTTGCTCTTCAAGCATTTCCTCATTCAAGCGGCGATGCAACGCGGGCGCTATTTCTCTGGAGGCATGTGTCTCACATTGAATCTATTGTAAACAACATTAACGTAAATATTTAATTTTTTAACAAAACAAACAAACAAAATGAAAAAAGGTTTATTGAAAGTAGCTTTCTTCGGAATGCTGATGGGAGGTCTGTTCACTATGACCTCTTGCCATGAGTCTGCGTCTTCGCCTTCTCAGAGTGAACCACAAGTTGAACAGCGTGAGGTTTTGAACACCATCACTGGTACAATCCTGGGGTCTGACGGTGCTTTCCTTGCTGGTCAGACTGTAAAAGCTAAAAACGTTGCCACTGGTCAAGAGTACACTGCTACTGTTAACGCTGACGGTTCTTTCGCCATCGATCAGGTAAAGGCTGGTACTTATGAAATCACTGTTACAGGCAATGCCAACTATGTTGACTACAGCAGAACCATTGAGATTGGTAACGGCAAAACAGCTGACATTCAGGTTGTAAACGTTGTTATGACCAAGAAAGAGGAGCAGAAGAACATTGACCTCTCTCAAGGTACCTCTGACACTGGTGAAGAAACAGAATCTGGAACCGTACTGACCCAGGACGACGAGCAAAAAGATGGATTTAACGTTAACGACTCTAAGGTTGGTGTAAACATCGCCGTTTCTGGTAACACCATCGCTACCGATGCTTCTGCTGGAACTATCACTGACGATCAGATCGTTGTTACTCCGTTCTACGATGAGAGCGCTGCTCAGACCCGTGCAACAGAGATGTTTGATGCTCTGTACTATGGTCTGTACATCCACTTCGCCAGCGGTCGTGAGATCCGCAACGTCACTCTGTCTAACCCCATCAGCATCAGCTTCAATGTTGATCCTTCATTGGTTAACTACATGAAGGTGAAGATGTTTGACTTCAACAATGGATACTTCGCTGATCTTACCAACAATGTAGATAGGAACGCTACAACTGGAACTATTACCATCTCTACTACAAGACTCGGTTACTTCGGTCTGTACTTCGAGGTTACAGAGAACAGCACTGTTGGCAGCGAGCCTCTTGCTATCTCTAACCCGACTGTAACTGGTCCCGCAACCAACCCTGTACTGAACTACTCTTACAAGATTGGTGCACAGACAACAGCCGTTTCTGGTTCTGCCGTTGCTAAGGCATTCTTGAAGAACTGGATTGTTCGCCAGTATGGTCGTTCAACCGTTACTACCAAGCGCGATGGAAGATACACTGTCAACGTTACACTGCCCAACAACAACTGGTCAATTTATGCAACCGGAAGACAGAATCTCATCAACTACAACTACACTGCACTTGGTGCAAGCTACAACGTTGGAGCTTACCAGGACATTAGCATCAACTACAACGTCACAGAGCGCAGAACTCACTCTGGTGGTATTGTAAGCGACTAATCCAAAGACGTTATATCTGCATGAAAATGTAGATTAGAATAAAAAAGTGGTGCAAAAATTTGGAAGTTTCAAAAAAACTCCGTATCTTTGCACCGCTTTTTTAAGCAAGGGCGTTTAGCTCAGCTGGTTTAGAGCATCTGCCTTACAAGCAGAGGGTCGGCGGTTCGAATCCGTCAACGCCCACCACAGAGTCCTGTAGCACAGCCGTGTTACAGGACTTTTTCTTTCCCGCAATTTCTTTTCATAACTCCTTTTAACTCCCCCCTAACTCCCTTTAACCCCTATTTTATTTTGTATATTCGGAAATTCTTTGTAATTTTGCGGTCAAAACAATAAGTATTAGTTTATGGAGCTCAATTTGCTGACCGCCATTTCGCCTATTGACGGTCGTTATCGGGGTAAAACAGAAAGTCTTGCAGGGTATTTTTCAGAGTATGCCCTTATTCGTTATCGCATACGGGTAGAGATAGAGTACTTCATTGCGCTCTGCGAGTTGCCATTGCCTCAACTTTCCGATTTTGATGTCACGCTGTTCCCACAGCTGCGATCCATCTACGAGAACTTTGAGGAGAGTGCCGCTCAGCGTGTGAAAGACATTGAAAAAGTTACGAACCACGATGTGAAGGCAGTGGAATATTACATCAAGGAGCAATTTGACAAGATTGGCGGTCTTGATGCCTACAAAGAGTTCATCCATTTCGGTTTAACCTCCCAGGATATTAATAACACCAGCGTACCCCTTTCCATCAAAGAGGCGCTCGAACAAGTATATTACCCCTTGTTAGAGGAGCTCATTGAGCAACTGAACGACTATGCTGAGGAGTGGAAGGCAGTTCCCATGCTTGCCAAGACCCACGGGCAGCCTGCGTCTCCCACCCGTTTGGGCAAGGAAGTCATGGTCTTTGTCTATCGTTTGGAAGAACAGCTGCGTGCGCTGAAGTCAACGCCCATTACAGCGAAGTTTGGCGGTGCGACAGGCAACAACAATGCCCACCACGTGGCCTACCCCACCATCAATTGGCGCGAGTTTGGCAACCAGTTTGTCAGCGAGAAGCTGGGCCTGGAGCGCGAACAGTTCACCACCCAAATCAGCAACTACGACTGGTTGGCCTGTCTGTTTGATGCCATGCGCCGCATCAACACCATTATCATCGACCTCGACCGCGACTTCTGGATGTATATCTCCATGGACTATTTCAAGCAGAAGATCAAAGCAGGAGAAGTAGGTTCAAGTGCCATGCCCCATAAGGTGAACCCCATCGACTATGAGAATTCAGAAGGCAACCTCGGCATGGCCAATGCCGTTCTGACATTTTTGGCACAGAAATTGCCGGTAAGCCGTTTACAGCGCGACCTCACCGACTCTACCGTGCTTCGCAATGTCGGTGTCCCCATGGGTCACAGCCTCATCGCCTTCCACAGCACGCTGAAGGGGTTACGCAAGCTCATCCTGAACGAAGAGCGCATAGAGGCAGACCTTGAGAACACCTGGGCGGTTGTAGCAGAAGCCATTCAGACCATCCTCCGTCGGGAAGGCTATCCCCACCCCTACGAGGCACTGAAAGCACTCACGCGCACCAACCAGAAGATAACGGAGCAGAGCATCCACGAGTTCATTCAGCAGTTAGCAGTCAGCGAATCAGTGAAGGAAGAGCTGATGGCGATCACGCCAGGAAACTATACAGGGATATAAGTCCCATACACCACTATAAGAAAACACCTATGACCGTGAGGTCAATCAACAAAAAGTAATAGTAAAAAGTAAGAAAGTAAAAAAGTAAAAAGGAGAATCAAAGATGGATTTTGAATTTGAGAACAAGCCACAAGGAGAATCTGCAGAGCAGAAAGAAAGTAGCCGCGAGGGTTATACCAAACCTGCAGGCAATTACCAGAGAGACTATCGGGCCGGCGGCAAACCCCAGCGCCCACGTATTCACACACAGCGCGCCTATAGCAGCGACACTAACACAAACAACGACGAAAGCAACAGCTTCCGCCCCGAAGGATTCGGAGCCGGACTGCAGTCGGGCAACAATCTCCAACGCCCTTATCGTTCCCGTTTCAACAACACACAAGGTGGATATCAGCCTCGTCAGGGCGGATATCGTCCACGCTATAACAACGATAGCGAGCAAGGCGGCTATCAACCCCGTCAGCAAGGCTATCGCCCCCGTTACAACAACCAGGATGGCGAACAGGGTGGCTACCAGCCCCGTCAAGGCTATCAGCCCCGTCAGCAGGGAGGCTATCGTCCCCGTTACAATGGTGATGGAGAGCAGGGCGGCTACCAGCCCCGTCAGCAAGGCGGCTACCAGCAGCGTGGCTATCAGCCCCGCCAACAGGGTGGCTACCAGCGTGGCGGCTACCAGCAGCGCCCCCAGCAGGGAGGTTTCCGTCCCCGTCCCGGCTATGACCCCAATGCCAAGTACAGCCTCAAGAAGCGCATCGAGTATAGCGAAGAACACATCGACCCCAATGAGCCGGTACGTCTGAACAAGTTCCTCGCCAATGCAGGTGTCTGCTCACGTCGCGAGGCCGACGAATTCATCCAGGCAGGTGTTGTCACCGTCAACGGAGAAGTCGTCACCGAGCTCGGCACCAAGGTGAAGCGCACAGATGCCGTGATGTTCCACGACCAGCCCGTCACCATGGAGAAGAAAGTCTATGTGCTTTTGAACAAGCCCAAGGACTATGTCACCACCAGCGATGATCCTCAGCAGCGCAAGACCGTGATGGACCTGGTGAAGAACGCCTGCCCCGAGCGCATCTACCCCGTAGGCCGACTCGACCGCAACACCACCGGCGTGCTCCTGCTCACCAACGACGGTGACCTCGCTTCGAAGCTCACCCACCCGAAGTTCCTCAAGAAGAAGGTCTATCACGTTCACCTCGACAAGAACGTCACAGCTCACGACCTGCAGCAGATCGCCGAAGGCATCGAGCTTGAAGACGGTATCATCCGTGCCGATGCTATCGATTACGCCAGCGATACCGACAAGAAGCAGGTAGGTATTGAGATTCACAGTGGCAAGAACCGCATTGTGCGCCGCATCTTCGAACATCTGGGCTATCGTGTGACCAAGCTCGACCGCGTGCAGTTTGCCGGACTTACCAAGAAAGCCCTCCGCCGCGGCGACTGGCGCTTCCTCACAGAGAAGGAAGTGGAGATGCTGCGCATGGGAGCGTATGAGTAATATATAGTTCACGGTTTACGGTTTACAGTTTATAGTTGATAACAATATGGACACCATTCAACGAACAAAGATTATAGACGCACTGGTGCGAACCGACTATGGCACTCCCATCTGCGTCAAGGGATGGGTGCGCACGCACCGTTCCAGTAAGGCAGTAGATTTCATCGCGCTCAACGACGGATCTACCATCAAGAACATCCAGCTCGTAGTAGATCCTACCCAGTTCGATGCCGATTTGCTCAAGCAGGTTACAACCGGCTCGTGCATCAAGGCTGAGGGCACCCTTGTCGAAAGCCAGGGCGCAGGACAGGCCTCCGAGATCCAATGTTCCGCCATTGAGATTTACGGTCTCTGCGGCAACGACTATCCCATGCAGAAGAAGGGACAGTCCTTCGAGGTGATGCGCAAGAATGCCCACCTGCGTCTGCGCACCAACACCTTCGGTGCCGTCATGCGCATTCGCCACAACATGGCCATCGCCATCCACAAGTATTTCCATGAGCACGGCTTCTTCTATTTCCACTCGCCGCTCATCACGGCCAGCGACTGCGAGGGTGCCGGCAACATGTTCCAGGTAACCACCAAAAACCTCTACGACCTGAAGAAGGACGATAAGGGCAAGATTATCTACGACGATGATTTCTTCGGCGAGCAGACCTCACTCACCGTTTCCGGTCAGCTTGAGGGAGAGCTCGGTGCCACGGCATTGGGAGCCATCTATACCTTTGGCCCCACCTTCCGTGCCGAAAACTCCAACACCCCACGCCACCTTGCTGAGTTCTGGATGATAGAACCCGAGGTTGCCTTCCTCAACCAAGAGGAGTTGATGGATCTGGAAGAGGAC
>JAFSWU010000251.1 GCA_017444365.1 Prevotella sp.
AAGGCAAATCGGATTCCCCAACACCAGCTATGGCGAAGACTATGCGCTTGGCCTGGCCTTCAGTCGCCAGTGGAAGATCGGCCGTATCTTCAGCGAGCTCTACCTCTGTCGGCGATGGGGCGGCAACAGCGACGCTGCCTTGAGCATCGAGAAGGTGAATGCCAACAACCTCTATAAGGATCGGCTTCGCACCATGGAGCTGAAGGCACGCCGACAAATCAACACGGCACGGCGCACCGCATCCAACAACTCCACTTTCAACGCGCAGTTGTCGTCGCCACTGATACGCTTTTTCGACCGTCAGTTGGAGAAATGGGAAGTTGCCCGCAAGAATTTCCGCGACCTGCTCAACGTACAGACACGCGACTTGTCGTGCGGCGACAACACGATACAACTACAGTTCAACCCCGCCCGAATGGTTTCCACAGGAGCCAAGATCGACAAGAAAGCCTTGGCAAAGCGCCCCTGCTTCCTTTGCGAAAGCAATCGGCCCAAGGAGCAGATGGTCAGGTCGCTGCCAGGTTCGTCACTCGACCTGCTTGTGAACCCCTACCCCATTCTGCCCACCCACTTCACCCTTCCCTCGCGCACCCATCAGCCACAGCGCATCAACGACTGCTACAAAGAGATTCACCGGCTGCTCGACCGCTATCCCAAGCTCACCATCTTCTACAACGGACCGCAGTCTGGGGCCTCTGCACCCGACCATCTCCACTTGCAGGCCGGCGAAGGCTTGCAGCTACCCTTGCAGACCTCGTGGCAGCGACTGAGTCGCAACCTCGATGTCATCTATGAGCTGAACGAGAACGAGAACATCTCATTGGTCAAGGACTACATCTGTCCGCTCTTTGCCATTCGCAGCCGCACGGCATCCAACGACCATGCACTCTTCCGCCGTCTCTACAAGGCACTCACCCCTCTTACACCACAGTCTGAGCCTCACAACTCAAGTCTCGAACACCCCCTCAACATCCTGGCATGGCGCACGGGTGATGAGTTCATCACCATTATCTTCCCGCGTGCCAAGCACAGGCCCGACTGCTACTATGCCGATGACGACACGCAGCGGATTGTCAGTCCGGGAACGCTCGACATGGCCGGCCTCATCATCACGCCACGCGAGAGCGACTTCAACCGCATCACCCCCGAGGAAGCAGAAAGCATCATTAGGGAGTGTGCCGCATCCGACGAACAGATTACTGAAATCATAGAACTCCTGCAAGCACCCGAACCTGCGGCCAAGTCACAGTCTGCTGCCACGATGTCGATTTCCGGGAGCATGCAGCCCCCCACCGTCACCGTTGGCATTCTGCAGGCACAGCGCATCGAGTTCACCCTCAACAAGCCCTACACCGCAAAAGGTGCCGACCTCACGGGCTTGCAGGTTGTTGAGTTCTCTGAAGGAGGAATCCTCTGGAACGGCAACCAGTACCACGAGCTCACGCTCCAACCAAAGAGCCCCGACGCTTCATTCTCCTTGCTTGACGTGCCCATCGGCAAGAACTTCCATTGGGAACGCAAGCTCAAGCAGACCTTTATCGGCACCTTGCGCTTCGTTGTGGAATCCGACCACATCTGTGCCATCAACGAACTGCCTGTAGAGAACTATCTCGAAAGTGTCATCTCAAGCGAGATGAGTGCCACGTCATCGCTGGAACTGCTCAAAGCCCACGCCGTCATCTCCCGCTCCTGGCTGCTGCATCAGATTCAGAAACGCAAGGATATGCAAGACGGCGGCAACAATTTCTTCTCATTCATCAAGAAGGAAGATGAGCTGATTCGTTGGTACGACCGCGAAGACCACACCATCTTCGATGTCTGTGCTGACGACCATTGCCAGCGCTATCAGGGCATCACCATGGCCACCAGCCCCCAAGTCAAGGAAGCTGTCAAGGCCACACGCGGACAGATTCTCATGTACAAGGATGAGATTTGCGATGCTCGCTTCTCCAAATGCTGTGGCGGACGGACCGAAGAGTATCAATATTGCTGGGAGAACATCAGCAAGCCCTATCTCGTTTCCGTAGAAGACCCCTACTGCAACACCAGCGACCGCAGCATTATCTCGCAGGTACTCAACGACTACGATCAGGAGACGGTAGATTTCTACGACTGGACGGTGCGCTACACACAAGAGGAATTGTCGCGGCTGGTCAACGACAAGCTGAAGACAGACCTCGGAATGATTACCGACCTTGTACCCCTGGAACGGGGCAAGAGCGGACGCATCTCCAAACTGAAGATTGTAGGCACCAATCATAGCTTCACCATCGGAAAGGAACTGGAGATACGTCGCACGCTCAGTCAGACACACTTGCTCAGCTCAAACTTCGAAGTTGAGAAGTCCTCCGGCTCCCCGCTTACGTTCACCCTCCACGGGCGCGGCTGGGGACATGGAGTCGGGCTCTGTCAGATTGGAGCCGCCGTCATGGGCGAGCAGGGCCATTCCTACGACGACATTCTCCTCCATTACTACCGGAACGCGGAAATCAAACGAATATACAAGTAATCACGCTTCATATTTAACAAGTAACACCAAACCATATGCAAAAGAAATCTCCTTGGACTCCCTGGACCTGGGTTCCCTCCCTCTACTTTGCCGAGGGACTTCCCTACGTAGCGGTCATGACCGTCTCGTTGGTTCTGTATAAACAACTTGGTCTTTCCAACGCCGACATCACGTTCTACACCTCATGGCTCTATCTGCCTTGGGTTATCAAACCGCTCTGGAGTCCATTCATCGATATTGTGAAGACCAAGCGCTGGTGGATAATCACCATGCAACTGCTCATCGGTGCAGCCTTCGGAGGCGTGGCATTCACCATTCCCACCTCATTCTGGTTGCAGGGCACGCTCTGCTTCTTCTGGCTGATGGCATTCTCCAGTGCCACCCACGACATTGCCGCAGACGGTTTCTATATGCTCGGCCTCAACGATCACGACCAGGCGTGGTTCGTCGGCATCCGCTCCACGTTCTACCGGCTGGCCACCTTGTTCGGTCAGGGCATTCTGGTGATGATTGCCGGCAACCTGCAAGTCATCTACCGCAACAGCATCCCCTTCTCATGGAGCCTCACCTTCTATGGGTTGGCGGGCATCTTCATCGGTCTGTGGCTGTGGCACAGCTATATCCTGCCCCGCCCGGAGAACGAGATTGAAAGAGAGCATGTGGAGTTCAAGCGGCTGTTTGGCCTCGTTGAGGACGACCGCAAGCAGTATTTTACCAACATCGCACTCTACACGGCCATCGGCTTTGTCGCTGTAGCGGGAGTATCGCTGCTACTGCCGGCCATCGAGTCGTTTCTCTACTCCCTGTTCTACATCTACTTGATTATCGTTGTGTTCTACACCGTCTCACCCGGATTCCGTGAGACCCTATACACGTTCTTCACGAAGTTTCCCCTACGAATGACGGTGATAGGCATTCTCTTCATGCTGCTCTACCGAATGCCCGAAGGACTCCTTGCCAAGGTCTCCGCCTTGTTTCTCATCGATGCCCCCCATAACGGCGGACTCGGTCTGTCGCCGCAGGAGTATGGACTCGTACAAGGTTCCGTGGGATTGATTGGACTGACCCTGGGGGGAATCCTGGGAGGATTTGCCGCAGGCAAAGACGGACTGAAACGCTGGCTTTGGCCGATGGTATGCGCCATCACCTTGCCCGACGTGGTATATATCTACATGAGCTACGTTCAGCCCGCCGACCTGTTGACCATCAATGCCTGCGTCTTCATCGAGCAGTTCGGCTACGGCTTCGGCTTCACGGCCTATATGCTCTACCTGATTCTATACAGCCAGGGCGAGTTCAAGACCAGCCATTATGCCCTCTGCACGGCCTTCATGGCATTGTCCATGATGATACCTGGTCTCTTTGCCGGTGCGCTGCAGGAAGCAGTGGGTTACAAGACGTTCTTCATCATCGTCATGGCATGCTGTTCCATCACGTTCCTGGTAACGGCCTTCCTGAAGATTGATCCGAACTTCGGCAAGAAGCAGGAAGAATAAAAACATCACTTGCTGGTGTCCAAACTGCTCCGCTTGGGCCGATGGTAACTGCGATAATCATCCAGTTCAATCTCCACATCGGGTTCCTGGAGCGGTTTGTCGTGCGGAAGTCTGAATTTCATATACCTGATATTCAGACCGCGTTCTATCCACATCGACTCGTAATACGTCTGAATGGATAGGATTTTACTTGTTTGCTCGTCAAACCCTTCCGTATGATACAAGTCCTCGGTACGGAAGAGTAGCGGCAGTTTGTTTTCCTCCACCATGCAGGTGGTGTAGGTGAAGAGGAAGTTTGAGTCGGTCTTCAGATGGATGATACCGCCGTCCATCAGGAAACGGCGGTATCGCTCCATGAAGTATGTGCTGGTGAGGCGTTTGCGGGGGTTCTTCATCTGTGGGTCGCTGAAGGTGAGCCATATCTCGCTCACCTCATCCGCACAGAAGAACCGGTCGATAATCTCGATGTTGGTTCGCAGGAAAGCCACGTTCTTCAGTCCGGCTTCCAGTGCCATCTTGGCTCCTGTCCACATGCGGGCCCCCTTGATGTCAACGCCAATGAAGTTCATTTCAGGATAAAGGCGGGCCAGCTCAACGGTGTATTCACCCTTTCCGCAGCCCAGTTCGAGCACAATCGGATGCTGATTGTTGATATACTGCTCATGCCAATGCCCCTTCATCGTGAAGGGCACCTGCTCCACCACCGAGAACGGATACTGAAACACGTTCTCAAAGGTTTCCATGTCGGCAAACTTCGCCAGCTTTCCTTTTCCCATACTATGAACTATGCACTATGAACTATGAACTACTCAATCACCACGGTTGTCCACCCATGCTTATCTTCTATCGTGCCATACTGTATGCCACGCAGCGTGTCGAAGAGTTTCTTGGACATCGGGCCTGGTTTGTCGCCAAACGAGTAGCGCTTGCCTGTATCGAGGTCGTCGATATAGCTGATGGGACTGATCACGGCTGCCGTTCCGCAAGCACCTGCCTCCTCGAAGGTCTCAAGTTCCTCTTCGGGAATGGGACGACGTTCCACTTTCATGCCCAAGTCCTCTGCAACCTGCATCAACGACTTATTGGTGATGCTGGGCAGGATGGAACTCGACTTCGGCGTCACGTAGGTATTTTTCTTGATTCCGAAGAAATTGGCAGCTCCACACTCGTCCATGTATTTCTTCTCCTTGGCATCCAAATAGAACTCACAGGCGTAGCCCTTCTCGTGTGCCAGGTTGTTGGCATAGAGGCTGGCAGCATAGTTGCCGCCCACCTTGTACTTACCCGTTCCGAGCGGTGCGCTGCGGTCGTAGTCGCGAATGATGACGTATGGATTGCTGGAGAAGCCTCCCTTGAAGTAAGGCCCTACCGGTGTTACGAAGATGAGGAACATGTATTCTTTTGCAGGATGCACACCCACCTGGGCACTGGTACCAATCAGCAGCGGACGGATATAGAGCGTAGCCCCGCTCTCGTAGGTGGGAATATACTCCTGATTCAGGCGCACCACCTTCTTCACCATCTCCCCGAACAGCTCTGTCGGCACCTCGGGCATCATGATGCCGCGGCTGGTCGATTGCAAGCGGGCTGCATTCTCCTCCATGCGGAACACGCGCACCTTGCCGTCGGGACAGCGATAGGCCTTCAGCCCCTCAAACGCCTCCTGACCGTAGTGCAGGCACGTGGCTGCCATGTGCATTTTTATATACTCGTCTGAACAGACTTCTACTTCGCCCCACTTACCATTGCGGTAGTAGCAGCGCACATTGTAATCGGTTGGCATATAGCCAAACGACAGGTTACCCCAATCTAAATCTTTCATTACACTTTTCTTTCGTTATATTATTTTGCTCCTCGAACAATTTAAATACTACTCTGCATTCATCATTCTATGATAATGTCGATAATCATCATAAGCACACCATGCAATAACTGCTAAGCCAAATAGACCCACAAATCCTAAAAAAACCAAAAACTCCATAGTCAATAATTTTTAATTGCATTGTAATAGAGGTAAGCTCCTCCAAAAGTCAATATAACAACAACTATGCCACCTGTAACGAGAAGTTCTGTCTTTGATATATTCATTATCTACAATCCCCGCCAAGATGACACCCGCAAACACGAGCTTGGCTATATCAAGCACGAACTTGCTGGCTTCTTTGTATGCTTCTTTCCGCTCGGCATCCGTGATGCGAGGGCGTTTTCTCTTCTGATTCATCCCCTCAATGGCACTATTAAGTGATAAATACGCGACAAAGTTACATCTTTTCTTACAAACCGACAAATTTTCCCCGTCTTTTCTCACCATTCGACCATTATGCATTCTACATTAAGCATTCTGCATTATTTCTTTGATTTCCTCGTCGGTCTTCGTCAGCCGGTCCTTGCAGAACTTAATCAGCTCCTTGGCTTTCTTCAGCTGTTCGCCGAGGGTGTCGATGTCCTGCTTTCCTTCCTCCATCTTGCCCACGATGTCCTCCAGTTGGGCAAGCGCCTCTTCGTATTTCATTTCTTTCTTCATTGCACGATTGATTTGATGGTTCCTTTTTCTATTCTTGTCTCTATCACGTCGCCCGGTCGGAGCTCCTCCGCACTCCTCACCGCATGCCCGTCCTTCAGCGTGATGCTGTAGCCACGCCTTAGCAGCAACGCGGGGTCGAGTGCCTTCATGCGCTGTTCAAACAGTTCCAAACGATGCCGTTCTGTCATCATCCTCCGTTCCACCAGTGGCATGACAGCCGCCGAGAGCGTTTCTATCCGATGCCTCATCGTTTGCAGGTGTGTCGGCACCCCGCTCGTCAGCCGTTCCTGCAGTCGGCGCAACCGCAACTGCTCGTTGCCTACCACCGACAGGGCTATCACAGGGATTCGTCCCTCCATGCCCGCCAGCCGGAGCTGTTCGGTTCTGAGTTGCTCGCCTATCCTGTTCAAGATACTCTCCTGTGCCCGTTCTATGCGCTGCCACGTCTTCAGCAGATGGTCCACCAGGAAGGCGGCGGCGGCCGTCGGGGTCTTCACTCGGGTATGCGAAATCATGTCGAGCACACTCTCGTCGCGGTCGTGACCGATGCCCGTAATGATGGGCAGGGGGAAGTTCGCCACGTTCTCTGCCAATGCCAGCGTATCGAAGCCGCTCAGGTCGGCAGTGGCACCACCGCCTCGGATAATCACCACCACGTCAAACTCTTCCAACTCATCGTTGATACTGTCCAAGGCGGCGATCACCGTCTGTTCCACCAGCTCTCCCTGCATCACGGCAGGAAAGAGCCTTGTCTGGAACGAAAAGCCATACTCGTTGTCGGCCAGCTGGTTGCAGAAGTCGCCATAGCCGGCAGCATTCTCACTCGACACCACCGCCACCCTGCGGGCGAAAGGCGACAGCATCAGCTCTTTCTGCAAGTCGAAGACGCCCTCCTCCTTCAGCGTCCTGATGATTTCCTGTCGGCGGCGTGCCATGTCGCCCAGTGTGAACGTGGGGTCGATGTCGCTCACAATCCACGAGAAGCCGTATGCCTCATGGAAGTTGGGCGACACCTGTAGCAGCACCTGCATGCCTGGGCGCAACGGCTGTCCTGTCACCTGTTCAAAGCGGGGGCGCAGCAGTCGCCATCGTGTCTGCCAGCACTTCGCCGAGGCACGTGCCACGGGTGCTGCGCCTCCATGCCGTCCCCCATCGGGGAAGAGAGCCGACAGCACGTCGGTTTGCACGAGCTCCATGTAGCAATGGCCTCGCACCTCGCGCACCTCCGACAGTTCCGCCTCCACCCAGTAGTCACCGGGCATGTCTATCTCCAGCGTCTGTCGCACCAGCGTGTTCAACTCATATAATGTATAATGTCTCACACTCATTTCCTTCCCATCTGGTATGCCCTCCAGAAGTCGGGCACCCCATATCCAAAGATGTTGTCGGGCGAACTATACTGGTTCGCCGACCGGCGCACCAGATCGATAATCTCGCAGGCCGTCTTGCCGGGCAGCGCCTGCCATAGGCAAGCCACCAGTCCGCATATAATCGGTGTGGAGAACGAGGTGCCCGTCTGGTTGATAATCGTGCCACGACCCGAGATCACCGCTGTCGGTGAGCCGAGGGCCATCACGTCGGGTTTCACGCGACCGTCGGCCGTCGGCCCGATGGAACTGAACGGCGCATTCATGCCACGGGGGGTCACCGCCCCCACGGTCAGGACGTCTTCCGCGTCGGCAGGCATGTTGATCTTCTTCCACGCCCCCATGCCGTCGTTTCCTGCGCTGTTCACCAGCACAATGCCCTTGCCCGCCAGCATCGATGCGGCACGCGACACATGGGCGTGCTGTCCGTCGAGGTCGGCATAGCTGTAGTTCATCCGTTTGTCATCGAAATAATGGTAGCCCAACGACGAGTTGATGACATCGACCCCCATCGAGTCGGCATACTCCGCCGCCGCCACCCAGTAGTCTTCCTCTGCCGGCCACTCCGTCTCGGTGTCCTCCGTCCGGCAGAGCAGATACTGCGCTTCGGGGGCCGTACCCACATAGGCTTCAGGGGCATCGGCAGCCATTGCCGAGAACACCATCGTGCCATGTTCCACCAACGTATAAACATCAGATGTGCAGGGTGCCACAAAGTCACGGGTGGCCACAATCTTCGCCCGCTTCAAAGCGGGAATCTTATCTACGTTCATAAAACCGCCATCGAACACGGCAATCATCATCCCCCGCCCCCTACGGCCGCTACGATGCAGGTCAATGCCTTTCAGGGCCCCTATCTGCGCTGCCGTAATGCCGTATGGATCGTGCGAGATGGTGTCCCAGCGGTTGAACTCCGTATGGAAAGCCGCACGCATCGGACGAGGCACCGAGTCGGGCGACTCGAAGACCTGGCAGGCCGACTTCACCATGCTCATTCCCGTCAGGCGGTCTGCCACATGAGGGTCGCGGGTGCGCACCAACACCGTGTTCATCCACTTGCTGGTGCAAACAACGGTCAGACCCATCGCGCGCAACGTGTCGAGATAAACCGGCGACACGGGCAGATCGGTAGAATCTACGCCCAACTGCTGTTTGCGACGACGTGCCAACGAGCGCGACGACAGATACGCCTCAGGATGGTCCAACGTGTAGGGAGTCCCCTGCTTGTCGTGCAACTGCACACGCACCAGGTAGCACTTCCCACCTGGATACAACTGTTTATACTTGGCTGGCGGTAGCGAGGCATACGCCCATTGCCACAACACCAGAAGACACAACACGAGCAAAAATTTCTTCATTGCACTATCTATTCCTTATAAACTGCAAAATTACTGCATTTTTCCGAAAGCACCAAAACCCTACACCTGAATTTCGAGAAACTGCCTGTCATTTAACCAATTCAACTTCCGCTGGAGAATTGAGACACCCAGTGGCTGTGACAAGTGGTGTGGCTCTGGCGTAAAAGCGTGCTTTTAAAGGAGTCATAGCACTGGGCACAAATCATACCTATTACCTATTATTTATTAACTCTTACTTATTACCCATCTCTCCACCTCAGGGAAGCTGGTAGGGGGGGGGCGTTAATATCTCTCCACCTCGGGGGAGCCAAAGGGGGCTCCACAACTGACGGTAAAACCGTCACCTCTCAGTAACCGAGGGTGCGAGCGGAGCGAGTACCCCCGGTCGTCTGCTGGTGCGAGACATCGACCCTGGAGGGGTCGCCGCTCATTGCCCAGGGTATTCTCTTTAGCTTCGCTGACTTTTGTCACTCGGCCAATCATGCAAGCATGTTGGCACTCGCTGCTCCAAAAGTTCCTCTCTCCTCTCTCCTCTCCTTCATCCTTGACCTACGGTCGAGCCTGCTCACGCTCGGAAGTCAAAGCGAGCTCCGACTTCTCTCGCTCAATCGCAGCCTTCATCCTCCATCTTTGTAAAGTTATTTGGTCAAAAAACACGAATTATCATAAATTGATCACGAATTTATCATAAATTATTTTTTTGACATTGACTTTTCCTTTCGGTCATCGAGCTAAGCTCGGCTTTGCCGTTTTTACAAAGCGTAACGACTAAAAGAACCTTCATGTTGAATTTGTGGCAATTCGTGTAAAAGTGAATTTTAGAAAAATATTTTTGTTTTGTAAACACACGCGAATCCTGTGGTTCATTTTGTCAAATAGTTTCAAAGCACTTTCCTTATCATTTTCATGCTTTTCCATTCTTGGGAATCATCCCTTCCACGCCCGAATGAACCGCAAAAAGAAGATTAAAAGTGTTAACGATTACTAATTATCGCTCTTTTTTCGCGCACGTATTATAATAAATGCATACCTTTGTATGGTTTTAGCGAACCATAACTACATTTCAACTAACGAAAATTGCATGGGAAAGTACCTCAATCCGAAAGCAGACCTGACCTTCAAGAAGATATTCGGCGAACACCCCGAACTGGTGAAAAGCTTGCTCAACGCACTGCTGCCCCTTGACGAGGGGAAGCAGATTGAGAGCGTTGAACACCTACAGCCAGAGATGGTACCCGAGAACCCTGGGAAGAAAAATTCCATCGTCGATGTGAGGTGCAGGGAAACAGGAGGAAGACACTTCATTGTCGAGATGCAGATGAACTGGAACAACGAGTTCCAGCGACGTGTGGTGCTCAACGCTTCGAAAGCCGTGGTCAAGCAACTCAACAAAAACGAGGACTATACGCTCCTACAGCCCGTCTATTCGCTGAACCTCATCAACGATGTGGGATTCGAAGCCGGACCCGACGAGTTCTATCACGACTACGCCATTGTCAACGTGGAGCACACTGACCGAATCATCGAGGGACTGCGTTTCGTCTTCGTTGAGCTGCCGAAGTTCAAGCCGCAGACCATCGCGGAGAAGAAAATGGCCGTTCTGTGGCTGCGCTTCCTCACCGAGATTGACGAAAGCACAGAGGAGGTGGACGCTGAACTACTACAGAACCCCGACACAGCCCGAGCCCTGAAGATACTGGAGAAGTCGGCATACACAGAAGAAC
>JAFSWU010000252.1 GCA_017444365.1 Prevotella sp.
ACAGCAAGGATGCTTTCCGTCCTATTACCACTCCCGAGGAGGGTGAGGAATATATGCTGAAGCCGATGAACTGTCCTCACCACTGTGAGGTGTTCGCCTGGAAGCCCCGTTCCTACAAGGACCTGCCGCTGCGCATAGCTGAGTTCGGAACAGTTTATCGCTATGAGAAGAGCGGCGAGCTGCACGGACTGACACGTGTGCGCTCGTTCACTCAGGACGATGCCCACATCTTCTGCCGTGCCGATCAGGTGAAGGGCGAGTTCATGCGAGTGATGGACATCATCAAGGCAGTGTTCTCTATCTTCAACTTTGAGAACGTTGAGGCTCAGATTTCTCTTCGCGATCCCAAGGATACTGAGAAGTATATCGGCTCTGACGAGGTGTGGGCAGAGAGTGAGCAAGCTATCATCGACGCATGTAAGGAGAAGGGACTCGAAGCCAAGGTTGAATACGGTGAGGCTGCTTTCTATGGTCCTAAGCTCGACTTTATGGTGAAGGATGCCATCGGCCGTCGCTGGCAGTTGGGAACCATTCAGGTTGACTACAACCTCCCGCAGCGTTTCAAGCTGGAATATACCGCTGAGGACAACTCGAAGCAGACACCGGTGATGGTTCACCGTGCTCCGTTTGGCTCTATGGAGCGATTCACGGCTGTGCTCATCGAGCATACCGCCGGTCACTTTCCCCTGTGGCTCACTCCCGAGCAGGTGGCCATCTTGCCCATCTCTGAAAAATACAACGACTATGCGAAGAAGGTTTGCGACTACTTAGGCGCACAGGGTGTTCGTGCAACGGTTGATGACCGTAACGAGAAAATTGGTCGCAAGATTCGCGACAACGAGCTGAAGCGTGTGCCCTACATGGTAATCGTCGGTGAGCAGGAAGCAGCCGAAGGACTGGTTGCCATGCGTAAGCAGGGCGGTGGCGAGCAGGCTACCATGAAGATGGAGGAGTTTGCCCAGCGCATCAACGACGAGGTGTCAGCCATGCTTGAGGCTACCAATGTGAAGCCGCAGGATTGATCCTCGGATTTCAGATTTCTGATTCCAAAATAAGAGAAGAGCGGGATTTAGCTGTTCAAGGCGTAAATCCTGCTCTTCTTTTTTTTGATGGTCATCGTCTCGTCCGAATGACCTCTTGTCCGAAAGCCTAAATGAGATTACTTCACGATGAATTTCTTTCCCTTGACGATGTTGAAGCCGCGAGCGGGCTTTTCCATCCTTCGTCCCTGAAGGTCGAAGACAGCGGGGCACTCTTGCTGCTTCTCCAGCTCAGTATTGGCTGAGGAATCCCTGTTGATCTCCACGATGCCGTTGGTACTGGCATTGTCGATGCCGTTGAAGACGAAGACGGAGGAGGCGGGGAGGGTGAGTGTCAGTTCCGTATCGATGTCGATGGGCAGGTCGGTGGTCAACCCCATCAGAGAGTTTTGCGTGAACGCCTTGGAGAGCGTGATGCTGGTGCTGACATAGTCGGGGATGTCGAGAGCCTGTCTCAGGGTGGTGGTGAATTTCTGTGCCGTAGCCGAGGGGTTGCGCAGGGCAAGTGTTGCTTTCTTGCCGTTCCACGAGGCCCATCCATAGACATTGGCCTTTGCACCGTCCCAGGGATTGCCGCCCACCCAGTGGATGTCGGGCAGCACGTCGGCCTGTTGCTTCTGCCACTCGATACATTCAGCAAGATCTTGCCAGAGCTTTCCGTTGTTGATGCTGTTCATCAGCGAGTAGTCGGCATACACCTCCACCATACCTGATCCGCAGGCGAAGGCACAGCGTAGCTCGCGGAGCACGCCGGCATAGGTCATGTCTGTCGAGACGGAGCCGAAGTTGGTGAGTATGAATCCGTGGGTCATCAGGGTGTTGATGGGGCAGAGTGGGGAGTTCTGTACGAAGTTCTGGTAAACAAGTCGGTCGCGGTAGGTAATCCATCGCTCTCTGTCGCTGCCCTGGTTGCCGATGGTGCCGTAGTCGTTCTCCTGTCTCCACACGGCATCGCTCACGTTGAACCAGAAGGGTGAGGCCCAGGTTCCGACGGTGGTGTTGAAGAATACGTCGGGTTTGATTTCGCGTATGCGGCGCTCGATGTCGATGATGCCTTCCGCATTTTCCTGTCCTGTGGCTCCTGCGTCAGGTCCTACGGAACTGAACTGGGCGCTGATGCCGTCGAACTTGAAGAAGTTGAAGGCGTAGTCGGTGACCATTTTGGAGCAGGCGTTGAGGAACACGTCGTAGTAGGCGGGATTGCTGAGCTGCATGCCGCCTCTCGAACTCCAGTATTCGCGGCGGTAGTTGCCGCTCTGTCCGTAGCCTCCCACTGGACCGAGCCATGCACCAATCTGTGAGTTCATGGAGGTGGTGAGTTCGTTGATGTTCTGGAACCCGTTGGGGAAGTTCTTGTTGAAGGTCCACGTGCCGTACTGGTCCCATCCGTCATCCCACACGAAGGAGGCAATGTTGGTGTTGTAGCGGTCGAAGAGGTGCGTCTTCCATTGGTTGAGTACATCCAGACATTGTGCCTCGTTGTAGTTTCCTGTGTAGTTGCGGTCGTTGTTGCGATTAATGTTCAGCTCGTACCATGAGTTGTAGAGCGGGAAAGGACGCCAGGGGACGGCACGCTCGCGCTCGCTATAGGCGAGGAAGGAACGGCGTTGCTGGCCTTCTGCCACGAGTCCCACCACGGTTCCCACGTTCCACTCCTTGCCAGCCAGTAGTTTCGTCTGGCGGCTCCACTCGCCCTGAATGGGTGTTGTCTCAGGTGCCGGCAGGTGAAGGGTCTCTATTATATTATAGGTGAGTTGAATGTTTCCGGTGGAGGTGTTGGCCTCGGTTTGGTTCTCGATGAAGTAACGGATGCGGTAATCGCCAGAAGCAGGCACTGTGAAGGTGTAGTTGTTGTCGGTTTTGGCATTGCCCGAGAAACCTTTGTGGTAGTCGCTGGCAGCCACATTGTTGTCAGCGTCGATCAGCTCCACTCCGACAATGCTCAGTCCGTTGGCTCCCGCGGAATAGACGAACTCGGCGTTCAACGTGCCGCCGGCGATGTTGAAGGCGATGGTCTTGCCCATCACTTTCACGTAGGGGTTGCTGAATCCTAACTCCACGATGCGGGCGGGCACCTTGGTAACAGTTGTCCACGAACTGGTGTTCCAGCTGTCGGTGCGCTTGCCGCCTACGGCAAGCACGGGGAACTGCAGCCCTGTGGCTTCCTCACCCTCCTCTTGCAGGACGTTGAGGTCGGTGTTGCCGTCGAAGACGATCTGTGGTGCCGACACCTTTCCACTCCAGGTAATGGTGCCGTTGCTGTTGAAGCTTCCCGTAACGGTGCCGTTGACCTCTTCTGTGCAATCGCGGAAATAGCGTATCAGATAGTAGCCTTTCTGCGGGATGTTGAGGGTGTAGGTGTTGTTCGAACTTGATCCGCCCGTTGTTCCCTTGTGGTAGTCGTGTGCAATGACTTCGCCGGTAAACGGGTCGAGAGCATCCACACCGGCGATGTCAAGGCGATGTGAGCCGCTGGTGTACTGGAATTTAACGGTGTGAGTTCCCGTGGTCTTGATGGCAAGGTATCCCTGTACGCCGCTGATATAGTCGGGGGTGAGCCCGAGGTCGCGGATGCCTTGTGGTGTTTCCTCGCCCGGAATCCATTTGAACTTGTTTCCGTTCCATGAGTTGAAAACGAAAGGCTCGGCGCTTGTGTTCCCGCCAGTGGTGTTGATGCCCATGGGGGTCTCCAGTCCTGCAAAGATGCGGTCGCTGGCGATGACGGCACCGCGCGTGTTGCCGACAACCGCTGGCGCAAGCTTGCTGCTGTTGTTATCGACGTTGTACATCATGGGTATGACGGCGTTCATGGACACATCCTTCGAGGATGTCAGTTTCAGCTCCGTGCGCAGATAGTGGGAACCGTCGCGCAGCACCGCCCTCCATGTGAATTTCATGTCCTTGTAGGTGTATTTCGCCTCAAGGGCCTTTCCGGCATATCGCAGCGATCCCTTGACGGCGGTGGGGTCGGCTTCGAGGTCTATGAGGCTGACACCCTCCAGCGTCATCTCCGAGGCCTTGACTTCTGCTCCTGTGCCAAGCCGTATCTTGAAAAGTTCCGTACCGCCCTTCAGTCCCATCTCCTCACATCCGTTGAATGACAGCTTGTTGTCTTTCTCTGTGAAGGCTGCTGTGAGCAGGTCGTTTCCAATTATATAGGTGACGCCTTGAGTTCCTCCCGGTGACATATCGGCAACAGCCTTGCCCGGCTGATCCTGTTGCGGGAATATAACAGATTGTGCGTGAAGCGGCAGCAGACATATTGCTGCTACGCATGTGATAATTGTACGTCTTATCATAATCATTGATGTTTAGGTTTCAAAATACAAAGATACAACGATTAATTCGGAATAACACGTTTATGAGTGATTTTTTTGTTAAACAAAGTTAAGCTTAAGAATAGTCGGGTTGTCGTCCTACAAATAGAAGGGTGCATGAGATGTAAAAAAATGCGGGAAATATTTGGCTGATTCGTTAATTCTTAGTACCTTTGCAGCCGTTTAGCAAAAATAGAGACTTAAAATAGTTGAATGAAGAATGACAAAATGAAAAATCAGTACCGCGTGAATGAACAGATTCGCGTCCGGGAAGTCCGTATCGTCAGTGACGGCGGTTCAGAAGTGGTTCCAACCCGACAGGCATTGGACATGGCCCATCAGCAGGGTGTAGATCTCGTGGAGATTTCTCCCAACGCACAGCCTCCCGTATGCCGTCTCATCGACTATTCAAAGTTCCTCTATCAGCAGAAGAAGCACGCCAAGGAAATGAAGGCGAAGCAGGTGAAGGTGGAAGTGAAGGAAATCCGTTTCGGACCTCAGACCGATGACCACGATTACAACTTCAAACTGAAGCACGCCAAGGAATTCCTTGAAGAGGGAAACAAGGTTCGTGCCTACGTTTTCTTCCGCGGTCGCAGCATCCTGTTCAAGGAGCAGGGCGAAGTGTTGCTCCTGCGTTTTGCCAACGACCTGGAGGAGTATGCCAAAGTAGAGCAGCTGCCTCGTTTGGAGGGTAAGAAAATGTTCCTCTTCCTTGCTCCCAAGAAGGCCGGCGTAGCCAAGAAAAGTCAGCAGAAGCGCGACAATGAGCGTCGCGAAGCTGAGGAGAAGGCTGCCACAGAGCAGAAAGAAGAGCAGAACTCCATCGCCAACGGACTGCTTGCCAACGCCAAAGGTGGTGAGGATCTGATGAAGGCTGTGCTGGATGAAGGATAAAAGATGAAGGTGCGTAACGCCCGGTATATGCGTTGCCGCCGCTATATAAAAAATAGTAACATTTAAAATTTAAAAACAATGCCAAAAGTAAAGACAAACTCCGGTGCAAAGAAGCGTTTCAGCTTCACCGGTACAGGTAAGATTAAGAGACATCATGCTTACCACAGTCACATTCTGACTAAGAAGACTAAGAAACAAAAGCGTAACTTGGTTCACCAGACATTGGTTGACACCTCAAACCTCAAGCAGGTTCGCGAACTGCTTAACCTTCGTTAATTAGATCCATTAGTTGAACTTATAAAAGAAGAAAATTATGCCAAGATCAGTTTATCATGGTGCTTCTAAAGCAAGAAGAACCCGCATTCTGAAGCTCACTAAGGGATATTTTGGAGCTCGAAAGAACGTTTGGACCGTAGCCAAGAATACATATGAGAAGGGTCTCAC
>JAFSWU010000253.1 GCA_017444365.1 Prevotella sp.
CACCTCTGTCAGCTCAGTCTTGTTCTCGCGTAGTTCGATGTCAACGACCACCTCCTTGGCACCTGAAATCAAGATTTCCTTGATCACGCAGGGCTCGTAGCCAACATAGTTTGCCTCAATGGTGTAACGTCCGCTCTTGCTGATATTGATGACGTAGTTACCGTCCATGTCGGCCGCAGCAGCCACATTTTCTAACTCAACGATTCTCACTGTTGCGCCAATCAGCGGTTCACCAGTGATGGCATCCTTCACCACTCCACGGAGTGTCTCTGCCTGGATGTTTACTGCACCGCAGGTTATCAAGACGGCAGCGAGCACCCAATTCAAAATTTTCTTCATAGTTTGTCTTTATTATTAATGTTGATGGTATTCATTGATGCTTTACTTAGTAGGCTTGCTCAGCGTCTTCCAGGTGAAGCCCTTCAGAGGACGGCGCTCTTTCCAGATGAAGGAGAAGAGTAGGGCAACGATGACGGAAACGGTCATGCTGACGAAACCGAAGAGCAGGAAGTTGGCTGGCGTGCAGAAGTTCATCCAGAACACGGTTGCCGTTCCTGTAAGGAAGCCTACGAAAGCGGCGCGTGAACTGATGCCGTTGAAGAAGATTCCCATAATGAACAGTCCACCGATGCCACCTGAGAGCAGTCCGAGAATGGTGTTGAAGTAGTCGAGCAACGACTGGATGTTGACGGTGGCCATGAGGATGGCGATGAACATGCCAATCAGTCCCGATATGATACCCGTGAGGCGGGCGGTGAGAAGGGTTTCCTTGTCGCTGATGTTCGGTCGTGCCTTCTTGTAGATGTCAACGGTGAATGCCGTGGAGATACTGTTGATGTTCGACGAGATGGTGGACATGGTGGCCGCAAAGACGGCCGCAATCAGCAGACCGGCCAAGCCAGTAGGTAGCTGGCTCATCATGAAGAAGGGGAAGATAGCGTCATTCTTCTGCATGGTGAGGTCCATAGCCACGGGATGGGTCTGATAGAAGGTGTAGAGACCGGTACCAATGGTGAAGAAGGCGATGGTGACGAAAACGCTCATCAGACCGTTGGTCATAATGCTTCGAGCGGCACTCTGCTCGTCCTTGGTGGTCAGATAACGCTGGATGACGGTCTGGTCGCTTGTGTAGCTGATGAGGTTATTGGCGATGCCGCCAAGGATAACTACCCAGAACGTGGCGGTACGGTAGTCGAATGACCAGTTGAAGAGGCGGAATTTGTCGTTGTCCCAGGCAATCTGGAAGAAGTCGCCTGCTCCGTTGCCGGTGTTCATCATGAGATAGACAGCGGCGAGGATGGCTCCTCCTACGAGGATGATGCCCTGCACAACGTCGCCCCATACAACGGCCTCTACGCCACCCATGGTGCAATAGATGATGGTCACGATGGCCATGATGACGATGCAAAGATAGATGTTGATGCCCGTAACAGCGGTCATGGCGAGCGACGGGAGGAAGAGTACTAACGCCATTCGAGCCACCATGAAGACGATGAACAGGATGCTCGCCATGAGGCGGATGGAGTAGTTGAAGCGGTGCTCCAGATATTCATAGGCGGTGGTGATGTTCAG
The DNA here is from genome assembly GCA_017444365.1 of Prevotella sp. GTDB lineage: Bacteria > Bacteroidota > Bacteroidia > Bacteroidales > Bacteroidaceae > Prevotella. Next base: position 1,573 of record JAFSWU010000253.1, read on the forward strand.
TCGGCGGAAGAAGGGGAGGAAGTACTTGATGACGGGGAACGATACGAGCAGAATGCAAACCTGCATGGGGTAGTAGGTCCAGTCGGTCATGAACGCCTTCGCCGGAATGGACATGTAGGTGATGGCGGAGAGCATGGTGGCAAAGATGCTGATACCGGCTGCCCACCAAGGAATGCGATTGCCGCCCTTGAAGAAGTCGTCGGAGTTGCCTTCTTGTTTCATGAAGAAGTAGCCAAGCCAAAGCATGCCAATGAGATAGAGCACCAGGACTGTCCAGTTGACCCAACCGAAGTGGGCGGTATAGCTAATCTCTACATGGGTGACATCGGATGAGCGGATGCCAGGCTTCTCTTCTCCACCGATAACAATCCACGAGTTGTTTTTCTGCCCGGTGACAACGGCTGCACCGGCACGGGCAATGCGCTTATTGGGGAAATGGGTTGACCAGGCACCTGTGATGGTGTTATAGACAAGGATGGAATCGCGGAAATGATACCACTCGGCGGGGTGGGTGAGATAGTCGGGCTGCGGATTCTGAATAGCAGACTCGAACACCTCCTTGTCAACTCCTCCGAAGAAGAGAATGTTGGAGGCACCACAGGTGACAGCACTTGCACCAACAAGGGCGAAGTCCATAGGTTTCAGTTGTTGCCAAGGTTCCTGCCTGTTGGGGTTATAGGAGTACCCCGTGGTGTTGACGACTTTCTTGTCGGGATAGAAACCGCCGAAGAAGAAGAGTTCCATACCTATGGAGCCATTCTGCATAACGGCACATGGCTGCAGGGCTGCCAACGAGCTGGCTATCTCAGCGGGCACGGTAACCTCTGTCCATGAAGTGGCGTTTTGGTCATAAGCCAATGAATAGAGGCGGTTGTTCCCCTTGCCGTTGCTCTGTCCGCCGAGCACGTAGATGGTGCCGTTGCCATAGGCTGCCGCCATCTGGTCAAGACCGACGGGAAGCGAGGGAAGGGACTTTGTAGAGAGTTTACCGTTCTTCATGGAAAGAAGAACAACCTCATTCAGGGATGTCTGACCATCGGACGTACCACCGATGCATACCACACCGTCCGCAACGCTTACGCTGGCACCGTAGGCTACGGGATGGGCCAGCTTGCCGGTTTGTGTCCAGTTGAAATACCAGTCGGTTGCATATCCTTTATGAGAAACGAGCTCAAGTGTCCACACTTCGTCGTAGAAGTGCTTCTGTCCGCCTTCCGCAGCAGGTGTGTCGGGGAAGTTGCAACCGCCGGCTACGATGACGTAGTCACCGCTTTTGCCTGCAAAGGCTGCGGCCACACCTTCGTTGCCATTCACCTTAAGTGATGAATAAACGCCGAAATGACCTTGATTGAAGCGCTTGTCATTATTTGCCGCAAGGAGAGCCAGTGGCAGCAGGCATGTCAATAGGAGTGATAATCTTAAAAATCGCATATCGTTATAGGTTTAGGTTTCTAAAAAGGGAAGTTCCACCGACCTGCTGTGAGGTCGGTGGAGTATAGGTTTTGAGTACTATTCCTTGATGTTGGGAGCTTCGAGACCGAGTCCTTTCTTCTTGTCAACGGCTTTCAGAATGAAGCCGAGAATGAGGGCTGCCACACCAAGGCTTGCCAGCATCACCAACGGAGCGGTGTAGTCGAACTGAGTGGGATCGGTCACATCGGGATTAGTGGCATCGAGAACCTTACCAATGAGCAGAGGGAACAGCCAAAGACCGATGTTCTGAATCCAGAAGATGAGGGCATAGGCGGAACCGATAACTTTTGCATCGACCAGCTTCGGAACGCTTGGCCACAAAGAGGCGGGAACCAACGAGAACGAGGAACCGAGCACAAGGATGGTGGCATAGGCGATGATGATACCTCCAACGGCACTATCCTTGAACAGGGGCAGAATGAAGGCAAACGTTAGGTGGCAGGCAATCAACAACAGAGAACCCAGCACCAGCATAGAGGCGGCCTTTCCCTTGTGGTCAACATAGCTGCCCAGAATGGGAGTAATCAGTACGGCCAACAGGGGGAATACGGCGAAGATGCTTTCTGCCGACTGGCGCATGTAACCCATGTAGCAGTAGGTCACCAACGCGATGATGGAGATGCCGAGCAGACCATATTGACGGCTCTTGACTTTCTGGAAGTTGCTGGCAAATCCGGCAGCTGCCACGAGGAGCATGATGACATACTGAACAATCGTCACGGAAGAGCTTGCCCAGAAAGAGTCTTGTGCGGGCTCAACAAGTGTGAGGTTACATTGCAGCATGTTCACGGCATACTTCTGGAAGGGGAAGATAGCCGAGTAATAGAGCACACAGAGCAGGGCAACAAGCCAGAAACCGCTGGAAGTGAGAATCTGTCCCAGGTCGCTAATCTTGAAGGGTTCGTCCTTCTCCTCAGCCTCACCTGTCTGTGAATCCAGCTTCTTGTCCATGAAGAAATAGACGATGCACATCATCAGCGCAATACAGAGCAAAACCACACCGAAAGCAACGGAACGGCTGACGCTCACCTCTCCGCCCAATTTGGCAAAGAAAGGAGAAAAAATCATACAAGTGGCAACCCCCAGACGGGCCAGTGCCATCTCAGAACCCATTGCCAACGCCATCTCACGACCC
>JAFSWU010000254.1 GCA_017444365.1 Prevotella sp.
ACATCCGTGGGGCTGGCAATATGCTCGGAGCCGAACAGAGCGGTTTCATCACCGACCTGGGTTATGAAACTTATCAGAAGATTCTGAACGAGGCGGTGGCAGAACTGAAAGAAAACGAGTTCACAGACCTCTTTGCCGATGAAGACAAGGATGAGGAGGGTAAACTGAGCGGTGAGCACTTCGTGACTGAAGCCAACGTGGAGAGCGACATCCCAGCCTTCTTCCCCGAAGAGTACGTGCCCAGCAGTCCTGAGCGCATGAACCTTTACCGCGAACTCGACACCCTCACCTCACCCAAGCAACTGGAGGACTACCAAAAACGACTCATCGACCGCTTCGGACAGATTCCTGCTGTCGGCGAGGAACTCCTCAAGGTCATGCCTATCAAATGGGCAGCTCAACGTCTCGGCATCGAGAAGGTTGTGCTTAAGCAAAAACGCATGATTCTCTACTTCGCCCTCGAAGAAGCCTATTTCCAGAGCCGCGCCTTCGAGAAAGTACTCACCTATGTAGCCTCCCACGGGCGAGGCTGCACCCTAAGAGACGGAGAACGGAAATCCCTCCTCATCAAGGGCGTCAAGACGATGGAAGGGGCACTAAGCGTATTAACAACGATGGAACAAAGATAACAAAAGAAAGCCGCATGACCAACAAGTCACGCGGTTTTTTTTATGTAATTCAAAACGGCTCAATGGCAGTCGACCTGCGCAACTCCCAAGCCATGCTCACCTCCCCGTAGCCTCTGGGCTGGTTAGTCGATTTCCTCGTCGGCCTCATACCCACCCATTTCACGAATGGCATTCTTCAGCATCGTATATTGCTGGAAGAGGTGGTTGACAGGCTCCTCACCCTGCGTGTAGTCATGCATAGGAGCCTTGAGGAAGAAGGAGAGGAAACGCTGGATGCCGCTCTTTCCTGCACGTGCAGCGAGGTCGCTGAGCAGACAGAGGTCGAGCAACAGCGGTGCAGCGAGGATTGAATCGCGGCAGAGGAAGTTAATCTTGATCTGCATCGGGTAGTTCATCCAACCGAAGATGTCGATGTTGTCCCAACCCTCCTTGTTGTCGTTGCGTGGAGGATAGTAGTTGATGCGCACCTTGTGATAGTACTGATCATCTGTGTCGTTGCCGTGTCCATAGAGGTCAGGCTGTGCTTCGGGTTTGAGGATGGTTTCGAGGGTGGAAAGTTTGGAGACCTCTTTCGTGCGGAAATTGGCTGGCTCATCCAACACAAGACCATCACGGTTGCCCAAGATATTCGTCGAGAACCAACCATTCAAGCCAAGACAACGAGTGCCGATGATTGGCGCAAAGCCTGACTTCACAAGGGTCTGACCCGTCTTGAAGTCCTTACCTGCAATCGGCAAGTTGAGTTTCTCCGACATCTCCCACATAGCAGGAATATCGACGGTGGTGTTAGGAGCACCCATGATGAACGGTGCACCTTCTGCCAACGCAGCATAAGCATAACACATGGAGGGAGCAATATTCACACGGTCATCAGCCTTCATGGCTGCCTCCAGATGGGCAAGCGTATCATGTACTTTCATATTAGGTTCTACGTAAATCTCGGTAGAAGCGGCCCAAGCCACCACGATGCGTGAACAGTTGTTCTCTGTCTTGAACTGACGGATGTCAGCACGAATCTGCTCCACCATGTTCCAACGGGTCTTGCAATCCTTCACATTATCGCCATCGAGACGTTTGGCAAAGTTCTTATCGAAAGCAGCCTTGAAAGGCACTATCTTCTCCAGCTCATCCTTTACAGGCAGGATGTCTTTTTCTCTAAGCACCTCAGCATACATGGCACTCTGGAAAGCATTGGCTGGATACACATCCCAAGCACCAAACACGATATCATCCAACTTGGCCATTGGTACAATCTCACTATAGGAAAGATACTTCTTGTCAGCGCCTTTTCCCACACGAATCTTGTCATACTGAGTCATTGAACCCACTGGTTTCGCAAGCCCCTTGCGAGCCATCAACACGCCTGTCATAAAAGTGGAAGTGACAGCACCCAGTCCGACGACCATGATGCCCAATTTTCCCTCAGCAGGCTGCACATTTTGATTTTCCATTACAATTGTTGTTCTCTTTTTTACTGATTGTAAACATTATTTGCAAGTACAAAGTTACGGAAAAAGAGAGGAAGTATAACAAAGATGAAATCACTTTTATCTTTCATTTACCACATTTAACAATGTTTAACCGCCATCTGACACGTCAGGGGGATTTCCCTTCATCCTTACCGTAGAAAATCCGTTCCACACGACCTTTGTCGGACCATAAGACTTATTGTTTTTCGCCACTTTGGCAAAAAAAAAGCCCTTTTATTTTGACGTGTGGGCGGTTTGTACTATCTTTGCATATTAAAGATAACATCAATTCGTACATGAACGAAAGCGACAGCATAGTAATCATACCAACCTATAACGAGAAAGAAAACATTGAAAAAATCATCCGAGCAGTTTTTGCCCTTGAGAAATGTTTTCACATCCTCGTCATTGACGACGGTTCCCCAGACGGGACTGCCGCCATTGTGAAAGGACTGATACAGAACGAATTCAGTTCTCGCCTTTTCCTGTTGGAACGTACTGGGAAACTCGGATTAGGTACGGCATACATCACGGGCTTCAAGTGGGGATTAGCGCATGGTTATGACTACATCTTCGAGATGGATGCTGATTTTTCACATGCTCCCAGCGACTTGCCACGACTGTACTCCGCTTGTGCTGACGAGGGGTATGACCTTGCCATTGGAAGCCGTTACATTTCAGGAGTGAATGTGGTGAACTGGCCGATGAGCAGAGTGTTGATGTCGTATTTCGCCTCTAAGTATGTACGTTTCGTCACTGGGTTCAAAGTGCACGATACGACCGCAGGTTTCAAGTGCTACAAACGCCGTGTGCTTGAGACCATTGACCTTGATGCCGTCCGT
>JAFSWU010000255.1 GCA_017444365.1 Prevotella sp.
GCAAAGGTAATACAAATGAGAGACATGACAAAAGAAAAAGCGGAAAATGTGCTTCGGTGATTCAACTTTTCTCTTTACCTTTGCACATGAAACGAACAATGGGATATGAAAAAGTGTTTGATGATGGCTGCAGCCGCCATGATGGCTGCCATGAGCGTTTGGGCACAAGCCCGGGTGGACCTGAACGATGAGTCGCTGTACTTCGACATCGAAGAGATGCCTAACCCGGTGGAATGGCTGCCGGCACCGCCCGACACCAACTCTACACAGTTTGCCTATGACATCACACAGTATATGTGGGGCAAACAGCAGAGGCTCGACCCGGCGCGTGCCCAGCAGGCCATCGAGAATGCCGTGGAGGGAGTGCCCGACATGCTGCTGCAGTTCAGCAAGCCCTTCGGCATGAAGATCTCGAAGGAGACTACGCCCGCCATCTACCATGTGCTCTATCGGGGCGTGCTCACCGTGCGCCTCTCGGCTACGAAGCCCAAGGCAGAATACATGCGCAAGCGGCCTTATACACAATTCAACGAGCGGACGCTGCTGCCCGAGGTCGAGGAGGAACTGCGACTGAACGGCTCGTATCCCTCGGGCCATGCGGTCCGTGGATGGGCCATGGCGCTGCTGCTCTGTGAGATTAATCCCGAAGCACAGGATGACATCCTGGCTTTTGGCTACGAATGGGGACAGAGCCGTGTCATCGCCGGCTATCACTGGCAGAGCGACGTGGACGCCTCGCGTATGGTGGCGGCTGCCGGATATGCCCGCCTGCACACGAATGCCCAGTTCCTGGCCGACATGGCTGCTGCCCGCGCCGAGTATGCTGCCCTGATTTGCAGTGCCCAAGGACGAAATGACCCGTAGGTCATGGAAACTGACGGCCCCCTCCTCGCGCGCGCGTACCTTATATTATTATAGCAGCCGCGTGACGCAGATTGAGGCGTTAGCCGCTGACCGCAGAAAAATTGCGCCACAGTCTCAGAACAATTGTCAGAAAGCACAGCAACAAAATTTCCACAGTTGCGCAGCAAAACTCCCCTTCTATATTCCGGATCCGCTCGAATGACATGAGAGAAGGGCCGCGTGGCGCATATTCCTCGTGTAATGTGCAATGCTGCCCCCATCGAAGGCATTCAACGCCGCCCAAAGCACGAAAAGGAAGCACGAAATGAGACATACGTGCGTCGAAAACGCCGCTTTTTCACAAAAAGTGTGAAAAAAACTTTGCCAACTCAAAAAGTATGTGTAATTTTGCGCCGCTCAAAGAGCAATAGTGCATATAAATAACAGATTATTTAACCCAAAACCAACAGACAGACAAGATGATTGTAGTACCTGTGAAAGAAGGGGAGAACATCGAAAGGGCTCTGAAGAAGTTCAAGCGCAAGTTCGAGAAGACCGGTGCCGTGAAGGAACTCCGTGCCCGTCAGCAGTTCGACAAACCCTCCGTGAAGAAGCGTCTTGCTAAGGAACGTGCCATCTACGTGCAGAAGCTGAGACGAGTAGAAGATTAAAGAAACTTAAAAATTGGACCTTGCTCTTGCAACTGCCAATAAAAATGTCTAACTTCGCCACGTGAAAGCGTGATGAAGATGTGGATTCAGAGTTTTATCGATTATCTGAGGTACGAGCGGAACTACTCTGCAAGGACCATCGAAGAGTATCAGGCCGACTTGGAAGCGTTCGAGCGGTACTATAAGACCCTGGATTGCGAACTTACCTGGACGTCTGTGGACGGCGACATTATCCGGCAGTGGATGCTACATCTGATGGCCGACAACAATAATTCGCCAGCCAGCGTGTGCCGACGGTTGAGCTCCCTTCGCTCATACTACCGCTTCCTGCTACGGCGGGGAATGGTGGACAAAGATCCGGCCCGAATGGTGGTCGGACCGAAGAAGGAGAAACCGCTGCCTGCCTATGTGAAGGAAAGCGAGATGAACCGTCTGCTGGATGAGGAAGGGGTATTCACCCCCGACTATGCCGGCAAGCGCGACAGAATGATTCTGCTCACGTTCTATTCCACGGGAATGCGCCTGTCAGAACTTGTCGGACTGAACGTTGCCGATGCCGACATGGGACTGCGACAGCTGAAAGTGACGGGGAAACGCAACAAACAACGTTTCATTCCCATCGGACGCGAAATGATGGAGTCCATCGCCGACTACATGGCGGCACGCCAGCTATTCGCCGACAGACACGCCACAGATGCCGAGGCCCTCTTTCTGGACGAACGAACGGGAAGCAGAATCTCGCGCCACAAAGTGGAAGCACGCGTGAAAAAGTATCTTTCGATGGTGACCATGCAGAAACGGCGCTCACCCCACGTGCTGCGCCACACATTTGCCACATCGATGCTGAACAACGAAGCAGACCTTCAGTCGGTCAAGGAACTGTTGGGCCACGAGAGCCTGTCAACGACGGAAATCTACACCCACACATCCTTCGAAGAACTGAGACGATTGTATAACCAGGCTCATCCACGAGCCAAAGAAAAAGGAGGTAACTATGGACATTAGAATTCAAGCAGTGCATTTCGAACCCACCGAAAAGCTGGTGGACTTCATCGAGAAGAAAGTATCGAAGCTGGGCAAGTTCAGTGACGAAATAGGAAAGGTAGAGGTGTCACTAAAAGTAGTCAAGCCCGAGACCGCCATGAACAAGGAAGTTGCCATCAGAGGCGCCATGCCCGGCAAGGAGTTGTATGCGCAGGAGGTTTGCAACACTTTTGAAGAAGCAATCGATAAAATTATGGACTCGCTGACCCGTCAGCTCTCCAAATACAAGGAAAAACAAAAGAATCGCTAAAAAAACGGGTGAAATTTTTGGCGGTTTGAAAAATATACTCTACTTTTGCAGCCGATTGGACGGAATTGCAGGTCTCAGGTGGCTGCTTCGCCTCTTTAGCTCAGTTGGCCAGAGCACGTGATTTGTAATCTCGGGGTCGTTGGTTCGAATCCGACAAGAGGCTCAAAAGTCAAGCGTGACGACGGGCACGGATGAAAGCCAGGCTCGATATTTGAAGGGTGGTTACCAGAGTGGCCAAATGGGGCAGACTGTAAATCTGCTGGCTTACGCCTTCGGTGGTTCGAATCCATCACCACCCACGACGTCGAAAAACGGCAGAAAGCAACCCTGCCAAACAAAAAAAATGCGGAAGTAGCTCAGTCGATAGAGCACTAGCCTTCCAAGCTGAGGGTCGCGGGTTTGAGTCCCGTTTCCCGCTCTTTTTCTGCCGATGTAGCTCAGCTGGTAGAGCGCGTCCTTGGTAAGGACGAGGTCACGGGTTCAAGTCCCGTCATTGGCTCTTTTTGTTTATATAGGGC
>JAFSWU010000256.1 GCA_017444365.1 Prevotella sp.
ATGTTGCGGCGGCTGGAGCGCAAGACCTCTATCGGCCAGCTGCTCAGCGTCATGGCCAAGGCGCAGCAAAAGAAACTCGCCGACACCCCGGGGGATGCCGACGAGCAATATACCGTGGAATGGGCACTGAACCCTGCCGAGGTGGCACGTGTGTTGCTGCCCGATTAGTTTCCTCCTTTCATTCTGTTGACCAGCAACGTGAGGTCGGCTATGCTGACCGTGTTGTCGCCGTTGATGTCAGCGTTCCTGAGATTCTTGCAGGGCTGCAACCCGGCAAGGATGCGTGCCAATGCCACTACGTCGGCACTTTCCACCCGTTCGTTACAATCTACATCGCCCAACAGGTAGCGGTATTTCTCCACGTAGAGTTCCATGTTGCTGATATTGCCCGATGCGTCGTGTACTGCCAGGTAGTGAGTGCCCGTTTCCGTCAGCCGACAGCCGCCGAGGACGGTTGATGCGCTGCCCTCAGCCTTATACACCTCCTGTGCCGTGGGACTGAAGAGTTGCAGCGTTGAAGTCACGGAAGTGCGCATCGAGAAGGTGTCGCCCGCCGACATCGTCAGGGTGTACCAACGGATGTTGTCGTCTGTTACCTTGGGGAAGGTCTGGCTTTCCTCCACCTCGCCTATAGGCTGCACAAGTTCCCTCGTTCGCGTATCCACGAACTCATGCACGCTGTTGGCGAAGCGGCTGTTGGCATCGATGAACATGAGGTTCAGTTCATTGCGCGCATAGATGTAGGGCTGACCGCTCTCTACGGAGAACTTGAAGTTGGAGGAACGGATGGGCAGTTGTTCGGGATTGAGCGTTGTGGCTACATGCACGGTGGCTTGGCGCGGGTCGTAGTTCACTGTCTGTCGCTCGCTGTAGCGGTCGTTGAGCCAGTACTGGAGTTGTACGATGCCGTTGCCACCAGCCGCTGTCTTCACAAAGTAGGTGGTGCGCATGTTTGTCATCGTTTCTTGTGCATTGCTTAGCCAGTAGGTAAGGCTGTGCAGACCGTCGGTGAGCTGGATCATGTCGAGGTCGAAGTGATATGCCTGACCGCTGATGCTTGTTTCCTAGCTCACGTTGTAGCTTTCTTCGTCAACCGTATAAAAGCATTTCAAGGCTTGGAGCGTTGCCGCGTCTGCCACCTTGATGAAGTTGTGGCTGAAGATGGGCGAAGGAAGCGTGTCGTTCTGAAAAACCTGCAGATGCAGACTGTGCAGTCCCTCGCTGAGGGCACTCACATCGGCATCGATGTGCAGTTGTGCCGAAGTGGTGCTGACCGTCTCCACCTGCGTCTGCTGGTCGAACCAATAGCGGTAGGAGTATGACGGCTGCGCAAGGGCACTGAGCGAACAGAGCGCATAGAAGATGATTATCTGTAGTCGTTTCATCTCATTCTGGATTATACATTATGCAAGGTCTTATTATTGCGCACTCACGGTGATATCTACACTCAGCGTACCGTCCGAGTTCGTCTGGTTGCCCACGGTGGCCTGCGTGATGCGCGGACCCGTCACTGCCTCGCTGTAGGGCAGGGTACCACCGTAGATGCCCACCTGTGTGCCGTCGCCGCCCAGATAGAATCGTCCCCTTCCCAAGACATAGTCGAGGGCATCCATCTCTCCGTCGATGGTGAGTTCAAGGCCGTTCACGAAATCATTGGGGGTGGGAAACGAGACGTTGGTGTCGTTTTGGGGGAAGATGTTGAGGCCACCAGTGGAGCATCCAACATTGTAGTTCATCACGTTTGAACTGTCAAACACACCCTCGCCATTGCTCAGGTTGTCGTAAATGACGCTGTTTACAAATACAGAAGACCGGATGACCGGACTATTGGTGTAGAGGACGCAGTTGGTGAAGATGAAACGGCCATAGGGTAGACTGGAACCTACTGAGCCAATGCTTGTGGGATTGTTTACGACGCTGTTGATGCAAGTGGCGGTGGAATTGCCATTTAGTGCCAGCTGCCCTGCTATTTTGCATTGTACAAATTGGGCATCGGTCATCTTACTGGTGGAAACTGTGGGTTCGATGTTATTTAGTCTGCACTTGATGAACTTTGACGAAATGCTTGTTGAATAATCAATGTTGCCGTTGTGGTAAATTCCCTCTATCGTGATTTTTCCATTGGAAGTAAGACGTAAATTGCCCTGAATGATAGTGGGCAGAGTGCCCAAGGCAGCATCGGCTTTCATGCCCGCACCGCGTATGGTAATGCCTATGCTGATTTGTG
>JAFSWU010000257.1 GCA_017444365.1 Prevotella sp.
CACCTCTGTCAGCTCAGTCTTGTTCTCGCGTAGTTCGATGTCAACGACCACCTCCTTGGCACCTGAAATCAAGATTTCCTTGATCACGCAGGGCTCGTAGCCAACATAGTTTGCCTCAATGGTGTAACGTCCGCTCTTGCTAATGTTGAGCACGTAGTTGCCGTCCATGTCGGCTGCGGCAGCCACATTCTCCAACTCGACGATTTTCACCGTAGCGCCAATCAGAGGCTCACCCGTGATAGCGTCCTTCACCATTCCGCGGAGAATCTCAGCCTGTATGTTCAGTGTGCCGCAAATTATCAGGGCTGCGGCGAGAACCCATTTCAGTTTCTTTTTCATAATTGTTGAGTATTTGATGTGTTTGATTGCTTTGAATCTCATAGAATGTCTCAATAAAGGTTAGAATAATACTTCTGTACTTATTCATTCAAATGCAAAGGTAATAAAAATAATCAAAAGAGACGTTTAATTCGTAAAAAAAATGAAAAGAAGTGTTTGATTTTCCACTTTTCATCTCTTGAGGAGAATATTTTTTGTTGGAAATCGTCGGCATCTCGTCAAATCTTGTTATTTCTGCAGAAAATATCAGCAAGAAGCTTTATGAACGTAGAGAAAGAAAAGAATATTGTCTGTTCGCAAAAGGGGTTGAGCATGACGCTCGGTATGGAGTTCCTGTCAACACCTGAGCCTGACACCTGCATGGCCCGTATGCGTGTTGATGAGCGCAATCGCCAGCCGTTTGGCTTTCTGAGCGGAGGGGCGACACTGGCCTTGGCAGAGAATCTGGCTGGCATTGGGTCGATGGCTCTTTGTCCCGGCAAGATATGTGTGGGTGTCAGCGTTAATGGAAGTCATGTAAAGGCTGTTCTTGAGGGCGACACCGTCACCGCCTACGGGCATCTTCTTCACAAGGGCCGCACGCTGCACCAATGGCAGGTGGACATCCGCAACGAAGCCGACGAGCTGATTTCCACCGTTCAAGTAACCAATTATGTCATCACGCCAAAGAAACATGAGTAGCTTTGTTTATTACCGATTCCCCCATGCTTCCCAAGACACTCGTTTGCTGTTGATTGGGGGAGAGCCCGAGGAGTTGAGCGAGTTGTCTCAGCTCAATGGCAGACGTGGCTTCGTGCTGGCTCCCTTTGTGCCGGCTGATGACAGTCCCATTCTGCTGTTTCCCGAGGAACGGTGTGAGGAAACCCATGTCCGACTCCCTCAAGGGGAGAAGAACGAGGGGCAGGGTGTAGGTCAGCTCCCCTTCCAATCTTTCCCCAGAAGGGGAGAGGACGAAGAACGGATGGCTTATTCCCGTTGCTTTGACCGTTTCCATGAGGCCTTGTGTGAAGGGCGGTTTGTCAAGTTGGTGTTGTCTCGGTCGGAAACTATTTCGGCAGCCCCCTATGACCCCGTGGCTCTCTACGAACAGGCCTGTATGTTGTATCCCCGTATGTTTGTGGCCTTGGTTTCTGCTCCCCGCTGTGGAACTTGGCTGATGGCAACCCCCGAGGTCTTGCTGAAGAGGGAAAAGATGGGAGGTGAGGCGCAGGATGCAGGTGAAGTTCTTAGAACGATGGCACTGGCTGGCACAATGAAGTTAGAGGGTGAGCTGTTGGAGTTCGATAATCCCTCTCAGGAGCTGGTACAGCAGATCCGGTGGAGTCAGAAGAATATTCAGGAACAGCGATATGTGGCCAGCTATGTCAGGGACTGTCTGAAGGACTTTGCAACCGACATCGAGGAGGAAGGCCCTTATACAACAAGAGCTGCCAACTTGGTACATCTGCGCAGCGACTTCCGCTTCGCCTTGAAGCCCGGTACACAACTCGGCTCTCTTTTGGAGGTTCTGCATCCCACACCGGCAGTCTGTGGCACACCCAAAGAAGAAGCCCGCGAATTTATTCTTGGCAACGAGGCGCACCCCCGCAGATACTACAGTGGATTCTGTGGGCATCTTGACGAGGCACTCTACGTTTCTTTAAGATGCATGGAAATCGACGGCTCCCGTTATCGGCTCTATGCTGGCGGCGGCCTACTGCGCGACAGCATAGAACAGCAGGAATGGGAAGAAACGGAGGCCAAAATGCAAACCATGCGGGCGCTCCTCTCATAACTTTCATCCTTCATCCTTCATCCTTCATCTTTCATCCCTCATCTTTCATCTTTCATCTTTCATCCATGTATAGTAATAAGGAAAATGTCAATATACTGACCGCATTGCTCGTAGCGCATCACATCGATTATGCAGTGGTCTGTCCAGGGAGTCGCAATGCTCCTATCGTTCATAACCTTGTGACCTGTCCCGACATCGAGTGCCATCCCGTCACCGATGAGCGGTCGGCAGGCTTTTATGCCTTGGGCATGGCGCAAGCCACTGGACGCCCAGCAGTAGTTTGTGTCACCTCTGGTTCGGCGTTGCTCAACTTGCTACCCGCCGTTGCTGAGGCCTATTATCAGCATGTGCCGTTGGTGGTGATTTCTGCCGACCGCCCTACGGAATGGATTGATCAGCTCGACGGACAGACCATCCCACAGCCCGACGCACTCGGCCGCTTTGTCCGTAAAGCCGTTACCCTTCCCATTCTACAACCTTCCTCTCAAATCCCTCATCCTTCATCCAACCACTGGCACTGCAACCGTTTGGTGAACGAGGCTCTCCTTGGTTGCCGTCAGCAGGGTGGCGGTCCCGTTCATATCAATGTGCCGCTCGATGAACCGCTGTATGAGTTCACGGTGCCTGAGCTTCCACAAGAACGCTTTCTCTCTTTTGCTCCATCTACTTGCAATCGTCTCTCTCTGTCGTTGTGCGTGGAGGAGTTCGTCGCGGCGCGTCGTCCGATGATCATCGTGGGACAACTTTCACTGGAGAAACTGATGTTGGAGGACTTCCGTGAGATTGTTAGCTATGCAGTGGTGCTGAACGAGTCGTTGAGCATTGGGTGTGGCGGTTGCCATTTCGATGAGTTATTAGCAGCGGGGAAAATACCCGATGACATGAAGCCCGACTTCCTGCTCTATCTTGGCGACATGCTGGTGAGCAAGCGCATGCGTCACTTCTTGAGAAGTCTTCCGAATATTCCCATGTGGCAGGTGAGTGAAGACGGACAGCTGCGAGACACGACGATGCACTTCACGGGAATGATAGAAGGCCATCCTGCCGATGTTCTTTCTATGCTGGGGCAACAATTGGAGAAACGCAAATGCCACCTGCACCCATCGTTTGTGGAATGGTGGGATGAACAGCTCGCAGAGGAGGACGACAAGCTCGTGACTTCCAACCTTTCCTATTCCTCTTCGTTGGCGGTGAAGATGTTGGAAGAGCATATTGGCGATGCCGGAGATTGCTATACCCACTATGCCAACAGCATTGCTGTGAGGTTGGCCAATCAGTATGCTGCCCACTATGTCTATTGCAACCGCGGGGTGAACGGCATTGAGGGTTCACTCTCCACGGCGGCAGGCTTTTCCTTGGCTGTTGACGAGGCTGTCTATTGTGTCATTGGCGACCTGAGCTTCTTCTACGATAGCAACGCCCTGTGGAATCAGGAGCTGCGCGACAACCTGCGCATCCTCTTGCTCAACAATGGAGGGGGAGGCATCTTCGAGAAGTTCGAGGGGTTGAAAGGCAGTCCTGCCCGTGAACGCTTTGTCATGGCACAGCATAAGGCTTCTGCCGAGGGCATCTGCCGGAGCTACAACATATGCTATCGACCGGCACACAACATGGAAGAGTTGCTACGGGGTATCGACTGGTTAGTGTCAACCCTGAGCATCCGCCCCCTGCTTCTGGAGGTTTTTGTTTGATGTTTCGTTGGAAGCGAGGCTACCACTTCGTAGAAGCAAGCCCATGTCTTAGCAATTGCAGTATTAATACTTGAAGCTGGAACCGCCCAAGAACTCTCGCATGATACTGGTGGGTGGAATCTCCTTGTCGCTGACCGGTAGGAAGTAATGGATGAACTTCAGCAATCGGTGTGCCTCGGCATACTCGGGACAATTCTTGGGCACGG
The DNA here is from genome assembly GCA_017444365.1 of Prevotella sp. Classification (GTDB taxonomy): domain Bacteria; phylum Bacteroidota; class Bacteroidia; order Bacteroidales; family Bacteroidaceae; genus Prevotella. The sequence continues at coordinate 4,011 of JAFSWU010000257.1, forward strand.
AGGCCAGGATAATCTCCGCATGTGTGCGCAGCACGGCAAACTCGATGTTCAGCGCCGAGTTGAACATGGCGTCGGCGGTCTCCTGGAATGGAAATATCCATTGGTCTTCGGCCTCACACACGTTCTTCCACTGTGCGATGGTCTCCTGCGCCGTGTAAGCACCCTTGTTGTAGTCGCGGATGATGCGGCGCAGCAGTCGGTTGTCACGCACGGGAATCCAGTTGTGGTCATCGAGCGAGATGCTGGTGAGGGCGGAAATATAAATCTTGAACTTCAGCTCGTCAGAGATCTTCTTGGTGAGAATCGGGTTGAGGGCATGGATTCCCTCGATGATGAGCACTGTGTCGTTGGCAAGCTTGAGCTTCTTGCCGTTCCACTCACGCTTGCCGGTCACGAAGTTGTACTCAGGCACCTCGACCCGCTCGCCGTGCATCAGTTTCACCAGGTGATCCTCCAATAGTTTATAGTCCACGGTCTCAATATTGTCGAAGTCGTAGTCGCCATTGGGTAGCTTCGGTGTATCTACACGGTTCACGAAATAGTCGTCGGTAGAGAACGAAATGGGTCGCAGTCCACAGGCCAGCAACTGGATGCTGAGGCGTTTGGTGAATGTCGTCTTTCCCGAGCTCGACGGGCCTGTAATCAGAATGAGTCTGACGGGATTCTCCTTGCGATGGAAGCGGCGGTCTATCTCCTCGGCAATCTGCACAATTTTCTTTTCTTGCA
>JAFSWU010000258.1 GCA_017444365.1 Prevotella sp.
ATCAAGTTCGAGCTGCACATCATGAAGACGATGGGCTTCCCCGGCTACTTCCTCATTGTGCAGGACTTCATCAACTCGGCCCGCGACGAGCTCGACGTCATGGTGGGGCCTGGCCGTGGATCGGCCGCCGGTAGCGTAGTGGCCTATTGTCTGGGCATCACTAAGATCGACCCACTGAAGTACGACCTGCTGTTCGAGCGTTTCCTCAATCCCGACCGCATCTCGCTGCCCGATATCGACACCGACTTCGACGACGACGGCCGTGGCCGCGTGCTGAAGTGGGTGGAGGACAAGTACGGCCATGAGAACTGCGCCCACATCATCACCTACGCCTCGATGGCCACCAAGAACTCCATCAAGGACGTGGCGCGAGTGGAGAAACTGCCTTTGGCCACCTCGAACGCCCTGTGCAAGGCCATCCCCGACCGTCTGCCCGACGGACTGAAGATGAACCTCCCCAACGCCATCAAGTGTACGCCCGAGCTGCGGGATGCCGAGGCATCACCCGACCCAAAGCTCAGCAACACCATCAAATATGCCAAGATGCTGGAGGGCACCGTGCGTGGCACGGGCATTCACGCTTGCGGCTTTATCATCTGTCGCGACCCTATCAGCGATTGGGTTCCCGTTTCTACAGCCGACGACCCCGACTTCAAGGATACCAAGACCAACTGCACACAATACGACGGGCACGTCATTGAGTCAACAGGCCTCATCAAGATGGACTTCCTCGGACTGAAAACGCTCTCAGAGCTGAAAGAGGCATGCGCCAATGTCAAGATGACACGAGGCATCGACATCGACCTCGACCACATCCCCATCGACGACCCGAAGACCTACGAGCTCTATCAGCAGGGACGCACCATCGGCACCTTCCAGTTTGAGTCAACCGGCATGCAGAACCACCTGCGCGCCCTTAAGCCCACGGTCTTTGAGGACCTCATCGCCATGAACGCCCTCTACCGACCAGGCCCCATGGACTATATCCCCTCGTTCATCGCCCGCAAGCATGGCAGGGAACCCATCACCTACGATATCCCCTGCATGGAGAAATACCTGAAGGACACCTACGGCATCACTGTCTATCAGGAGCAGGTAATGTTGCTCTCGCGCCAACTCGCCAACTTCACCCGAGGCGAGAGCGATGCACTTCGTAAGGCAATGGGTAAGAAGAAGAAGGATATCGTTGATGCCATGAAACCGAAGTTCATTGAGGGCGGCGTGAAGAATGGACACGACCCGAAAGTGCTCGACAAAATTTGGAGCGACTGGGAGAAGTTCGCCTCCTACGCCTTCAACAAATCACACGCTGCCTGCTATTCGTGGGTGGCTTTCCAGACGGCATACCTCAAGGCCAACTACCCCGCCGAGTTCATGGCAGCCATCATGAGCCGCCGTCGCGACCAGATTACGGAAATCACAAAGCTCATGGACGAGTGCAAGGCCATGGGCATTGCTACATTGGGCCCCGATGTCAACGAGAGTCATCTGAAGTTCGGTACCAACAAGAAAGGCGAAATACGTTTCGGACTGGCCGCCATCAAGGGTATGGGCGATGCCGCTGCCGAGGCCATCATCAACGAGCGCGAAAAGAACGGTCCCTACAAGGACATCTTCGACTTCACCCATCGTGTCAATATGGCAGCCGTCAACCGCAGGGCATTTGAAAGTCTGGCACTCAGCGGCGGCTTCGACAGCTTTGGCATTCCGCGCGAGAACTTCTTTGCCACCGACAGCCGAGGCAACATGTTCCTCGACACACTGCTACGCTACGGTCAGCTCTACCAAGCCGAACAGCAGCAGGCACAGAACTCGCTCTTCGGCGATGCCAACGCCGTGGAGATTGCCACACCACCCATCCCGCAGGGAGAACGATGGAGCACGATTGAGAAGCTCAACCGTGAGCGCGACCTGGTAGGCATCTACCTGTCTGCCCACCCACTCGATGACTATGGCATCATACTCCGCTCCATGTGCAATACCAAGTGTACGGAGTTAGAAGACAAAGAGGCTCTTACCAAGAAGGAGGAGACCATCTTCGGAGGTATTGTGACGGGTGTCAAGTCGAAATTCACCAAACAAGGAAAGCCCTGCGGCTTTGTCACCATCGAGGACTTCGACGGCTCAGGCGAGCTGGCTCTCTTCGGTGAGGAATGGGGACGCTGCCGAGGCATGCTCTCAGAAGGCTGCTCCGTCTTTATCCGTGCGAAGTTCACGAAGAAATTCCCCACCAGCACATTCATAGAAGTGAAGATCAACGACATACAGTACCTGCAGACTGTCAAGGATGAGCGCATCGAGAAGTTCACCATCATCTGCGACACGGAGCACATCGACGAAGCCACCATCGACGACATCGTGACCATGGTGGCAGAGGCTCCAGGCCGAACCGAACTCTACTTCCAAATAAACGACCGCGAACACAACACCAACCTGCTGCTACGTTCCAGAACAAAGAGCATCAACTTGGAGAAGAAGCTGGTGCAGTATATTGAGAACAACGAAAACATGTCATACAAGGTGAACTAAAAAAAAGGTGGCACACTCTTTGCCGTATCACTTCTTGAACAAGAGAGAAACAAACATAGTATTCATTCATTTTAATAAGGAATTATGGAAGTAACAATCACAAGCGAGAACTTTGAGGCACTGAAAAATGGCGAGCTGCCTCTCGTAGTAGATCTGTGGGCACCCTGGTGCGGACCTTGCCGCATGATTGGTCCCGTCATCTCTGAACTGGCCAAGGACTACGACGGCAAGATTGTCGTGGGCAAGTGCAACGTGGACGAGGAAGACGACATCGCCATGGAACTTGGCGTGCGCAACATCCCCACCATCCTGTTCTTCAAGGGTGGTCAGCTGGTTGACAAGTTTGTCGGTGCCGCTCCTAAATCGACACTCGACGAGAAATTCAAGGCTTTGCTGTAAAACCGGCAGTTCTTTGACAACACACCATCAAAAAGAGGGATGCGTTCGAGACCGAGCACATCCCTCTCATCATAATCAGACTTTTAAAAGGATTCACATTTTCGTTTATTCATCCCAGACGGAGGTAGGAGCGATGAGACGGGCATCGACTTCCTTGTCGCCCTCCGTGTCCACGCCACCATATTGAATGCCTTGTACCTCAGCAGAGACACCAACCAACAGACTTTCCGTCATCACGCCCTTCACGCGTAGCGAGGGCTGCATATAATCTTTCTTCATAGTTTTCTTTGCTCCTATCTTACTATCAACTTCTTTCCGTTCTTGATGTAAACGCCACGCATGGTCGGCTTTGACGAGAACTTACGTCCGTCGAGAGAGTAGTAACCGTCATTCACCATCACCGATTGTGCGTTGCTGATTCCACGAATGGAGTTCGTTTCACCAAACGTCAGCACAATACGCGAGGCCGCCTCTTCTGCCTCCGGCAGATTGTCAACGAAATCGAAGTAACCACGGAAGGCTTTCATGTGTTGCGTATTCTCCGTAGCATAGTAGAATTTGTTGCCGCTCAGGAAGAGGGGATAATAGGCTGCATCATTATAGAAATCGAAATCTGCAACGTAGGTGCCGGCAAAGGTTCCAAACACCTTACGCTTCTTGCCCGTCAGTCCGTTGTCGTATTCCACCACGGGGTTTTCCTCGGGATCTATGGTGACATCCTCGGCAGAGAACTCCGTCACGGCGGTCGTCACCTTGATGATATACGGGTGGTTGGCTTCCATCTCCGTCACACTACTGAAATTCACATGTATGCCAATCGTGTTCCCATCTCCGTCATCCGTTGTGTCATAGTCTATGAAGTCGGCTATCTGCACGTCAGCACCAAAGGCTACTTTCGTCTGTTCCTCCGTCATTTCAAACGGCAGTACAATCGTGCTCCACTGGTTGGCCTTGATGGTGCGCTTGACACGAACATTCACGCCCTCGGCTGCTTCGGGGGCTACGGTCGAGTACTCGTCGAGCACCACCGTATGGGCACTCACCACGTTCACCTTGAAGGTCACGTCTTCGGTGTGCGTGTAGTTCGTGCCATCGAGGAAGTCGAAGCCACTGATTGTCACGTCGTAACTGCCCACGGCGACACCTTCGCCGACCGTGAATCTGACAGAGCCGATGACCTGCTCACCGTCGGGGATGGCAGTGTCGGAGCTTGAGAAGGCAGAGCCGTTGGCTACGCCACCGATCAAATCACCTACGGAAAGGCTGCCGCCATCCCATGCGGCAGAAACCGTCGTTCCTGTCGTGGCAAAGCCTTCTGAGGGGAACTGCATTTGGAACTGGAAGCCGCTGTAGGTACCCCCTGCTACATCGACCGTGATTTCAAACGAGACGGTCTCGCCAGGCAGAGCCTCCACGTCGGCAACGGAGAAACGTTGTGCTGTCGCCGTCCCGCAAAAGAGCAGGGCAGTCAGCAGACTTAGAATTACTTTTTTCATTTTTCTTTTCTTATTTTGATGGATTTTAATGGATTCAACTTTTCCCTCGGGAAAAAGTCAGGGAGTCCCCTACTCTTTCCCCAGGTATTTACGGATAATCTTGATGGCATCTTGCGTATCAATGTTCCCGTCGCCGTTCACATCGGCAGCCTGAACGTTGAAGTTATCGGGCTCCTTGCCCAGGTAATGACGGATGACCTGAATGGCATCCTGCGTGTCGATATTCCCGTCACCGTTCACATCGCCTAAGGTTACAGGCGACTCCCTCACAACGAAGGAAGCCGACTGCCCGTCACACGTCAGCGTATTGGCCGACACCACGGTGGTGAACTGCACGTTGCTGACCGTCACACTACCCGAAGCCAAATTATTGTTCCCCAGCTGGTAGAGTCTGAAGCTGCGCCACACCGTCCAGTGGTCACCTCCGGTATCGCTGTCAGCTGTCAGGGCAATCGTCACGTCGCCCGTGGTCTTTTGTGTGAACAGCAAATCATTGACACCATTACCTTGGTTGAACCAGGTGTTGGCTTGGCTCACACTATTCACCACTGAACCAGACACTGTTACCAAGTCGATTGTGGCATCGCCCATTGAAAGTCTTCCAGGATGTCCCGTGCGTGAGAACGCAATGGCTTCCAGCATATACTCGCCCGCAGGCAGTTCGTGGAGGGTCTGCTCGATGGAGTAGCCCGATTGGTTCCAGAACTCCGCGCAATTGTTATTGGGGTCGAAAGCGTTGGGAGCTCCCTTCGGCGCACTCCAACCGTTGGCATTGACAACAGGCGTGGCGTTGACAACATACTGGTCAGTCACATCTATCATCTCTCGGGTTTCGTAACGGTACAAGGCAAAGCTGCGCCACACCGTCCAATGGTCACCACCGGTATCGCTGTCGGCTGTCAGGGCTATCGTCACGTCGCCCGTGGTCTCCTGTGTGAATAGCAGTTCGTTGACACCGTTTCCTTGGTTGAACCAAGTGCTGGCGGCAGATCGGTTATTCACCTGATCGCTTCCAACAGTCGTCAGCCCAACAGAGGCATCGCCCGCCGAAAGCGTGCCTGGATGACCTGTACGCGACAGTGCGACAGCCACAAGCTTGTACTCACCCGCCGGCAGGTTATGCAAGGTCTGGCGAATGGAAAAACCTGACTGGTTCCAGAACTCTGCGCAGTTGTTATTGGGATCGAAGGCGTTGGGAGCCCCCTTCGGAGCCGTCCATCCACTGGTATTGCTGACAGGGTTTGGGTTGTCAATGAATTGGCTGGTAATGTTCACCTCCGTGATATTCACATCAGCAGAAGCCGACATGGTGAGCAGTTCATCCGTGGGGCGCAGTCTGATGTTCAGCACGTCGCCCGTGCCCGCCTCTATGTCTTGCCCTGTAAGGGTATAGCGGATGGTGTTGTCATCAATGGGGTTCGACGCGACAGCCACACCTTCAGCACGCGCCACTGCAACAGAGTTGTTGTCACTGGGGTCATAGTAGTAATAGCGCGAGGGATAGGTCAGGTCAAACTGCATGCTCGTTATGGCATGGCTGTTGTCCATACCCACGCTGACGGTCAGGTTGTCTGTGCGATAGACTTCATCGGGCATGTCCAACGTTAGGTTGAAGCTGGGTCGTTTGATGGAAAAATTCGATGACGTCGTACCACCACAATATTTGTTGTCCAACTGCTCGGTACCGAGTTTCACATTGCTCACTCCCACATTCCATGAACTACTGTACAGCTGCGCCTCCTGCATATCGAGCAGGGCGGCTCTCGGACGAAGCCGGATGCTGAGTACATCGCCATCGCCAGGCTCGATGCCATTGCCGGAAAGGAAGTAGCAGAAGTAGCGAATGCAGTTGTCAGAGATGGGGCGCATCGTGACGCTCATGCCCGCAACCCGCGATGCAATGGTATAATTATTGTCGTATGGCTCATAGTACTGCGAGGGATAGGTCAGGTCGAACTGAACACCCACCACTCGGTCGTAGTTGTCCACGCTGATATTCACCGTCAAGTCCTCCGTGCGGAAGATATCGGGCGTTGCTATAGACAGGTAGTTCGGTGCGAAGCGGCTGCCCGTTATGTTCACCGTTGACAGGCGCTGTTCCGGGTCGTTGCTGTAAATCTGCATGGTCGTGGCGAAATTGACCTCCTCCTTGCTCGGATAAACCACCGTCAGGCTCTTGTGCATCATCGGATTAATGGTCAGCGGCAGGCTTTCCTCTACAGAGAAGCCCTCCCGGTCGAAAGTGACACGGTTGATGATGAGCGGCACATTGCCTTGGTTGCTCACTGTGACCTCTGCCTGAGCATCCTCGGTCACAGGCTGTGCTCCCATGTCGAGCGTACTGCCCACACTGATTTGCGGACTCCCGATAGTAATCCTTGCACCAGTACTCCGAGAACATACGTTGGTCACTTGGTTGTTGATGGTAGCTGTAAGCAGACACTTCCCTGGAGAAAGCGATGTGCTGTTGTGACCCACCAACCGAAAGCGCATCGTGGCAAGCTCGCCATCGGTGCCCGTGAAGGGCTTGTCAGTGGGCGAGTAGCAGAGAATACGCAGCACGCCATCGCTCACTGTCTGCACCAGTACATGGTCCTGCTTACGCGAGGAGAGCACGAAGCTGTTCTCCACAAAAGCAAGTTCATTCGGCATGTAGAACTCCAATTGGAAACCGCTGACGGCATCCATGTTGTTCATGGTCATTGCCACCGTCACCGTATCATCAACCATACCACCGGCATCCTGCATGTGCAGTTCGTTCACAGCGTAAGGTTGCGCCTTCAGTGCGATGGTGTTCTGCTTCGACACACTGTTGCACACCACCGTCACCGTCTCGCTCACGGTGCCGCGCTCCTGCGGAGCGTAGGTAATGACGATGCCGGCACTGCTACCAGGTGCAATGGTCAGCGGGAAGGTTGTCGATGAAGCGAAGTCGGTGGGATAGACTGAGAACTGCAAGCCTGTCACCGTGAGCGACTCATTGCCTGTATTCGTCACGGTCAGCATCCGCTGGTAGATGTCGCGGATGGGTACACTGCCGAAATCGACGGTCATGGTGCCGTATTGCGCCTTGGCGCAGCGCACCGTGGCTGTGCCACTGGTCAGGGCACATTCCAACAGGTTGCCGTCAGTGTCGGTCACGATGGTCTTCGTTGACACCAGCGGATAGGTGCCTGGCTGGTTACCCAGCTTCAGGCGGAAGGTTGCCACCGTGCCTTCGTTGCCAGAGAGCGCCGCCTGCGATATGGAGAAAACCATCAGGCTTAGGGCACCGTCCTTCATGCCTGCCGTAACGCTGTGGCTCGCACAGCGGTCTGTCAATGCGGCAGACCCGGCAACGTAGGTGAGGCGCTCGTCCAGAGGGATGAGCACCTGTAGCGCAGAGACCGCATCGGTGTTCGCGAGGCTAACGTTCACCGTCACCTCACTTCCCGGTGCACCTTCCACCGCCGACACCGTCACCACGTTGTCGGCGCGGACCTCAACGCCGAGACAGAGGAGGAGCAGAAGGAAAAGCCCCTCATAACACACCTTATTACAGATATAAGACTTCATATCATTTTTGGGACATACTAACATTCTAACAAAGCTACTTCACAACTTTCTCTCCATTCACGATATACACGCCACGGGGCAGGCGCTTCAGGGCGGAGGCACTGCTGGCAACCTTCTGTCCTTTCAGGTTGAAGATGCCGCTCTGCGTGAGCACCTTCGCACCCATCGCATCGATAGCGGTGACACCCTCGCCAGCCTCGGCACGTACATTGTGGCCAAAGGCATCGCTCAGACGAAGCGTCGAGAGGTCGGCATCACCCATGAGGAGCAGGGCATGCTTGCCTGGCGATAGCGTCTTGCCGTTCAGGTTGTAGGCGAGGAAGAGGTAGTCATTATCCGAGAGCCATACCGACGTATGCTCAAAACCCTTCAGATCGGCGACAACCTGTGGCTGCGAACTGTCCATGGTCCACTGAGAATGGTTCAGCTGCACCTGCACACCAGCCAGTGCCACAGGACTCTCTACATAGAGCACACCGTCCTCGACAGTGTAAACAGCAGTGGCATCTGTTTGCATGCGGGCATCGGAACTGGGATGTAAAATCAGTTGGATGATGCCCACCACATCAAGGATGTCAATGCCGAGGTCGGTGTTCACGTCGGCAGCTTCGAAGAGGAAGGGCTTCGGGTTCTGTCCGGCGGCATAGTTGACGGTAGTAATCACGTCAGCCACATCCACGTCGCCCGACGCGTTAGCATCGCCAAGTATAGAGGTCATAGGGGTAGCGGAGACCACGTTGCTCACGTCGAACTCCTCCAAGGCGGTCGATAATACCTTGTACATATAATAATAGGTATTGCCCGGCTCGACGTTGAAGTCGGTGTACTCTGTTTTCTCGACGCCCAGAATTTCCTCGTTCAGGCGGATGGTGTTATACACATTGCCATTTTCGTCCATGAAGTAGCGATAGATATTGAATCCCATGGCATCCTCGAAGTCGTTCTCGGAGTTGTTCCAGGTCAGGTTTACACGCCCCAGTCCCGCCTCAGCCATGAAGCCCGTCGCCATGGAGCCTGTCGCCTGGATATTGATGTTGAAGCGTGAGTTCTCCTGTGGAATCTCAAAGAACTCGTTGTCTTCAGCTTCACGCACATTGATACGGTTCACGCCATCGCTCCTCGTCTTTCCTGTGATGGTCTTGTAGGCGGTATAGATGGTGCCGTCTTCGTTCCAGCTGCCCTCCTCGTCCACGGCATTCTGTGTCCACGGGGTACGCACGCCGAAGCTGATGAGCGGAGCTACGGCCTTGTTCATCGGGCGATTGAAATAGACCTCGAACTTGTGCTTACCCACACCGAGTGGTGCCAAGTCCTCATACTCGTCCTGCGCGTCCTTGCCGTTGACGACCACCTTCCACACAATGCCATGCGCCTCGGCATAGGGGCGGTCGGGCATGTTGCTCAGGTCCAACTGTCCCCAGTTGCCTGGTTCAGTTCCTAATTCCGCAATATGCGGGCGCACCAAGTCTTCACGGGCCGTTCCTAAATAGGAAGGATGGTCTGAATGGAAGACTTGGGCGTGAGAACTATTTGCAGAGAGCCAGAACCCCAAATCGCTAACATTATTAATATAGTTACAATCTTGAAGATCCTCATAACGTTTGTTGTATTGGTAGGGGGGGGGCATCTCTACAATTGGCAATATTGGACAGGCGGTAATGGGGAACATGCAGGTCGCAATATGTGATAACATTCCTGCGTCCCTGTCCCCAATTCTGTTCTACATTATATAACACACAGTCTGACATGTAGGGATCTGCCTTGCCGTATTTGTCAAACTGGGCATTCTCAATTCTGCAATACGATAGGGTATCAGTCGGATAATCATAGTAATACCAACTGGTTCTTTTGATATAAGCCCGAAGCAATTCTGCATCAGGGTCTGATTCGTTTGCACTGCTATATGCTGCAATGTCAGACAAAAGCTTTGTTACCACAGGGGTGATGACTGATGGGTCGGTTAACAAATGTTTGATTGTCGTAAGATTATCATAATTACTATCGACAATCTTGACTTTCCAATCCTCATCCTCCATCTGGATGTTGTCGGTGATATGGTCAATCAGATATTGAGTAAAATTAAAAGTAACGATAGAGTGATAATAATCCGATGTATCTGATTTCTTTCCATAAATCATGATATTATAAATATTTTTATGCAAATTATAATCATATGTAGCAACACCATCATCCAGAAAGCCAAAGAAGCGATAGGCATTGGGTGTCTGTTCGGTTGGTAACATGGTGAACAGCGTACTGTCGGCATTGGTATAGATGTTGTCATCAGACACTTCATGTTTTCCATGAGATTCGTCACTCGTAAGAATCCATTCTTCTTCTCCCTCATGACTTGTAAAGACAATCGGTTTCTCGGGCGTACCCTTGGCATTCAACCTGCCAAAGGATTTGAATGTCACGCCTGGTCCAAACTCCAGGCGCGTGCCCGGCTCGATGGTCAGCATGGCACCATCCATGACCCCAAGGTCGGTGTTGACGTAGTAGGTGCGGTCGGCAGTCAGGGTGCGGTTCTCGGAGACGAGTCCACCGATTTTGGTCGTGTTGTTGACGATAATGACAAAAGGTTTTTCAAATGTCGATTCGCCGCAGGTACCCACGATCTTCAGTTTGATGTGGCGCCTGTCGGCAAGGTTGTTGGCGACTTTCAGCTGCGCAGGGTTCAGCGAAATACCCCTGCCGTAAGCATCGAGGTGCATACCGAAGTCCACTTCGCCTGTGAGGAACTGCACGGTGGTGGGGTCTTCCAGCTCATCGCCCATCTCCAGATGGAACGTGATGGAGGAGGCTTCGCCGAAGGTGGTACGGATGATGGGATAGAAGCTGACGGTCTCGCCTGCGTCAATTTCCTTGTCGCCGCTATAGTCGGCATCGTCATCATCTTCACCCAGCTCCTTGCGCTCATCCCACATGATGCCCATGAGTTGCAACTCTGCGGGGCGTTCCTCCACAGCGTATGCCTCGGCAATGTTGTTGGTGTTGATGAGATCGCCCCAGAGTATTTCCTGCGTATCGTACTCCTTCACCATCAAGAGGGCGGAGATGGCACCGGCGACGAGTGGTGAAGCCATCGACGTACCTCTCATGGAAACGTACCTACCGCCAGGATAGGTGCTGAGAATATCATTACCTGGGGCATTCAGCTCGTAGTTGAAGCCATCGGGGTCTTGATTGGTGATGGATTGTGAAAAGTTGGCACCATCATCATCGTAATTGCTGAATTTGGCAAGATAGGGGTGAGCTTGACTTAACGGATTTATCTCCTGCTGTAGGGCTTGCACACCTAAGACAAACGAGAAAGCGGCAGGGAACATAGGACCCGTTGCGTGGGCACCATGATAAGTATTAATACATCCACTGTTGTTGCCGGCAGCCGCCACAATGACAGCCTTGGAATAGGCATTCTCCAGAGCATAACGCTCGGCGCGGCTGTAGGCATAACCACCCAGAGAGAGGTTGAGTACATTGGCTCCATTATCTACGGCATAGTTGATACCCTGGATGATGGTGGCCACGTCGCCCGAGCCGTCGCTTTGCATGACGGAGATAGGCATGATGAGTGCCTGGGGATTTGCACCAATGATACCGATGCCGTTGTTGGCAGCAGCAGCGATGCCTGCCACATGGGTACCATGGCTGTTGAAGTCGCGCACGTTGGGCGTATTGTTGATGAAGTCCCAGCCATGCAGGTCGCCCACGAAACCGTTTTGGTCGTTGTCATAGCCTTCTTCGCCCTCAGCCTCGACGGTATTGGTCCAAAGGTTGGGTTCAATGTCAGGGTGCGTCATATCGACACCAGTGTCGATGATGGCAATGACGGGACGCTTCGGGTTGACAATGGGCTTATTCCAAAGCTGATCGACACCATAGGAGGGAATGCCCCACTGCTGCTCGTAGAGCGGGTTCTCGTTGGTGGAGAGTATCACGCCTGGCTCCTGTGGATCAGGGGTTTCCGGGTCATCAGGGCTAACAGGGGCTTCTGCCAGATATACCTTATAGTTAGGCTCGGCAAATTCCACCTCGGACAACGCACTGAGCCGCTCAACCAACTGCCGGGTGGTGACAGCCTGCGCCTCTTCCATCTCTACTAAGTAGAGCTGGCTGAGGTCATGCTCCTGCACCACCGTGCCGTTATAAGCTTTAGTGCGACGCAACTTGCGACCGGGTTTCTCGTTGGGCAGCAACTTCTCCATGCGCACGGTACCGAACTCCTTCAGCACGTCGTTGACCGACTGACGGTCAACCGACTGGAAACGACCCGCCACACGGCGTACTACGACAGGCGAAGCATCCTTGAACTTGACCAGCACCTGCCCGGGCACGAAGTCGTTGGCATAGCGCTTGTCCACTTTGTAAACACCGTCCTCGTTGTCATTGCTGACCTGAGCAGATACCGACGACGATCCTCCCATGAGGAACAACAATCCCACGATTGTCAAATAGATGGTTCTCATAATTTTTCTTTTATTGAGGTTTTTAGTTATTAAATAGTCAATCAACAGGCAAATGAAAGATAATGACACATGTCACATCACAAAGTTAGCAATTTATTTCGTTACAGTACAAAAACAATTAATACCATTTTAAGTGAGCAAAGAATTATCCCGTTCATTTAATTCTATTTAATTCCATTCCGTTCCATTTAGGAATAATTTCAGCATTTCCCAAGCAAATTCAGCATTCTTTCCATCACTTTGTTAAAATTTTTACGTACTTTTGTCGTCAGAACAAAAGGATAAACACAATGACAGAATTCAACTGTTTATGTCGCGCCATAGAAAAAGAGGTCAGGCGCACGCTATCAGCACCATCGGATTTCAAATGGCTTTCTCTGAAAATAGAAGATAGCATACATGAGCATATCAGCCACACAACACTTATGCGCGTATGGGGTTATCTGCCAGGCGTCACACCCCGCAAGGTGACACTGGACCTCTTGGCACGCTTCATCGGCTACTTAGGCTACGATGACTTTATGGCACACCAGGTGAAAGATTCTCAGGAAGAAGCACCAATACCAGAGGAAAAAACCGCAACAGGAACAGTCTCCAAAGAAAAACCCGCAACGGAAGATGTGCCAACGAATGACACCAGGGAAACAAAAGGAAACAGCCGACGTAAACTGTGGATAGTAGCGGCCATCGCCCTCGGCATCATCTTCGTGGGAATCTTCCTATGGCTGCGCCCATCAACGTCCCAAAAGCCTTTACGTATTGTGAGCCTCAGTCAGCTCAAGAACACGAAGCAATACTTCATCCGCACACGCAATAACGAGCGTGGCGCACTTGGTATCTATCAGCGGCAGATTGCCACCACTTTCAACCGTGCAAAAACCCACCGATGCGACACCGCCAGTACTTTTGCCATCTTGAAGTTCAAGGGGTTCTACTATCTATACAGCATTGCCGACCGCCGATTCATCAACATCTACGGACATGAGACAGACGCTCCTATAGATGGATATGGTACGTGTATGAAGGTGAGCACACGCGACAGCCTTTTCGTACTTGACTTCTGCAAGAACGACACTCTCAGCACGCTGAACATGAACGAAGACGATGGCATCTGCCTCACCGATTGGGGAACCACCAACGGCAAGTTCGATGTCGGGAACCAGTTCATCATCGAAGAAGCAGGCGACTTCGATCCCACCGAGGCTCTTTCCATGATGCAGGAAACGAACCAAGAGGTCATGGCGGCAACAAAATCCATCGAAGACGGTGGAACCTATGCCATCTATACCGAGACAACCTCCCCAAACGGGAAGACAGGACAGAAGATTCGTCACTACCTACATGCTAACGGCAGCCTATCGGACAGACTGACAGACTCCTGCCGATTCGTGCTGCACCGTAGGGAGGGGCAAACCTTCTACCGAAAAGTGGCATTCCATGTATGCTATCATGGCAAGAATGCCACCAAAGGCAAGGAATGCCGGCGGGGATTCACAAGCCAGGGAGAAACAGACATCGCACACCCCTACAGATGCGGACATCTGGAAGTGAAGCCCTACGAGTATGCCGATTGGCAATCGCAGGTGTTCTTCCTCAATACAAGCGGCTACTATGCCATCCGTGCGACAGCCATGTCCATCGAATGGTGGGGTGCCGCTACTTTCTGGACTGTCAATTATAACAATGGAAAACCCGAGGCAGGCTACAGCCTCGAGCGTGCCTACATCTGGCGAATAGAGAAATTGTTATAGTAATTACACAAAAAAAGAGGTCGTCCGACCTCTTTTTTGTGATCCGCTTGGGGCTCGAACCCAAGACCCCAACATTAAAAGTGTTGTGCTCTACCAACTGAGCTAGCGGATCTCCCTTTTTAGATTTCAATTATGGTGCAAACCGAATGCAGAAAGTTCTCTTTTTGCGGAGGTTCAGCCCATAATCGCAGGCGATTTTAAAAATCGACTGCAAAGGTAGTATGTTTTTTTGAAATAGACAAATTATTCCTCACCTTTTTTGCATTTCCCCTTGAATTTCTTCTGTTTCCCCTTGCAAATTCTCGTGTTCCTTCGTGACATAGCGCTGCCAGTAAGCCATGATAAGCGTTGTCAGCGGCAGAGCAATGATAAGCCCTATAAAACCCAGCAGAGCACCCCACACAGAGAGTGACAGGAGAAGAATGGCAGGATTGAGCCCCATGGTCTTCCCCATCACCTTCGGGGTGACAACCATATCGGTTATGACCTGTACGACGGCAAAGACAAGCAGAGCCAATCCGAACACGACCCAGAAGTTCTGTCCTGTTTCAGAAGCCTTCAGCATCGCAAGGAAGGCGGTGGGGATGAGTGCAACGGAATGTAGGTAGGGGACCAGGTCGAGAATGCCAATCAGCAGTCCGAGACCGATGGCCATCGGGAAGTCGATGATGGTAAAGCCGATGCAGAACATGATGCCCATGCAAAGTGCCACTAAGCATTGTCCTCGAATGTAGCTGTTGAGCGCGTGCTCGGCATCGCTTGCCAGTTCGTTCCAGAAAGGACGAGTCCTCTTCGGGAAAATCTTGATCCAGTTCTCGGTCAGATACTCATAGTCGAGCAGGATGAAGAACATATATAATAAGGTAATGCCGGCGGCGATGATGCTAATGATGATGCTTGCCGTTTGTCCGACAAAGGAGAAGATCTTGGGCATGGCAACCCTGACGGCATCGCTGAAGTCCTTGCTGTAGAGGAAGCGCTCTATTTGGCGCTGGTTCTGCTGAAACCACTGTTGAACGGAGGCTGTGATATTATTGGTGTGCGTGGTCTGATGCAAATATTTCATGGCAGCCGCCGAGAGTTTGTCAAACTGTTCGAACATCGGGGGGATAATCAGATAGGCCACCCCGCAGATGACGGCAATGACAAAGACAAAGGTGATAATAATACTCAGGGCACGGTTGCGAACCCGCAGCTTGGTCTCCACAAACTTCACGATGGGGTAAAGCAGGTAGGCAAGCAACCAGGCAACAAAGAATGGCAACAGGACCTCGCTAAGGTGGTTCATGGCAAGGAGGACGAGCGCAACGATAAGGAAGATGCCCGTCCAACGAATGAATTTATCGAATGTAATTTTTTCTTGCATGTGGAGTGTAGAAGGTGGAATGTGGAATGAGGAAGGTGGAATGAGTATACCTTATTTTTCGTTTGCCGTTGCTTTCTGGTAACACTCTCGGCAGAGTGGTTCATACTCGGAGGTTTCGCCAAGCAGCACGCGGCGGTCGTTCTGTACCAGACGATGACTGAGGTAGGCCAGGTTGCCGCATTTCACACAGATGGCATGAACCTTGGTTACTTCATCTGCAACAGCACAAAGAGCCGGAATCGGGCCGAAGGGCACCCCCTTATAGTCCATGTCAAGTCCGGCAATGATGACGCGCACCCCCCTGTTGGCCAACTCGTTGCACACATCCACCAGTCCCATATCGAGGAACTGCGCCTCGTCGATGCCCACCACGTCAATGTCCGAAGCCAGCAAGAGGATAGATGCCGACGAGTCGATGGGCGTAGAGGGAATGGCGTTCTGGTCGTGGCTAACCACATCCTGTTCCGAATAGCGGGTATCGATGGAAGGTTTGAAAATCTCCACTTTCTGTTTGGCAAACTTCGCCCTTTTCATTCTGCGGATGAGTTCCTCTGTCTTACCTGAGAACATCGAGCCGCATACAACTTCTATTCTCCCTGGGCGATGGGCCTCGCCTGATAAATTTGTTGTCATAAGATGCACTTTAAGTATTGTTTTGCTTACAAAAGTACAAAGACGTTTTAAAAATTGCAAAGAAATGGGCAGTTTTTTTGTGCGTAAGGATTATTTAACTACATTTGTCCCCGCAAAAGAAAGAAATAAGACATGCTATATATAGTACCGACCCCTGTGGGCAACATGGAGGACATGACAATGCGTGCTGTGCGCATTCTAAAAGAAGCCGATCTTATCTTGGCTGAAGACACCCGCACATCGGGCATTCTGTTGAAGCACTTCGACATACAGAACCGGCTCATGTCCCACCATAAGTTCAACGAGCATGGCACATCGGCAGGCATCGTGGAACGTCTGTTGGCAGGACAGACCATTGCACTCATCAGCGATGCAGGCACGCCGGGTATCAGCGACCCTGGTTTCTTCTTAGCTCGCGAGGCGATTGCCGCCGGTATAGAGGTTCAGACATTGCCGGGGGCCACCGCTTGTATTCCTGCCCTGGTTTCATCGGGTCTGCCCTGCGACCGATTCTGCTTTGAGGGCTTCCTGCCACAGAAGAAAGGACGGCAGACGCATTTGGAATCCCTTCGGGAAGAATCCCGCACGATGGTTTTCTATGAGTCACCCTACCGGTTGGTCAAAACGCTCACTCAGTTTGCCGAGGTTTTCGGTCCAGAACGCCGGGTCAGTGTCTGCAGAGAGATTTCGAAGGTTCATGAGGAGAGCGTGCGCGGCACCTTGCAGGAGGTCATAGCCCACTTCAACGCAAAAGCTCCGAAAGGTGAGATTGTCATCGTGGTGGAAGGAAAGGAGAAAGGGAGGTCAAGGATGAAGGATGAAGGATGAAG
>JAFSWU010000259.1 GCA_017444365.1 Prevotella sp.
ACACCAGTGCTCCCGACCAGTTGGGCTCGTTGCCGTCGCCGGCACCCTGGTTGAGGTTCATCTCATGGATGTCAGCACCCGAGCGGAAGGGACACCAGCCCCAAATGTAGCGGTCTTGACCGTTAGAGGCAGTCTTGGCGGCATAGAAGGCACGTGTGTCAAGAGTTCCTTCGCGCCACAGTGGACCGTCGTGAGGCCATTTGGGACCGTTGTTGAAAGCATCTTTCAGCTCTTCGTAGCTGGTGGCCATCATGTATTTCACCTTGCGGCTCCACGAAGCACGGTAACTCTGACTGTACACCAGATACCAATAGTTGCCCATCTTGAAGATGTCAGGGCATTCAAGCATACGGTCCCAAATCATCTTGAACGGACCGACGCTTTCCCACGATTCCATGTCGCTCGACTTGAACTCAGCAAACTGCGGGTCACCGCCATTCTTAGGATATGTAGCGATAACCATGTGGTAGAGGCCGTCTTCTGTCTGGAAGATTTGCGGGTCGCGGAAGTCGTTGGCAGAGTAGCCGAAGTCCGGTCCATTGAGCTGCCAGAGCTCATCGCGTGTCCAGGTCTTGAAGTCGGGAGATGTGGCACGCATCACGGCCTCGCGGTATTTGCTATTGCCGTTATGGCCTGTGTAATAGATGTAGTAGAGGCCGTTCTTCTCGTTGTAGTAGCAGCAGCCCGTACCCAGGGCAGCATCCTGCTGGAAGTCGTTGGCTCCCACGGGCAGTATTTCGCCTAATGACTCATAGTTGCAGCCGTCGGTGGTCGATACGCCCCAGATGGGGTGGAAGCGGTAGGTCATATTGTTGGTGTACTCCTGCAGGTAGAGCACCTTGAAGTTGCCAGCCTTCTGGTCGTAGAACGGCATGGGGTCGCCCACACGGCCTACGGCAGGCGTGTAGTAGGTGTCAAAACCTGTCTCGTCGGTAGGGGTGAAGAAGGTAGTGGTGCCTGCCCAGTCCTTGGAGGGGGTGCCTGCGTCATCCTCATCACTGCATGAAGTGAAGAGTGAAGAGTGAAGCGTGAAGAATGCTGCGCACAGAAGCCAGGTTCCCATTTTGTTTATCTTTGTTTTCATAACTTCAATTCGTTTTAATTCGCATTTAATTCGTGGTTCATATTACTCGCCAGTGAGATAGTGATAGGCATTCATCATGATAGTACCCAAATTGTCGTGGTAGTTCGACGTGTAGGGTGTCGGTGAATTCCAGTCGAAGAGGCCAGAGCCGAAGCAGATAACACCGCCCTTGCCGTATTCGCCGTTGGCGGCTTTCAGTTCCCATCCGGAAACGCTGTTGTCGCCTATTAGGGCACGGCCGCCGGTCTTGGCCTCTACTGCAGCTTCGCGGCCCTCGTATTCGCCCCAGAAGCCGAACTGCGATGTGGTGTTACAGATGGTGTAGTCCTTATCCAACGTATAGACAGCATTATCAGCAGCCCCAGGATAGGTCTTCAGACCTTTCCACAACGGGTGGTTGATGTCGTAGGCATAGAAGTGCCAGGGATCATCGCCCATCAGGTCGGAGCCTTCGCCGTTGCCGCCGCCCCACACATTGTTGGGATAAGCATCAGCGGGCATAGCCCCCAATGCAATGGCGTAGTTCACGGCAGAGCGTCCTAATACGAATCCCATGCCACGTTGCCAGCATTCCTTCATCTTCGAGATTGCCGACATGGCTTCCTTTTCAGCATCGGCAAAGCCGTTGTAGTTGCCGTATGACGAGCAGTGGCGATGGAAAAACACGAACTTACACTCGTCAAGCGACACGTTGCCATTGGCAATATCGCTCCAAGAGGCGTAAGCAGCACCTGTGATGTTACTGGTGAGCCACTTGGCAGCAGCTTTCTCCTCGGCGTTGAGCATCTCGATGTTCTCAGCCTCGCCCACAAACAGGGCAACAGGGTTGGCCAGCAATACGGCTGTGACCGTATAGGTGTTGGTGGCAGTATTATCAGTAATGGTAATCTGGAAAGGCTCCGTGAAGTTACCCTTTGTGCCACTGGCAGGACTGCATGTGGCATCCTCGCTGCACTCCACTTCGAAGGTGGCACTGCTCAGGTCAACACCGCTGTTGGCAGGAACCGATACGGTGACGGTTTTGTCGGCCTGATTGATGGCACCCTTTACACCCTCCAGGAGGAAGAGCTTCATAATAGCCTCGTCATTGCGAACAGCCACTTGATAGTCTATCACAAGGTCGCCGTTGGTGACGTGTAGGGTCTTGTCGGCAATGAGATTGATGTGGTCGCCAACCTTCAGGTTGGTTTTTGCACCGGCAGAAACGCTTAAACTTGTAATCTCCATGTTCTCCCTTGCCGTGAAGTCCACAGGCACCTTGACCTTGATGAGTCGCTTCTCGGTGTTGATGGTGCCCACGTATTGTCCATTGAGCACGAACTCCTGCACCAGGCACTCACCACTGATGTTGATGCTGCCCGTATGGTCATCATCGCTGCACGATATGAGAAGTGAGGAATGAAAAATGAGGATTGCTGCCATCATGAGCCAGCGTCCTATTTTATTTATCTTGGTTTTCATAACTTTTACTTTTTTACCCTTTTACTTTTTTACCTTTATCTATTACCAGTTTCCACAGTTCTGCTTGTAATTTCCGTTAGAGGCGGCAATCTGCTCGAAGGGGATGGGCAGGTACTCGTTCTTGTTCTTGGTGAACGATGCGCCTTTCAGGAAACTCATGCGCTCGCTCTCGGTGGTATAGAACCTGTTGATGACAGTAGCGGCATCGCCCCAACGCACGAGATCGAAGAAACGCTCACACTCCATAGCCAGTTCTAAGCGACGCTCCATCTTTACGATCTTCATGGCCTCGTCCTTGCTGTAAGAACCATTATACTTTCCTACGGCATAGTGAACACCGTACTTGTTGGGATAGCCAGCAACGATACTGCTCGCTGCCATGTCGGCAGCACGCTGGCGCACTTGGTTGACGAGTATGATGGCCTCTTGGGTGTTGTTGAGTTGAGCCTGAGCCTCGGCACGCATCAGCAGCACATCGGCATAGCGAAGCACCACACGGTTCATCGACGATGCCCACTGGTTGTCGCAGTTGAACAGGTAGATGTTGGTGAGTTCGGGATCAATATTCTGCTTCAGCGAAACGAAGTAGCCATAGAGACCACCCGAGCGGCTCCAGGTGTTGCTTTCGTTCATCATGTAAGAGGTGTTGTACATATAGGGTGTGCCTGGCACGCCAACGGTAACAAAGAGCCGGGGATCGACAGTCTCGGCAGAACCAACCTCATAGTCAACAGCTGCAAAGTTGTCGAGCAGAGGCAGACCGTCGCTGTTGGTGCGATAGGCGTTCACCAGATTGTGTGAGGGCTTGTAGAAGTCGCATCCAGAGTCGTGAACCTTGGGAATGCAGGGCACAATCAGACGGTTGGAGAAGTTGAGGTTACCATATTCAGTGCCGTCGTTGCGGGAATACTGAATGGCCCAAACAGACTCCTTGCCGTTTTCATACTGTTCTTCTGGACGGAACAGATTGTGCAGGTCGCTTTCCAAACCATAGCCGGCAGCGGTGTAGATAGAGGGATTGGTGTATTCAATCACTTTCTTCAAGTCATCCTCGTTGATGCTGGTCACCTCGTGGGTGTTGGCATCGTCCTGGCGGTAAGCTTTGTACAGGTAAACCTTGGAGAGAAAAGCGGCAGCGGCAGCCTTGGTGGGACGGCCCTTCTCTGTTTGCTTCACGGGCAAAACGGCGAAGGCGTCTTCCAAGTCGTTGATGATCTGTTGCCAACCCTCGTCGTTGGTGTACTCAGTGTTCGAGAGGTTGTTATAGTCTTCCTCCTGCATGTTGGGTTTGTTGACAAAGGGGATTTTCTTGAACAGGCGCTTCAGCTGGAAATGTCCGTAGGCACGCAGGAACTTCATCTCAGCTGTGCGCTGCTGAATCTTGGAATCGTTCTGGTCGGCAGTCTGCAACATATCCAAGGAGAGAGAAACGCGAGAAAGGAAGCTGTACATCTTCCCCCAGATAGAAGCGAAGGGCCAATCGGTGGTGTTGACACCAACCTCTTTTTCCAGATTGTGGAAAGGGCCGCCATCGCTGGCATCGGCACCGCCCACATAGGCATCGTCGGAACGTGTGTCGTAGTTCCACAACGAGAAAGAGGCATTCATGTCTTCAATGGTTACCAAACCTGCGTAGGCAGAGATAATGACGTTGTCGATATATTTGGCATTCTTGACTTCGTCCTGGGTCAGCGTAGCTTGTGGCTTCTGCTCTTCCAGAAAGTCGGAACATGCTGTGAATAAAGGTAAAAGGGTAAAAAGGTAGAAGGGTAAAACCGCTTTCGCCAGAATCCTTACCTTATTGTTTATATTCGTTTTCATAACTTTCATTTTTAACTTTTTACATTTAACTATTTTACCTTTAGAACGAGATGTTCACACCGAATGTCAAATTCAAAGGAATAGGATAGTTGAATCCGGGATTCTCAGGGTCGGCTCCAGAGAAGTTCTTGCTCTTGATGGTCAGCAGGTTCTGGGCAGAGGCATAGAGGCGGATACGATCCATGTGCAGCTTCTTGGAGAAGGAACTGGGAACGTTATAGCCCAACTGGATGGTTCTCAATTTGATGTAGGAGCCATTTTCAATGTAGTAGGATGACACGCGTCCTTCGTTGTTGGTGTCTTTTGTTGTCAGTGCGGGGATGTCGCTGCCGGGATTGGCGGGAGTCCATGCGTCAAGTACTCGTACACCTTTGTTCAGGTTGGGCACATTGATATTGTTGTTTGCCCAGAAGTCGGTCTGCGATTTATAGCCTCGGCAATCCACGTCCACACCCTGAACACCCTGCCAGAACATGGTGAAGTCAAAGTCCTTGTATTCCAGATAGATGTTCAGACCCCATGTAAAGTCGGGTGTGGGGTCGTAGATCCAGTCTTGGTCGGCCTCGGTAATCTTGCCGTCGCCATTGAGGTCTTTATAGCGGATTCGGCCTAAGCCTGCTCCCTCTTGTGTGGCGTGGTTGTCAATCTCATCCTGACTTTTGAAGATTCCGTCGGCGATATATCCCACCTGGGCACCCATTGGATGACCGATGACACTCTTCACGCCATTACCACCGAATTTTCCGTTGGCAGCCACCGTTG
>JAFSWU010000260.1 GCA_017444365.1 Prevotella sp.
CATTCCTCTGCCTGGTGTTCGGCTTCGTCATTCTGAGTTTCAGCTTCAACCTCTACCGCATCGTCAGGGCCAGCCGGACATCTGACGGCAAGACCACTGCCACACAGCGGCAGGAGCAGATGCTGGAACGGCGGCACCAGAAGCTCAGAAAGACGCTCGATGCTGCCCACTGCGCACCTCTGGGCGTATTGTCAAAAAAGAACGATAATCAAACAAAATAGCATACGAACATGGAACTATTCAAGAAGATCAACATCAGGCAGCCCAAGTACATGCTGCCGCTTATCCTCTACTTTCCGTTGCTGATTGCCGGTTATCTCATCTTCGACATCTTCGATACGGAGGTGGCAGAAGTCCCCGATGCCAACATGCAGACCACGGAGTACCTGAATCCCGAACTGCCCGATGCGCAGATGAAGGGTGACGGCATCGGCGGCAAGTACGAGAGTATGCTGAAGTCCTACGGCAGGATTGACGACCTTTCAGCCGTTGACAACATCGACCGCTATCAGGAAGACGAGAAGGAGGAATACGAGTCCAAGTATTCCGATGAGGAACGTGCCCAACTACAGAGCGAGGAGGAGCGCAAACTGACCGAGATGCAGGAGCGTCTTGCACAGAGTGCCCGTCAGGGACAGGAACTGAACGCGACAGGCATGACCGACGAGGAACGCCTTGCCCGGGCATCACAGCAGGAGCAGCAGGCACGCGATGAACTGGAACGTGCCCTTGCCCTCGCAAGAATGCAGGGAGTAGCGGAAGCGACAGAACCAGTAGAAGTTCCCGATGCGGGGGACGGAACAGCCACAGGTCAGGCAGAAGGTCAGGTAAACGTCAATGAGAATGCCCGTCATGCCATCGGCGAGGACGAGGAAGCAAGTGAGGTGGTCAAGAAAGTCAAGGTCACGTCCGATTACTTCAACACCCTCGCGCAGAACGAACCAGAGCAGAGCCTTATCAAAGCCATCATCGACGAGAACATCAAGGCCGTCGATGGCTCCCGTGTCCGGCTCCGTCTGTTGGATGATGTGGAGATTGGCGACCGCACCCTGCCCAAGGGCACCTATCTCTATGCCACGATGAGCGGCTTCGGCAGCCTGCGTGTTAAGGGAACTATCAAAAGCATCCTCGTCGGTGACGAACTGGTGAAGGTCAGTCTTTCCCTCTATGACACCGATGGTCTTGAAGGTCTCTATGTCCCCTCCAGCAACTTCCGCGAGACATCAAAGGACGTGGCTTCCGGGGCAATGAACGGTAACATGAATATGGGCAATACCGCCACAGGCAACAGCCTCTCCCAATGGGGTATGCAGGCCATGACCAATGCCTATCAGAAGACTGCCAACGCCATCAGCAAGGCCATCAAAAAGAACAGTGCCAAGCTGAAGTACGGCACGTTTGTCTATCTGGTTAATGGAAAAGAGAAGAAGAACGATTAAATCATGAACAATATGAAGACAACCCAGAAAATCGGGGCACTCCTGATGTGTGCCCTCTCTGCCCTGCCCATGAAGGCACAGCAGACCTATGAGGACATGGAACTCCTCACCGTGAACGAGCAGGTCACGACCATCATCACCGCCAGCGAACCCATCCGTTTCGTGGA
Organism: Prevotella sp.; assembly: GCA_017444365.1. Classification (GTDB taxonomy): domain Bacteria; phylum Bacteroidota; class Bacteroidia; order Bacteroidales; family Bacteroidaceae; genus Prevotella. The sequence goes on from JAFSWU010000260.1 coordinate 1,607, forward strand.
CATCTCCACGGACAAGGTGGTGGGCGACCAGCCCATTAGCAACACCATCCGTCTGAAGCCCAAGGAAGGTGCCGATGTGCATGAGGACGGTGATGTCTTGGCCATTGTCACCATCGTGACGGAACGCTACCGCAGCCAGTATGCGCTCATCTACACCACACGCCTGCAGGAAGCCGTGGCCGACAAGGTGATACAACCGACGGAGAAGATTGCCTACAATAATCCTGCCGTCAGCCTCTCCACCGAGGATATGACGCGCTTTGCCCGTCAGATATGGTCATCCCCGGCCCGTGTCCGTAATGTCAGCACGAAGATGCACAGGATGGTCATGCGCCTGAACAACATCTATGCCATCGGCGAATACTTCTTCATTGACTTCTCCATTGAGAACCGCACGAACATCCGCTTTGACATCGACGAGATGCGTTTCAAGCTGACCGACAAGAAACAGTCGAAGGCCACCAATGCGCAGATGATAGAGCTGACACCGGCCTTGCTGCTCGACCCCTCACGGTCATTCCGTCACGGCTACCGCAATGTCGTGGTGCTGAAGAAGATGACCTTCCCCAATGACAAGGTGCTGACCATCGAGGTGGCAGAGAAGCAGATCAGTGGCCGTCTGATACATCTTGACATTGACTATGAAGACGTATTGAACGCCGATTCGTTCAACAAGGTTTTATTGAAGGTGGAATGACCATGAAGAGAGTGCTTTTGACCTTATTCGTGGCTGCGACCGCCGCCGTATCTTTTGCCCAAGGCCATTCCGACCGCATATCCTTCGGCATGGGCGCACTCTATGAGCGCGGACTGGATGCCACGCTTTCATGGGAACACGAGACCAAATATCACAATGCCTGGGAGTATTTCGTGAACGGCTACCTGAAATGGGCGGATTGCGCATCGTGCGGCCATGTCTGCCCGGAATCCTTCTGGCACAGCTACAACACCTGGGGGCTGGGCATCGCCTACAAACCCTGCGTGGTACGTGGGCGTAACCATTACGGCAGTCTGCGCATCGGTGCTTCGGGCGGTAGCAACACTCACGACTTCCTTGCCGGCATCCATGTGGGCTATGAACACAGCTACGCCCTGCGTCACGGCTGGCAGCTATACTGGCAGGCCAAGTGCGACCTGATGGTACCCGACCGCAAGGACTTGTTCCGGACGGGCATTGTCATCGGCTTCAAGATTCCCACCAAATAACCATCCTAAAGTGTACAAGTAATGAACAAGACAGAGAAATACATTCACGGATTTCTGGCGGCGATTGCCGTCGGCATCCTGTTGACCTCCTGTGATGCCCACATCGAGTTTCCCGACACCACCATGCAGCCCTGCCACATCCTCTGCACGGACGGTAAGGTCGTGACCATCGACCAGTGCGAGGAGCAGGGGAAGTCACCCATCGGCGTGGTGTTCTACGTCAATCAGGGCGGCAGCGAGGAGCATGAAGGAACGGGCTATGCCGTCTATCTGTGGGACATCGCTCCGGAAATGTTCGCCGACTCCCTCGGTGTGAAGCAGAACACTTCGGCCAGCCTGACGAAGTACGACGGCAACGGCAACACCTTCGCCATCTACAACACGAGGGACATGGGGTCGCCTCTGGCCGATGCAGTCTTTGCCATCTGGCGATATGGGCAGAGCGCCTATATTCCATCCGTCGCACAGATGCAATTGCTCTATCGGGCAAAGGCAAGCGTCAATGCGTACATCAAGCGGTGCGGCGGCGACCCTATTCCCGATGAACCGGATAAGTGCTGGTACTGGACTTCCACCGAGGTCAGCGGACAGGAGAGTGCCAAGGCGTGGCTCTACTCCTTGTCTTCGGGTGCCATGCAGGAAACGCCCAAGGACCAGGCACACAAGGCACGTCCCATCATCACCCTGTATCAATAAGGATTCACCCGTTTGTCATAGCAAAGCAAGATGGAAGAGACCAAGGAACTGCAGACCGCCTATAAGATATTCAGGGCTGTCATCTATATCTCCCTCCTCATGGAGTTCTTCGAGTATGCCGTGGACCCGCAGCTGCTCGACTTCTGGGGCGGCATCGTCTGTGACGTGCATGACCGCGTGAAGCGGTGGTTCATCTACCATGACGGCAACCTCGGATGGAGCAAGGTGGCCACGATCCTGGTCATCTGCATCACCTGTGTGGGCACC
>JAFSWU010000261.1 GCA_017444365.1 Prevotella sp.
TACGGAGAACTCTGCTGTGCGGGGGCGTTTCTCCCCGTTTCTGTTCAAAGGCATCAATTTCTCTCTGGGCGGCTATGGAGGCGAATACGGGCAGGCGCTTTCGGCTGTGCTCCCCATGGAGGCCACCGACATGGCTACGAGCGACAAATATGGCGTGAGCGCATCGCTGGTAGACTGGAATGTGGGCGGCACGAAGGCGTTCGCCAACAGCAGCCTGTCGTTTAATGCCGCGCTGACCAGTATGGGGCTGTATAGCCGTCTGTTTACAGAACGCTTCGACTTCACCCGTCCCTACCGCAAACTCTCTGGCGAGGCACAGTATAAGAAAGAGTTCGGGTCGTCGGGTGTGCTGAAATCCTACGTCGGCTACGACTTCACGTCGGTAGGACAGCATGTCGACGGGCGCAACCTCTCGCTCAAGGAGCATAACATCTATGCCAATGTCACGCATAAGAAAACATTCTGTCATGGGCTATCGCTCTTCACCGGCATCGCCAATTCTACTGTTTTCAGTCATATCGACGATGCGCTGGCAGTGGGCGACCATTACCGTCAGTGGCGCAACGAGGTGCATGTGAAGGCCGAAGTGCGCAAAGTCTGTTCTGATGTGCTGAAGTTGTCGGCTGGCGCAGAAGACTATATCCGCAACAGCAAGTCGGAGTATGAAGCCAGCCGGTATCATCTGGATTATAATATCTTTGCGGTTCATGCAGACGCCCAATGGCGCGTTTTCCCACGGCTGTTTCTCCATCTGTCGACAAGGGCTGAGGTGATGGGAGGCGACTGGCTCTTCATGCCCAGGACAACGCTGAGTTATGTCGCCAACAAACGCTGGCAGGTGTCTCTGGTGGCAGGCCGTTACAGTCAGACCGCTGATGACGACTATATGGCACAGAGCCAGAAGACGCTGCGACAAAGCACTGCCCACCATGCCATCCTCTCTGTACAGTATAAGACTCCGACGACGCTCATGCGCATAGAGCCCTATCTGAAGAAGTATCATCATCTGCCCTTGTTGGAAAACAACCTTTATCAGCCTCATGGATATGGCTCGAGCAGGGGAGTGGATGTGTTTGTGGAAAACCACTCACTGGTGAAGAACTTGGTCACCACGCTCTCTTACTCTTTCAACGACTCCGAACGGCTCTACCACGACTATACCACCCTGCGGATGCCCGACTACGCTTCGCGTCATAACCTGAGGCTGACAGCCAAATATGGTTTGGGAAAGGTCATCGTGGGCCTGTCGGAATCTTACGCCAGTCCGCGCTATTTCCCGCAAGGCAAAACGCCTATCTACAACAGTGTGGATGTGAATGTCACCTATCTGGTGAGTCCCAAGGTCATCGTCTATTCTTCGTTGAACAACATCCTGGGACGTACCAACGTCTTCCGCTACGACACCAAAGGCAATCCCGTGACGGCTTCACGCGACCGTTTCTTTTATATCGGCATATTTGTTTCACTTAAAAATAATAAAGCATATGACATTTCAAACTTTTAAGACCAGTGTGTTGTCTTTCGCCCTCATTATGATGGCATCAGTATCTATCCAAGCCCAGGAGCCTTCGATGCAAGGGCTTATCGGCCAGTCGCTCGCCAAAATTCAGACGCCCACGCCAGAGGCATACCTCAACTGCATTGCGGAGATGAAACGAATCGACGCGATGTTTCCCGACAGCATCCAGCCCAAGTATCAGATGGCGCTGCACAGTCTTTATTTCTCGGTGATGAATCCCCATGCAGAACAGACGGAGAGGTTGTTGGCAGAGGCCGGGCAGACCATCACGCAAATGGAGACGATGAAAAATGCCGACCAGTCGGACCTCTGCACCCTTCGTGGTTTTCTCTACATGGTACGCATCGTGCAGGACCCCGCGCAAAATGGTCAGCGCTATTACATTGACGTGATGCAGAACTTCGAGAAGGCGCTGAAAATCAATCCCGACAACCAACTCGCCTCACAGTTGCAGGAGAAGTTTTTTGAAGGGATGCAACAGGCTACAGGACAGTAGCCTGTGAGCAAAATGCCCTCAATACCCCTCGACCCACTAATGGGTTGTAGGGGTAATTTCTTTTAGCAACGAAGTTGAGATTGTAGGTGCGGATTTCGTCCGCACCTGCAAAAGCCCTCAAAAAGCCCTCATTTCAGCAGGCAGTATTTTGCGGAAAGATAAAATATTACGCCATTGAATGAAGTTTTGTAAAAACCATTCTTCTTGCCCAGATAGGGTAATCGTGTGCCCTTTGGAAGATAATAAGGCTTCCACTCGGCATAAAGGCCCCAGTCGTCGGTCTTGGGGTTTGTACCGTTGCTGATAAACTGATAGTGATACACCGAGGCGGTGCTTGCCTGATTGTAGCAATAATATCCGTAATTGGTTGAGGGACCTTTTCTCAGCCTTACGTTCGTACCGTTGATTTGGATATAACGCTCGCCGTTGGAACCGGGCAGGCGTGTCACATTTTTAGGCAATCCGACATTTGCGGCGGGGTAGGGCCAATAGTCGTATGTGGCGCTGCCGTCGCTCCATACTGTTATGGCATGGCCTTTTTCCAAAGTGGCGGGCTGTCCCCATCGGGGGTCTTCATAGGTGTAGTTGGTTTTCATCACGACGACGATTTCCTTGGGCTCATTTTGTGCCATGACATGGACAGCCTGGCAGAGGATAGCGATGAAGGATAGCAATAAAACTCTTGTCTTGTTCATAATGAATAGGATTTAGTTGATTGGTGGGTTCACTGTGGGGAATCCATCTGCAAAAATAAATCTCCCCATCCATATTTCCAAACAAATGCATAAAAATAGAGGTTTATCATGCTGTGCATGATGAACAGGTTCAAATTTTCATATTGATAAAAGTTGTTAAAATCGCAGTCCCACAAGTGTGATGTGGCTTGATTTTTCATGAATTATATCTATTTTTGTATTCATACCATACTAACTTATTAACCACTCAATCAACTATCTTCACCAACGCTTCGTGAACCACTTGATTTTTTCATTGATGTCAGATAAAACGTAACAGAAAAGATGAAACGACTATTCTATTTGTTTTTATCGTCCGTCGTGTTGACAGTATTCTTGGGTTGCGGGACTCATGACAAGCCGCCTATGCTCAGCACTCCAGTGCCCCCACCACACAATGGCGTCTTTGTAAATGGCAAAGACACGTTGTGGATGAATGGCGACGGCAAGACCATAAGATGGCATTTCGAGAACGCGTTGCCTGAGATAGGGCAATCAGGCAAAGGAGAGTATGTCTTTTTGTTTTCTCATGGAAAATACCGCTATGATGCAGCGGAGTATTTCCGTATCATCAATACTGCCAATGGCAATGCCCATTGCCA
>JAFSWU010000262.1 GCA_017444365.1 Prevotella sp.
ATCTCGCCGCCCTGAGCCTTGGCGAAGGTGTAAGTCATACCACCGCAGAGAATGAGGTTATCGACCTTGCCGAGCAGGTTTTCGATGATGCCGATCTTCGTATAAACCTTAGAGCCACCCATGATGGCGGTGAAGGGACGCTTGATGTTCGAGAGAATGTTGTCAACGGCATTCACCTCTTTCTCCATGAGCAGACCCAGCATCTTCTCGTCGGCATCGAAGTAGTCGGCGATGACAGCGGTAGAGGCGTGCTTGCGGTGAGCGGTTCCGAAAGCGTCCATCACGTAGCAGTCAGCATAGGAAGCCAGTGTCTTGGCAAATTCCTTCTGGCTTTCCTTCATAGCTTTCTTGGCCTCTTCGTATTCGGGCGTACCTTTCTCAACACCTACAGGCTTGCCCTCTTCCTCAGGATAGAAACGGAGGTTCTCCAGCAGGAGTACTTCGCCTTCCTTCAGAGAGGCAGCTTCGTCCTGTGCCTTTGCGCAGTCAGGAGCAAACGTTACGGGAGCATCGAGAGCTGCGGCAACAGCATCCTTGATTTGTCCGAGTGAGAATTTGGGATTCACCTTTCCTTTGGGCTTACCCATGTGGCTCATGATGATGAGCGCGCCACCATCGTTGAGAATCTTCTTCAGAGTGGGCAGGGCACCACGGATGCGGGTGTCGTCAGTAATCTTACCATTCTCGTCTAAGGGCACATTGAAGTCAACGCGCACAATTGCCTTTTTACCTGCAAAATTGAATTCGTTAATTGTCATATTGATTTAAATTTAAAAGGGTTTAGATATAATGTTGCAAAGATAATAAAAAAATGTTGAATGAGCATTCAATCGTTTGTTTTTTTTTATTTAGATGGATTTTTGTTCAACGACCTTGTTTTTATCAGATAATAATTGTAGTTTTGCATGACTAACGACTGGATGAATGATCGCTTGGCTACTTGCGGGTTTGTTTACTTTTGTAGAGTTGAACTGTGAGAATCTGTTTGACTGCATCAACGACTCGCTGAAAAACGATGAAGAATTTCTTTCGGATGGAAGCTATTCATGGACTCGCACCCGCTATTGGCAGAAGCTGAACAGGGTGGGGCAGACAATTGTGGCGTGTGGAGGTGAGGGAAGTACCCAAGCCTTGCCTGACCTTGTTGCCCTGTGTGAAGTTGAAAGCGACACGTGTCTCTTTGATCTCACCCGTCGCTCGTTGCTGCGTTCCGCACGATATGAGTATGTGATGACTCATTCTCCCGACTTACGCGGAGTGAATGTGGCTTTGCTTTGGTCGCCATTTACCTTCCGTCTCTTATCTTACACATCACTTCGAGTTGATCCCGTCAAGAACTTACCCCCAACACGTGATGTGCTCTATGTTAGCGGAAAGACAAAAGCCGGTGATACGCTTCATGTTTTCGTGGTACATGCGCCCAGCCGTTTGGGGGGTGGAAATGCCGAAACTTATCGGAAACGTGTGTCGCTTCGCATCTGTGCCGCCATTGACTCCATTCGTCAGATCCAACCAACGGCTCATATCCTCGTAGCTGGAGACTTTAATGCCTACTCGAAGGAGAAAAGCATCAAGTTGCTTCAGAATACAGCAAACCTGACGGACATTTCCGAAGGGGCTTGTGGTAAAAACGGAGCCAAGGCTACGTATCGCTATCGTGGCGAATGGCGTAGCCTTGACCATATTTTGATAAGCGCTTCCCTACAGCCGTTGCTGCATAAATGCTTCATTAATGATGCTCCCTTCCTGATGGAGGATGATGAGAAATATGGTGGAAAGAGGCCTTTCCGAACCTATCTTGGCCCTCGCTATATGGGAGGTTTCAGCGATCATCTGCCGCTCGTTGCACAATTTGAGTGGTAGTCTTGCGGAGTAATTATAGTTCCTCTGTCTGAATATTTTCCGAGCTTGTCGTAGATTCTGGGGTTGACTCACCTTCAGAAGTTGAGAATTCGGCATCGTTATAAAGACTGTCGGCATCGAGTGTATCGCGTCGAGACGTATAGTAGCTCTGGCAGTTATACATGCCGGAAGTGATATCTGCATCCTTTGGCTTACCGAACTTAGCGTGGTATTGCTTGAAGTTGGGGTCGCCGAGAACTGATTCGAGGAAATAGCCGCAGATGGGAAGTGCTGTACGCGATCCTTGTCCGAGCTGACCTGTTCTGAAGTGGATGCAGCGGTATTCGCCTCCTACCCAAGCACCGACAACCAGTTTGGGACTCACAGCCATAAACCAGGCATCGGAGTGGTTGTTGGAGGTTCCGGTCTTGCCGCCGAACTCCACATCGTTGTACTTACCCACATATCCCCACAGATTCATGGAGGTGGCACCCGGTTCGCGTAGTCCTCCCAGTAGCAGTTGCTGTGTCAGGAAGGCGCACTTGTAGGAAACGGCCTGCTCGCTCTGTTGGGGAGCGGTGTAGATTTCGTTGCCGTCTTTGTCGAGAATCTTTGTTACGAGTACGGGGGCGTGGTGCATTCCGTCATCAGCAATCGTACAATAGGCGTTGGCAAGTTCAAGGAGGGTAACGTCGCTGGCTCCAAGGGCAAGGGAAGGAGTTTCGTCAAGAGGACTGTTGATGCCCATGCGGTGGGCAGTCTCTGCAATTCGCTTGATACCCATCTCCTGTCCGAGACGTACGGCAACACTGTTGATACTCTGCGCAAAGGCAGCCTTCAAAGGCATGGAGTCGCCGGTGAAGTATCCGTTGGCATTGGTAGGAGCCCAAGTGACCTCTTTCTTTTCTTTGGCATCGTAAACTTTCATGGCGAAGTATTCGTCGCGTCGTTTGTCGCAGGGGGTGAGCCCTTGATTCATAGCCTCGGCATAGACGAAGAGTTTGAAGGTGGAACCAGGCTGTCGCATAGCGGTAACCTTGTCGTATTTCCAAGAATCGAAGTCGATATCGCCCACCCAAGCTTTTACGTGCCCTGTTTGGGGCTCCATCGCGATGAACGAGCAATGCATGAAGTGTACCATATAGCGAATGCTGTCCATCGTTGACATCTCCTTTTCTATAGTTCCGTTCTCATAGTCGAAGAGCTTGACGGTGTGCGGGAGGTTCAGATAGTAGTTGATGGAGTCTTCGTTGTGATTGAACTTGGCATCGAGATATTTGTAAACAGACTGTCGCTTTGCGATGTTCTCGATGAAATTGGGAATGACGTTGTGACGCTCGTCAACCCAAGGCTCATTGTTCCCCCAATGGTTGTTGAAGTTGCGTTGTACCTGTTTCATCTGCTTGATGGCAGCTGCCTCTGCATAGTCCTGCATGCGTGTGTCTATTGTCGTATAGATGCGCAATCCGCTATTGTAGAGATCGTATCCCGTTTCGCGACACCATTCTTTCAGGTTGTCGGCAACGGCGTTGCGGAAATACGTAGCCTGTCCGTCGTAGTTGCTCTCCACGCTGTATTTCATTTCAATAGGTATGCGTGAGAGAGAGTCGAATTCGGCTCGTGTCAGATCCTTGTGCTGAATCATGTTGCTGAGAACAACGTTCCTACGCTTCAAAGAATTCTCGGGGTGTGAAATGGGGTTGTAATAGGTTGTTGCTTTCAACATGCCCACCAATACAGCTGCCTGCTCGGTGGTGAGTTCTTTCGGAGTGATGCCAAAGTAAGTCTTGGCTGCCGTCTTGATGCCAAAGGAGTTGGATCCGAAGTCAACGGTGTTGGCATACATCGTGAGTATATCTTCCTTAGAATACAGCATTTCGAGCTTTGTAGCGATGATCCACTCCTTGGTCTTGATGATGATCATCTTCACGCCAGGAATGTGTCCCAATAGTCCGTTGGAATACTTCGAGCGCATCTTGAACATGTTCTTGGCAAGTTGCTGGGTGATGGTAGAAGCTCCGCGTGCATCGTGGTGGAGCAAGGCATCTTTGGCGGCTCCGAACATGCCGATGGGGTCGATGCCATAATGCTGGTAGAAGCGTTCATCTTCTGTATCAATGAGAACACGCCAGAAAACGGGGTTCACTTCCTCGTACTTCACGGGGGTGCGGTTCTCGTTGAAGAATTTGCCAATCATCTTGCCGTCGGCGCTGTATATTTCTGAGGCTTGGCTGATTTGCGGCTCCAATCCTGAGATGAAGCCCGGTGATTTACCGAAGAGCCAGAGGAAGTTGATATCCACCATTCCCAGATAAAGGAACAGGGCGACTACACAGGACAAGAAAGCCGCAACAGTCTTTGTGTACCATCGGCGTCCCTTATACAGGTTCTTATACCATTTGCATGTCTGGAGGATTTTCTGCCAGAACAATGCCAAGATTTTTTTTACTTGCTCCATAGTGACTGCAAAAATACAAAATAATTCCCTTGTTAAAGAGAACTCTTGATATAATTTATGATTTCTTCAATATTATCGGGGTGAAACCATTGAATGCTCTCGTCGCGTTTGAACCACGTGATTTGCTTTCGCATATAGCGGCGGGTGTTCGACTGTATCTGTCGGATGGCTTCTTCCAAAGGGATAACACCGTCAAAATAGTGGAATAGCTCTTTGTATCCAACGGTGTTCAGCGAGTTCAAGCTTCGTTTGGGATATACGCTATGTGCCTCTTCGAGCAGTCCTTCCTCCATCATCTGTAGCACTCGGGAGTTGATACGGGAATACAACTCCTCGCGGTCACGGTTCAGCCCAATTTTAATGATTTTGAAAGGACGGACTTTCTGTGAGTTGGTGCGGAAGGATGTATAGGTTTTTCCCGTCATGTGGCAAATCTCTAATGCGTGTACCACCCGACGCGGGTTCTGCCTGTCAACGATGTTATAATGTTCGGGATCTAATTGTTTCAATTCTTCCACCAAGGATTGAAGTCCTTCCTCTTCCAATCGTTTTTTCATGAGGTTGCGTGTGGCATCGTCTATGGTGGGTATGTCGTCGATTCCGTTGCAAACGGCATCGATGTACATCATGCTTCCACCCGCAAGTAAGGCTATGTCGGAATGATGGAACTGTTGCTCTATTACCTGCAGGGCTTCCTGTTCATAAATGGAGGCACTATAGTAATCTTTAAGGGAATGTGTGCCGACGAAGTAGTGCTTCACCCGTTGTTGCTGAGCGAGGGTAGGGGCAGCTGTGCCAATAGGAATCTCACGGAAAATCTGTCGGGAGTCGGCATTGATGATGGGGGTTGAAAAACTATCGGCAAGACGAAGACATAACTCCGTCTTGCCAACACCTGTAGGACCTAATATGACGATGAGCGTTTTCATTCCTAATGGATGATACCGCGCTTCGAAGAGGATACAAAGTCAATAATGTACTGAATCTCGGGCGTAATCTGCAGGTTTTTCTTGATTTCCTCCAAGCCTTCAGCAATCAGACCTTTGCTATACAGCAGACGGTAAGCTTCGTGGATATGATTGATCAGCTCGTTGCTGAAACCACGCCTGCGAAGTCCCACCAGATTCAATCCTGCGAACTTGATAGGGTGCTTGCCTGCGATGATGTAGGGTGGAATGTCCTGACTGAATCCGCAACCGCCTTGAATCATCACATATCCTCCTACACGGCAGAACTGGTGTGCGAGAACCGTTGCGCTGATGATAGCTTTGTCATCGACAATTACCTCGCCGGCAAGTTTTGTGGAGTTGCCGATAATACAACTGTTTCCAATGACGCAGTCATGTCCGATATGCATGTTTTCCATCAGGAGGTTGTTGCTGCCAATAATCGTCACGCCCTTGGAAGCTGTACCACGTGAAATGGTAACATTCTCTCGGATGCTATTGTTGTCGCCAATCTGGCAGGTAGTATCTTCGCCTTGAAACTTCAAGTCCTGAGGCTTTGTTGACAAGCTGGCACCAGGCATAATCTCGTTGTTACTTCCCATGCGCATACCATAATTAATGGTTACGCTGTTTTGCAGGACGTTGTTGTCGCCCATGACGGTGTTGCGGTCAATAAAGCAGAAAGGGCCAATAATGTTGTTGTCTCCCAGTTTTGCTTCGGGATGGACGTAGGCTAATGGGCTGATTTGATTCATAACTTATTTGTTTTTTACGATTTGTGCTGTAAAGGTTGCCACTGAAACCACTTGGTCGCCAACAAACACATAGCCTTTCATGGTGCTGATTCCGTGACGAATGGGTGTAATCATCTCTACCTTGAAGAGAAGTGTGTCGCCAGGAACAACCTTCTGACGGAACTTCACATTGTCTATTTTGAGGAAGTATGTTGAATAGCGTTCGGGTTCCTCCATCTGGTTCAGTACAAGAAGACCGCCACATTGTGCAATAGCCTCAATCTGCAAGACACCTGGCATGACAGGCTCTTGTGGGAAATGACCGACGAAGAATGGCTCGTTGGCTGTAACGTTCTTGACTCCAACAATGCTGTTAGGACCCATCGCTATCACCTTGTCAACCAACTGCATAGGGTAACGGTGTGGAAGTAATTCACGAATGCGGATGTTGTCCATGATGGGTTCTTCATTCGGGTCGTAGATGGGGGCCTGAATTTCATGCCTCCTGATTTCCTTACGCATGAGGCGCGCAAACTTGTTGTTGACGGTATGTCCGGGTCTTGTTGCAACGATACGTCCCTTGATGGGTTTGCCAATGAGTGCCATATCTCCAATAATATCGAGGAGCTTGTGACGTGTACATTCGTTTTCCCACATCAGGGGCTTGTGCTGTATGTATCCCAATTTGGTGGCATCCATGTGGGGAACTTTCAGTACATCTGCCAAGTGGTCGAGCTTGTCTTGTGTGAGTTCTCTCTCATAGATAACGATGGCGTTGTCCATATCTCCGCCTTTGATGAGATTGGCTTCGAGCAGGGGCATGATGTCGCGAACGAAGACAAATGTGCGGGCCGGAGCGATCTCTGTCGGGAAGTTGCTGATGTTGTCAAGTGTTGCAAACTGGCTGTTGATGAACTTTGACTCGAATGAGCACATGGCCGTTATGCTGAAATCTTCGTCGGGAAGAATGGTGATGCAGGAACCTGTGGCATTGTCCTTGACTTCAATCTTGTGGCGAATGATGTAGTAGTCTTTCGGAGCATTCTGTTCTTCAATACCTATTTCCAATATCTTGGCCACATACATTGCTGCCGATCCATCCAAGATGGGGAACTCGGGACCATTTACCTGAATCAGACAGTTGTCGATGCCTAAAGCATAGAGGGCTGCCATTCCGTGTTCGATTGTCGAAACTCGTACATCGTCGTTGGCGATGACTGTTCCGCGCTGTGTATCAACCACTTTCTCTGCGATTGCCTCTATGATGGGCTCGCCAGGAAGGTCGATACGCTGGATTCTATAACCAGTATTCTCGGGAGCGGGGTTGAACGTGATGGTGAGGCTTAATCCTGTATGTAGTCCCTTTCCGAACAGAGAGAAGCTGCCTTTAAGGGTTTTCTGTTTTACTGCTTCCATTTGTCTTCAGTTATTTGTTATTCAATTGTTCTTTTAATGATGCCACCTCTTTCTGTAATGACTGGAGTTGCTTGTACAGATCAGGCAGGCGCTGGAAGAGAGCCTGCGACTTGAAGTAGGGGAGCTTCTCCATCGGAGGCGTACCAATGAGCGTTTGGTTGTCCTTGAGGCTGCTGGGCACACCCGACTGGGCACCCAACATCACTTTGTTGCCAATAGTGATGTGTCCGGCAATGCCAACTTGTCCGCCAAACATGCACCATTGTCCCACTTTTGTAGAACCGGCTACGCCGACCTGTGCAGACATCACGGTGTTTTCGCCAATATCGGTGTTGTGGGCAATCTGAACCAGATTGTCGAGTTTAACGCCCTTGCGCACGAAGGTGCTACCCATCGTGGAGCGGTCGATACAGGTGTTGGCACCAATTTCCACATCGTCCTCGATGGTAACGATACCCAACTGGGGTATTTTGTCGTAGCCATTGGGAGTAGGGGCAAAGCCAAAGCCGTCAGCACCGATAACACTACCTGAATGAATAATCACATTGTTGCCAATGCGACAATCATGATAGATGGTTACATTGGGATTGATCTGGCAGTTGTCGCCAATCACGACGTTGTCGCCTACATAGACGAAGGGTGCGATATAGGTGTCTTTGCCGATTTTAGCGGATGGGGATACAAATGCCAGCGGGTCGATACCCGTTTTCTTCGGCATCATCGATGCATAGAGCTGCAACAGCTTGGCAACACTCTCGTATGCGTTTTTGACACGAATCAGCGTTGTCTTCACAGGCTTTTCCAATTCCACCTTTTCGTCAATCAAGACTACCGACGATTCTGTCTCATAGAGATAGTGTGTGTATTTGGGATTGGAAAGGAAGGAGATGGCACCTGGTTTTCCCTCTTCTATTTTAGCGAAAGAATTGACTACGGCATTCTCATCACCTTCGATTCTGCCTTCGATTAGCTGTGCTATTTGACTTGCTTTGAATTCCATATTCTTGTATTTTACGAATTTTAATTTTGCAAATGTACCACTTTTTTATGAAAAACGATGATAACACAGGTAATATTTGCGAATTTTTTTTTGAAAGTAATGCAACATTCAGTATTTCCGATGCTTCAGAAATGTCCTTACAGGTGTTGTCTTTGTAAAGAATCGCGATTTTATCGTCGTTTACGTTGTACATATCTTTCTGGATGGTATTCACACTCATCAGGTATCTTGCCTCATCCATTGTAACATTGGCATTTCTCGCCATTTCCTCCTGCTTTTCCCTGATTTCTTCTTCAGTAATAGGTTCTTCTCGAATCTCTACCCGGAAGATGTTCCTATACAAGAGATTGTGGGCCAGTAATGACAAGATTTTGTCATCATTATTTGCCCACACCTTTACGCTGCTCCAAATGTCGTTGTCATCAAGCAGTTCATAGTTATGAAGTGCTTCTTGATGCTGATTAAAGAAAACTTTGTCAACATCGTTGTAGAGATAGTAGCGCAGGGCGGGAGGTGCAAAGATGTCCTTTCCTTCCCTTGCCAGATACTTGGCTCTTCTGAGTATGTTGACAAGCATTTTCTCGTATGCTACGGTTGTTTTATGCAGATACACCTGCCAGTACATGAGTCGTCTGGTGGTCAGATAGTTTTCAATGGAATAGATGCCTTTGTGTTCAACTACCAGTTGGTCGTCAACGACATTCAGCATCTTGATGATGCGTGCAGACCCGATGTTACCTTCGGTGACTCCTGTGAAGAAACTGTCTCTGCGCAGATAATCCAAGCGGTCCATATCCAGCTGACTGCTGATGAGCTGGTGTAGGAATCGCTTATGATATTGGTCTATGAAGATGGCAATCGCCAAGTTCAGGGCTCCGTTCATCTCTTTATTGATTTGTTCCATCATGAGAAGGGAGATGTCTTCGTGTGAGATGCCGGAAATGAGTGTATCTTCCAGTACATGTGAGAAAGGCCCGTGCCCGATGTCGTGCATGAGGATAGCAGCTTGCACGGCTTCTGCCTCGCTATCGAAGATGAAGATACCTTTCTGTGAGAGTGACAGCACGGCTTCGCTCATCAAGTGGAAAGCCCCTAAGGAGTGTTGGAAACGGGTGTGTTGGGCACCTGGATATACAACGCTTGTCAATCCAAGCTGCTTGATTCGGGTAAGGCGTTGCATAAGGGGATGCTTCACGATGTCGTAAAGCAACCCTCTTGGTATCTTGATAAATCCGAAGACCGGATCGTTGATGATTTTATCCATCTTTTAGAGAGAGCACATAGTTGTGAGGAGTGTCTCCATCTCCTTTTGAAGTCCGTGTGCCGCCTTTCCTGCCGCTTCTGCGAAGTCTTCTCCGGCAGAGGCATAGATGATTCCCCTGGATGAGTTGACGAGCAAGCCGCAGTCCTTGTTCATTCCGTATTTGCACACCTCTTCCAAAGAACCGCCCTGCGCACCGACGCCGGGAACCAGCAGGAAATGGTTGGGGGCAATCCTTCGGATGTCTTCGAACATCTTTCCGCGTGTGGCTCCGACTACATACATCATGTTCTCATCGTTTCCCCATTGCTGCGAGCGTTTGATGACTTTCTGAAACAGTTGCTCACCCTGTTGGTCTTGTGTCAGCTGGAAGTCGAAGGAGCCTTTGTTGCTGGTCAGAGCAAGCAGAATGACCCATTTGTCCTTGTACTCCATGAAGGGTGTTACGGAGTCTTCTCCCATGTAGGGGGCAACGGTGAGGGCATCCACCTGGTATTCCTCGAAGAATGTGCGTGCGTACATCTTGGATGTATTCCCAATGTCACCGCGCTTGGCATCGGCAATGATGAAATGCTGTGGGTAGTTCTCCTTAAGATACTGGATGGTCTTTTCGAAGGCCATCATTCCCTTTACTCCAAAAGCCTCGTAGAAGGCGAGGTTGGGTTTGTATGACACACAGAAGGGGGCTGTTGCGTCGATGATAGCTTTGTTGAAAGCAAAGATGGGGTATTCCTCTGCAAGCAAGTGCTGGGGCATCTTTTTCACATCGGTGTCGAGCCCCACGCAGAGGAAGCTCTTCTTCTCTCTGATTTGCAGTATTAATTCTTGTCTGGTCATCTGCCGTATTTTGTTTTTACCTTTTTACTTTTTTCCTTTTTTACCTTTCCTACAGTTCCGATTCCTTCATTCGCTCGGCATTCTCGGCAACGGTGAGGGCATCGATCATGTCTTGGATATTACCGGCAAGGAAACCGCTCAGGTCATGAGTGGTATAACCGATGCGGTGGTCGGTAACTCGTCCCTGTGGGAAGTTGTAGGTTCTGATCTTTGCCGAGCGGTCACCAGTTGAGACAAGGCTTTTGCGTCGGTTGGCAATGTCATCTACGTATTTCTGGTGTTCCTTGTCATAAATAAAGGTATATAGGCGCGAGAGGGCACGCTCCTTGTTCTTGGGCTGATCGCGTGTTTCCGTACATTCAATCAGGATTTCCTCGGTTTCACCTGTGTTGGGGTTCTTCCACATATAGCGCAGTCGAACTCCCGACTCCACCTTGTTCACGTTCTGTCCACCGGCTCCCGAAGAGCGGAAGGTGTCCCACTTAATCTCACCCTCGTTGACGTGTACCTCGAACTTGTCGGCCTCGGGCAGTACGGCAACTGTTGCTGCCGAGGTCTGCATGCGCCCGTTGGATTCTGTCACCGGTACTCGTTGTACGCGGTGTACGCCCGATTCGTACTTGAGTGTTCCATATACGTCGGCTCCGCTTACGGCAAAGTCAATTTCCTTGAAGCCACCCACGGCACCTTCGTTGAAGTCGGTGATGGAGAGCTGCCAGCCCTTTGACTCACAGAAGCGCTTGTACATCTGGAACAGGTCTCCGGCAAAGAGGCATGCTTCGTCGCCACCTGTTCCGGCACGTATTTCCATCTGTACATTCTTGGCATCCTCAGGGTCTTTGGGTATGAGGGCAATTTTGATTTCCTCCTCCAGTTTTGGCTGAAGCTTTTCGTTGACGGCGAGTTCCTCGCGGGCCATTTCCTTCATTTCCGGATCGTTCTCGTTGGCAAGAATATCCTTTGCCTCTTTGATGCCGTTCAGACAGGCAATGTAACGTTTTCGGGCATCCATGATGTCGCCTAAGTCCTTGTATTCCTTTGTGAGCTTCACAAATCGCTGTTGGTCTGCAATCACATCGGGGTCGGTAATCAGGGTCGAAACTTCATCGAAGCGTGCTTCTAACCCGTCAAGCTTTTGTAATATCGTGTTTGTAGTATCTGCCATGTTTGTATCTGTTTGTGATATTAATAGTCAAATGTTCCATATTCGCTCCTGATAGTCAGGCTCTTCCTGCCTTCCTCGATATGACCGACAATCTGGGCATCGATGTTGAAGCTTTTTGAAAGGGCAATGACTTGATCGGCCACCTCCGGGCGTACATATATTTCCATGCGGTGACCCATGTTGAATACCTGGTACATCTCCTTCCAATCGGTTCCTGAGCATTCGTGGATAGCGCGGAAGAGTGGGGGGACGGGGAACATGTTGTCCTTCACAACGCGACAGTTGTCGCTCACGAAATGAAGTACCTTTGTCTGTGCTCCACCCGTACAATGCACCATTCCGTGAATTTCGGGGCGTAGCTCGTCTAGCAGTCTCTTGATATCTGGTGCATAGGTACGGGTGGGAGAGAGTTCTAACTGTCCGGCTTTGAGGGGTGCGCCATCCACATCGCTTGTC
>JAFSWU010000263.1 GCA_017444365.1 Prevotella sp.
ATCTGTGCGCGGAACTGTGCCCGTTGGGGCATGACGTTCTGGGACGTCAATGTCAACGAGTGTGTGGCAGTGCCGCTGCTGGCCGATTTCCACCCAAACAGCATCTCTACCTTCACGCACCACTCTGACAGCGTGCTGCTCTTCACCGACAAGGAGATATGGGACAAGCTGAATCCCGGGCAGATGCCCAACCTCAGGGCTGCCATCAATGTGAAAGACCGCTCGATGCTCTGGCACCGCGACGAGCAGGTGGCCGAGGCCTGGGAGAACCGTGAGAAGGCTTTCGCACAGAAGTATCCCACTGGTTTACCGAAGGAACAGGTTTCCTACCCTTCGGACAATATGGACAAGCTGGCCATCATCAATTACACCTCTGGAACGACCGGTAACCCTAAGGGCGTCATGCTGACCTACGGCGCCATTTCAGACACCGACGCGTTCAGCAACAGCCATTTCCCCAACCAGCCTGGCGAAACTATCGTTTCAATGCTTCCCATGGCTCACATGTACGGCCTGGGCATCGAGTTCATCCATCCTAACGTCGACGGTGTGACGGTGTGGTTCCTTGGCAAGACGCCCTCGCCGTCGAGACTGCTGAAAGCCATGCAGGACGTGAAGCCCTATATGGTGGTCACAGTGCCATTGGTGATGGAAAAGGTGTATGCCAATTCCATCAAGCCTGCCCTCGACAAGATGAAATGGCTAACGGCCATTCCCCAGGCCCGCAAGGCCATTTACAAGATAGTGCGCAAGAAGGTGCTATCAGCCTTTGGCGGTCAGGTGCGCGGCTTCATCATGGGTGGTGCGGCACTGAAAGCCGAGGTTGAGGAATGTTTCACCAAGATACGCCTGCCTTATACCGTGGGCTATGGCATGACGGAAGCCTGCCCGCTGCTGGGTTGGGAATGGTGTACGGAGTACGTGCCCGGTTCCTGTGGCAAGCCCGTCCACGACCTTCGCATCAAATCTGACGACCCAAGGAACGTTCCGGGGGAGATACAGGTACGTGGCAACAATATCACCATCGGCTATTACAAGAATCCTGAAGCCAATGCTGCTGCATTTACCGATGACGGCTGGTTCCGCACAGGCGACTTAGGACTGTTGGACGAGAACAACAACATCTTCATCCGCGGGCGCATCAAGACCATGATCCTGAACTCTTCCGGCCAGAACATCTACCCCGAAGAGATCGAGGCCGTGCTGTCAGGCTGCCCATACGTGAACGAATCGCTGGTCGTGGAGCGTAAAGGGAGGCTGATCGCCCTGGTGTATCCTGAGATACCCGACGACCTGAACATGGATAAGCGGTCGGAGATTCCCGAACTCATCCGCACCACCGCCAACAAGTCACTGCCTGTCTACAGCAAGATCAACGAAGTGGAACTTGTTGACGAGCCTTTTGAAAAGACGCCGAAGATGAGCATCAAGCGTTATTTGTATAAATAACCGCAACCAGAGGGTTTTAGTGATTTCTGAATTCCAATGGCGTCATACCGAAATGGTCTTTCACGTATTTGCCAAAGAAAGAGGTATTGGGAACATGATAGTCGATTTTGGATTAATTTTGCAGTTCAGAAGAATTGAAGAATTGAAAAATTGAAGAATTGAAGTTATATGAAAAAGGTGTTTTTGATGCTGCTGTCAGTGATATTACTGTGCAGCTGTGGAGGGAAAAAGGAGCAAAACGTGAAGGCTCCTGTGAGAGTGAAGACACAGTTGGTGTCGCCCGGTATGGTGGATAATGCTCAGACGTATGTGGGTATTGTAGAAGAACGCGAGGCGACGGCGGTGTGTTTCACGGGCATGGGCGTTGTGAAACGCATGCCGGTGAACGAGGGTCAGGCTGTCGGC
>JAFSWU010000264.1 GCA_017444365.1 Prevotella sp.
AACTTAAATATTTCACTTCTATGTACGACCCAACAGACCCTTTCAACAATTTCCCTCTGCCACCATGCAACAGTGGCGACGCAAATCCTGAAGAAACCCTCAGAGGGTGTCTTATTACTGGTGCTATCATTCTCGGCTTTATGGCCTTGTTAGTAATCGCTTATTCCATTTCAAAAATCATTTAGTCATGAAAAAGAACATTCTCCCCATCGTCGCCATTGCAGCGACAATCATCATTGGTGGTATCTACATCGGCCATCTGCGTTCACAAGTTAAGTATGCTGGTTTTCCTTGCCCAGTGTGTGGTTCTTCTGAAGTTCTCGACTTTGGCACCAATGACCAAGGCGACCAACGAGCACAATGCTTCGACTGCAAAACAGATTTCACTATTAGCGAGGTCACGGTCTATGATGATGCAATTTGCCGATAAGATGGTGTCCTATGACACCTTCCTCAATGATGTGGCCAGCAGGATCGTGGAAATGATTAACCGCAACGACCCTGAAACCCTATCCCAACGTGAGGCCTACCGCCGCTTTGGCCGGGGAAACGTGGATAGGTGGAGGCGTAAGGGGTTGCTCAAAACCTGCAAGCGTCCGGGTAAGGTTGAATATAACACAGCGGAACTGCGTAGATTGCAGTCACGTCAGCAAGACTACTTTACATGACACCCACTCATGCTATATAGAAAGGCCAGCGGAAGGGCATCCCCCTGTAAAGGCTTTAAACCGATTGCTCCCGACGGGAGAGACAGCATCCCGTCACCCGCCAAGGAAAGTAGGATTAAGATGGTTCGACCCCGTCCCTTGGCACCAAAACAAGAGTGTATTAAGTATGTGGCCGAAAGCCACCAGTATTAACAAATTAAATTAAAAACATTATGAGTCCAATTCAGCTCACAGTCGAGGAACTAAACAAACTTGCCCCCCTCGACATCATCCTTTCAGAAGCAGTGCGTAACCGCTTCATCCAAGTTCACGATACCCTTTGGGGTGCTGGTACTGGAGAACCTGCCTACGAACGTGAGGCCATACATTTCAATGCCATTCTGCGTGACAACGACAAATTGCAGAAGGCCACAAAGTTCTCCATCTTCAATGCCTTCATCGACCTTGCCGTCTGCGGCCTCTCGCTGGAGCCTGGCACTCGTGCTCTCTGTTACCTCATGGGACGTAACTATTGCATTGGCACCGACCCTCACACCAACAAGAAAGTCTATGAAGGCCGCCTTGTCTTGACCGTCAGCGGCTACGGGGAGTTGGTGCTTCGTGCCCGAACCGGGCAGATACGCCATGCAGACAATCCCGTGCTGGTCTATGAGGAAGATGGTTTCTCTTTCTCCGACACCGACGGCCGCAAACAGGTATCCTATACTTGCAACCTCCCCCACAAGTCCAATCACGTCGTTGCAGCCTACCTCCGCATCACTCGCACTGACGGTTCCATTGACTACGCTGTCATGCTCGAAGAAGACTGGCTCCGTCTGCAAGGCTATTCGGGCAAGGCTAATAAGCGTTGGGATGATGTCCGTCGTACTTACGTCGAAGTTCCCAATGAACTGTACACTGCCAATGGTGGCAACATCGACACGGGTTTCCTCTGTGCCAAGTGCATCAAACATGCCTTCAAGACCTATCCGAAGGTGCGCATTGGTAAAGCGGAACTGGAAACACAACAGCCCGACGAGGTGCAACAGGACATTGAGGCATTCTACAATATGGATGCCCAGCCTCAACCTGAACAGCCCGCCATGCCACAAGACCCTAATCCCCCATTTGGCAACCAGCCCGACACTTCTGCTGGAGTAACAGTTGATCCTGCTGGTGCTGCCGATGCCGACGATGGAACATTCTAACCCACTAACACCAGTACAATCATGAGCAACGAATTAGCCATTGTTCGCAAAGAGAACATCGACATCATTGTATCAAATGCTCCTGCAGCCTATGACGAGAACACCATCAGCCACGACCGTTGCATCGCGGCTGGCCGGGCTATCCTTGCAAAGATGCAGCAGGGTATGACTGACGAACTCGACCAACAGGCCGCTACATTCATTGAGAAGGCTCGTAAGACCGTCCGCAAGATGAATGACAAGCGTTCACCTCTCACTAAACTCTTTGACGAGATACGCACTACATTCACAGGCATGGAGAATGACATCGACCCAACCAAGTCGGGAACCGTGCCTTTCCTCATTCAACAGGAGCGCAACCGCTATGCAGCAAAGAAACGTGAGGAAGAACAGCGTCGCCAGCGTGAAGCATTGCTTCGCCAACAGGCTGAACAGGCACGGACAAAGTACCGTACCGACTGCGATAATGACTATCGCGATTCTTTCCGTGGTCATCTCGACTTCTACATCGACGGTCTGCGCGGACTCTTTCAGGATGTTACGCTCGATAACTACGATCAACGGCTGGCTGACATTCAGAATGCAAGCATCAACTTCCCGGCCGATTACGTCCAGATAGTACGCTCTTCTGCACCGCTTCCCGTGGCTGGCATCATTCCAGTTGAAGAACTTCAGCAGATACGCACGGCATCCCTTTCAGCACTCCTTCCAACCTTCCAAAAAGAGTTTGAACTTTCCATGCGTAATGAGCAGTTGCGCATCTTACAACTCATGCCATCCAAGAAACAGGAACTTCAGCGGGCTGCACAGGCCAGTGCCGAGGAAGCAGAGCGCATCCGCAAGCAGATGAAGGAGCGTGAGGAAGCCGAGGCAAAGAGACTCGAACAAGAACGTCTGCAACGTGAGCAACAGCAGCGCATGGAGGCTGACATGAAGGCTAAACAGACAGAAATAGGCGGATTGTTTGACCAAGCATCCGTTGTTCAGCCGGCATATCAGCCCAAGACTTCTGTAAAGAAGAAGCTGGTGCCGCTGAATGTTGAGGCTTTCCCTGAAATCATCACTCTGTGGTGGACGAAAGAAGGGTGTCACCTCTCTGTTGACGAACTTTCAAAGATGTTCAAGAAGCAAATTACTTTCTGTGAGAAGTGTGCCAAGGATGGCGAGATAATCAAGTCTGAACACATCTTCTATCAGGACGAAGTGAAGGCAAAGTGATTATGAGTTACAATCCCGATACATACTATTTGCGTAGTGAGGTTAGCAACTCTGACCTCACCACCCTCAAAAACTTGCTGCACCCTCGCATACAGTTCGGTGACCGTGAGGCGGCTTTCCGCTTCGGTTCGCTCGTCGATGCCATCATCACCGAGCCATCCCGTGTGAACTACTACCGCTTCACCGTCGATGATGAGCAGTACACTGAAGACGAGTTCCGTCATGCACAGGAAATGCAGGGTGCGCTACGTTCTGAAGCCATGCACGACCAGTTTCTCTTTGCGGTGTTGTCCAATGCCGACACACAAAAGGTTATGGTCAATCCCAGGCAGCAGTTTGAATATGGTTCCTTCCCTTTCTTCCTCGCCACTCGCTGCAAGTGGGACTGGTGGCTACCAAAGGAGAAAGTGGGTGTGAACTTCGGTGGAGACCTTAAAACCACCTTTGCCACGACACAAAAGGAGTTTGACGAAGCCATCGACTTTTTCGATTGGGATAGGTCTCGCGCATGGTATATGGATATTGCAAACTCTGATCGTGATTTTATCTATGCCATCAGCAAGAAGAATAATCGTGTCTTCAAGCACTTCATCCGTCGCGGTGATGCTACCTATGAGCGTGGCCGTGCCAAGTATGAGGAACTGGCATTCCAGTATTGGTGTCTTAACTTAACTGTCTGAAGTTATGGAAATACTCTGTCGTGTTACTGCCGCTGGCCTCGTCCCCATGTACAACTCCGACTATGACGAGAAGCACAGACTGCGTGAAGGCGAAACAGTGCTTTGCACCATCAAGAAGCCTCGCAACTATGAGTTCCACAAGAAATTCTTCGCACTCGTCCGTCTTACGCTCGACAACTTGCCTGAACGGTTGGTGAAGATGCTCAACGTCTATAGTGAAGAAGACATGTTGGCATGTTTCAAACTCGACCTTGGCCTCTATACGCTTGTATGGCATGGCCGTCGCCCTGTGGTCAAACTTGGCAGCATCAGTTTTGCGGCCATGGATGAGACAGAGTTTCAGACATTCTATAACCATTGCATCGACATGGTGCTCACCAACTATCTGCGTGGTACAGATCGCCAGTCGCTTTTAGAAGAAATTGAACGATTCAAGTAAATCTATCATGGTAAAGCAAGGACAATACTATTACACCATTCATGGCAGATATTTCGCAATCTATCGTTGCGTATTCAACGATGGACATACCAGCATGGGGGAAAAGGTTGTAAACGAACCGCCATATTATAACCGGGAACAGGCACGTCGTCGTGTCTATGAGTTAAACGGATGGAACTACACACCCAAACAGCCAAAGGCATGACTAACGAACTGAAACATAACCTTCGCGTTCAGCCCTACCCCTACCAACTGGAGGGCATACGCTTCGGGCTTGAAAAGCAACGTCTTTTCATCGGTGACGAGCCTGGCCTTGGCAAAACGCTCCAGTCTATCGGCATTGTCGATACGGCAAATGCTTACCCATGCCTCGTTATCTGTCCGTCCTCCCTCAAAATCAATTGGCAGCGTGAATTTGAGAAGTTCACCGACAAGAAGGCGTTGGTGCTCGACAACAACACCCGCACTACTTGGCCGTATCATCTGCAAATGCGGATGTATCATGCAGCCATCGTCAATTATGAGTCCCTCCGCAAGTTCTTTGTATGGGACATCAAGGGCGGAAAACCTTTCCGGCTGAAAGATGTGGTTTTCTGCCCACAGATAAAGATGTTCCGCTCTGTTATCATCGACGAGAGTCACCGGGTCAAAGACCCATCAGCACAGCAGACCATCTTCACCAAGGGCATTGCTACTGGTAAGCGGTGGTGCATCCTTCTTTCGGGTACGCCTGTTGTCAATCGTCCTGAAGACCTCGTTTCTCAGCTCTCCATCATGGGGAGGCTCAACGAGTTCGGCGGCAAAGGGGCTTTCCTTGCCG
>JAFSWU010000265.1 GCA_017444365.1 Prevotella sp.
AGATGAGAGTTGAGAGTTGAGAGATGAGAGTTGAGAGATAATTATTTTGAATTAGATATTATGCACTATAGATTGATGAAAAAAGACATGGCAAGAGTATTCTCCTTCCTCGGAGGGGGATTCGGCGTTGGATTGCTCTTTCTCCTCACCGCATGCGGAGGGGCAAGTGTTCCGACACAATACAGCGACAGCAAACAGCTGCCGCAGATTTATCCCGACTATGCGGAAGTGACCATACCCGTCAACATCGCCCCGCTATCTATCGAATTGACGCAAGAGGCTGAGGATGCCGTCATGCGTTACTCCGTCGGAGAAGACGAGATTGTGTGCGGCGGCAAGAAGGCCATGCCCGACATTGATGACTGGAGAGAGTTGACCGACAAGGCCAAGGGCAAAGCCATACAGGTTGAGGTGTTTGCACAAAACCAAGGACAGTGGACACGCTTCAAGCCGTTCAACATCTATGTGTCGCCGGACAGCATCGACCCCTATATCAGCTATCGTCTCATCTCACCCTCCTACGTCACCTACGAGGAGCTGACCATCAACCAGCGCTCGTTGGAAGACTACTGGGAGCAGCCCATCTACGACAACATGCTCTGCGGCGACGAAGTGAGCGGCCAGTGCATCAACTGCCACAACTACCAGATGTACAACCCACAGCGCATGCAGTTCCATGCCCGTCAGAAGAACGGAGGAACCGTGGTGATGTACGATGGCGACATCAAGAAGGTAAACATGGTTAACGACTCCATCCTCTCTGCTGGTGTCTATCCCTCTTGGCATCCGTGGCTGAAGCTCATCGCCTACTCCACTAACAAGACCATGCAGAGCTTCCACACCAACGACATCAACAAGATTGAGGTGCTGGACTCCGAAAGCGACCTTATCGTCTTCGATGTGGAACATAACGAGGTGATGAACATCGAGAACGACCCACATGAGTTCGAGGTCTATCCGTTCTGGGCACCCGATGGCAAGTACCTTTACTACTGCAGCGCACACTTCGAGTACGAAGCCGACACGGTGAACACCTCTGAGACCATTGGCCGGGCCGAGGAAATCAAGTACAGTCTCTACCGCAAGGCCTTCAACCCCGACACACGCGAGTTCGGACCGCGCGAAATGGTGTTCGACGCTGCCGCTATGGGCAAGAGCGTCACCCTGCCCCGCATCTCACCCGATGGTCGCTGGCTGTTGCTCTCGCTTGGCGGTTGGGGATGTTTCCATATCTGGCACCGCGATGCCGACCTGTGGCTCATGGACTTGCAGGGAGTTGCAGGAGTTTCAGGAGTTCAAGGAGTTTCAGGAGTTACCTGTCTGTTCCCCATTCGTCCGCTGACCGAATGCAACAGAGACAACGTGGAGAGCTATCACTCCTGGTCGAGCAACGGCAAGTGGATTATCTTCTCCTCGCGACGCACAGACGGAGTCTATACCCGTCCGTTCATCGCCCACATGGAGAACGGGAAGGGAAGCAAGCCCTTTGAGCTTCCTACAGAAGATCCCGACTACCACCGCCAGCTGATGAAGAGCTACAACATCCCTGAGTTCATGAAAGGACGCGTGGAGAAGTTCACTCCGCAACAAATCGCCGATGTACTGAAAAAGGACGTAGAGCCCGTGGAATACGTCAATCATCTTAAGAAATGATTATTATCCGCAACTCCATATTACCGCCGAGGAGGTTCGAGGCATTGAACCTCTTCGGTGTTTTGTTTTGCCGTAAGCATGCGGAGCTTACCGAGTCCCTCATTCGCCACGAGCGCATCCACACCGCCCAAATGGTGGAACTGCTCTTTGTGGGCTTCTACCTTTGGTACGCCGTTGAATGGCTCGTGCGCCGTTGTCAAGGACGTAATGCCTATGGGCGTATGAGCTTCGAACGCGAAGCCTACACCCACATGCACGAGCCCAACTACCTCAAGCACCGCCGCCAATACGCATGGATGAAGTACCTGTAAAAGATATTATTCGATGAGCTGCTGGGCGGTAGTCTTCATCAAGGGCTTCAATTTCTTGTAAGGGATAACGAACTGCGGCATGCCGGCAGCATAGGCGGCAATCTCGTACTGGTTGTAAAGGAAGCACACTCCGTCTTTCTGGAAGATGGGCGGACATTGCGGCATTGGGATATGGTATTGAGTGGCTTCGCCTTGCAGCTCGTCAGCCAGCTCTTCCTCAGTGATGCGTCGCCCTGTTCCATCAGAGAAATAGTCGATGAGTCCCTTGCGCATAAGCTTCTGCAACTCCTCTCCTTCATTGAAGACATCCCATCCGATGCGTCGTCCGTCGCTCTTGCGGAAGGTCTGTGAGAAGGCAGCCACACCACCATGGGCACCTCCACTGTACATCTCTCCCATGAAGGAGAATGTCACAAACTTGGCTGCCTCGTAATCCTTGAATATGGTGTAGGACTCGAAATAGCTCATGTCGCTGCCCGCCGGGTACTCAGCCATCTGGTAGTCCTCATGATTTCGCTTGACGATACTCTTCAGATAGTGGTCGGCCATCGCCTGAGGCTTTTTGGCATCGCCCTTAAACGTTCCTCCGAGCATTTCATTCTCCCATTCGCGGATGGCATTGGTCAATGCCGCGCAACGTTCATCATCCACTGGCCATGCTATCTTGACAGCATATTCGCCGGTGGTGTCCTTCCGCTCGGCAACATAGCGTTTCACTACGAGCGTATCGTTGCCAACCACGGTGCTATCAACCGAAGTGCTATCTGCGACGGGTTCTGTCGGGGCAGCTTTTTTCTCTCCGCACCCCATCTGAGCCCATGCAATTAAGGCCACAGACAGACATAAGACATAAATTCTTCTCATCTTCTTCCTCAAGATAAGGAGGGTATGCCAAGGAGCTGGCATACCCTCGTGTTTACTATTCCATTATTTTGCACAGGGAGTCCACGGCTTCAGCTGTTGGAAGAAGTCGTTGCCCTTGTCATCAACGAGGATGAAGGCGGGGAAGTCCTCCACCTGAATCTTCCACACGGCTTCCATGCCGAGTTCGGGATATTCCACGCACTCGATGCTCTTGATGCTCGACTGCGAGAGTACGGCAGCCACACCACCGATAGAGCCCAGATAGAATCCACCATGCTTCTTGCAGGCATCGGTAACGGCCTGTGAGCGGTTACCCTTGGCAATCATCACGAGGCTGGCACCATGACTCTGGAACTCATCCACATAGGGGTCCATACGGTTAGCCGTGGTCGGTCCCATCGAGCCGCAGGGATAGCCGGCCGGTGTCTTGGCAGGTCCTGCATATAGCACGGGGTGATCCTTGAAGTATTGGGGCAGTCCTTCGCCTGCATCGAGACGAGCCTTCAGCTTGGCATGGGCGATGTCGCGTGCCACGATGATGGTTCCCTTCAGGTTCACACGAGTGG
>JAFSWU010000030.1 GCA_017444365.1 Prevotella sp.
AATTGTCAATGGTCAATAATCAATGGTCAATGGTAAATAATCAATGGTCAATGGTCAATAATCAATGGTCAATAAAAAGAAAGAAAATGCAATACGACGTTTATTTTCCAACAACAAAGCCCGATGGAAAGAAGGTGCCAGGCACCCAGGCGCACCCCATGCGCTATCTTGACATCTGGGAACTGATGAGCCGCAAGAGCACCAGGGAAACTATCGACAGGGTGCAGGCAGGCGACAAGGAGGCTAAGAAGGGGCTGCCAGGCGTGGTGTGGATGGGACAGACCACCACAGGCCGCCGACTGGCTAAAGACTGCAAGTTTACACAGCTCGTGATGATCGACATCGACCACTGCGAGGCCCCCGCCGCCGCATGGGAGAAAATCAAGGCACAGCTCGAAGACGAAGAACAGGAGCGGGCTGATGAGCTGAGCCAGCTCAAAGACAACATCCTGCTCACCCACATCACGCCCTCGGGCAAGGGGTTGCGCATCGTCTATCGTGCCCTTGAGGGTATGTCCTCCGTCTTCGAACAGCTGGAATACGTGGGCAAACTGCTGAACCTGCCGCAATACGGCGACTTCGACAAACAATGCAAGGACGTGAGCCGGCTGTCGTTCCTGCCCACCAACGACATGGTGCTCTTCGCCGATGCCGTTCAACTGGAACACCACGAGCCATCGGACAGCCCGCTGAAGAGCATGCAGCAGGAAGAGCTGAAACTGACTCCCGAAGGGGGCGACACGGCTTCCAACATGCCCACGGGCGACTTCACCGAAGAGGAACGGCAACGATTCGACGGACAGCTCTACCGTGGGCACTTCCTCAGGGAGATCATCGACAAGTACGTGGAGCTGAACGGCATACCGGGCGACGGCGAGCGACATGGCTACTACAACGACATGGTGAAGAAGTTCCGCTGCATCTGCGACAACAACAAGCGCATGCTGCTCTACCTGCTGCCCCGCTTCGGACACTCCGTGGAGGAATGCCGCAGCCAGATACAGAGCATCTGCCGCTCGAACACGCTGAGCCGGCTGCCGCGCGACTTCTACTACTTCCTGAAGGAGAACGGATTCTACACCGCCCGCCCCTCGCAGAACCTGGCAGCACAACTGGCAGAGGACGATGAAGAGGAAAACAAGGAGCAGCAGAAGAACGATGATACGGACATGCCACCCGCGCCGCCCGTGTTCAGGGAGATTCTGAGAACCTGCCCGAAGGACTTCGTGCTGCCCACCATCAACGCCCTGATGCCCGTCATGGGAACGCTCACCAGCTATCTGCGAGCCGAGTACCCCTACGACAACCGCGAGCACTCGACGAGCTTCTTCTCGGTGATCTACGCCCCGCCAGGAACGGGCAAAGGGTTCGTAGAGCGATGGATGGACATGCTGCTCGGCGAGCTGCGACTGCGCGACTATGTACAGACAGGGCGCGAAAACGTCTATCTGCGGGTGATCAACCGCAAAGGCGATAACGAGAAGTCACCCGAGAACCCCCACGTGTCGCTGCGCCTCATTCCACCCAAGAACTCAGAAACAGAATTCCTGGAGAAACAGCGCGACAACAAGGGCCATCACATGTTCACCTACGCTGCCGAGATGGACTCGTGGGCCAAGGGCGTGAAAGCAGCCGGAGGCAACAAGGACGACATGATACGCGTGGCATGGGACAACGGCGAGTACGGACAGATGTTCAAGAGCCCCAACACCTTCAAGGGAACGGTGAACCTGTACTGGAACGTGCTCATCACGGGAACCATCGACCAGGTGGAGAAATACTTCAAGAACGTGGAGAACGGACTGGTCACCCGATGCTGCTTCACCTCGATAGATAACCAGGAGTTCAAAAAGCCACCAGAGTGGAAACCGCTCACGAAACGGGAACTGAAGACCATCAGCGACTTCTGCGCACGCTGCGATGCCATGACCTATGAGAAACCCTGCACGGTGAAGCGAGAGGAGGTGGACACGGTGAGCGACGCTGACTTTGACAAGGAAATCGACTGGCACTTCCACTTCCGCCCCTTCAAACACGTGGACATGTTGTGGGTGATGCCTACCATCAACGACTTCCAAGTGGAACAGCTCACCAAGGCAAGCCAGGACGTTGACCGCGCTCGCGACGTGTTCCGACGCCGTGTGGGAGTGAGAGGATTCCGACTGGCGATGATCTGCTACGCCTGCTATGCCAACCCACGCAAGACCGACCTGAAGCGCATCTGCAAGTTCGTGGAATGGTGGATGCACCAGGACATCGAGAGCATGCTCAGGCTGTGGGGCAACCGCTACAACGAGCAGACGGAAACGGTGGCCGACATGCCGCAGCGCAACGTCTATCAGCAGCTGCCCGAGCAGTTCACCCGCGCCGACATATATACCACATGCACCAAGCAGGGCATCAAGACCCCGATAAAAGTGATCATCTCTTTGTGGAAAGCCAAGGGATTGATACAGAAAATCGACAAAAACGACTACAAGAAAATCAAGTAAATATAAAAGAGATATTCAACATTAAAAACAGTTATAATATGACAAAACAACAAATAGCCAACATGAATATGATCCGTCTCTCCGAGCACTTCACGCTCGGAGAGATGCTCCAAACCCGCTACTACTCCTCGCAAGAGGAGCCACAAGGCGACAACTTGCTTAATCTGTGCAATCTTTGTCAGAATGTGCTAGAGCCGTTGAGAGAGGATTTAGGTGTAACCATTCACGTCAACTCGGGCTTCCGCTCAGCAAGGGTGAACGAATATGTACACGGCGTGGAAAACTCTGCCCACCTGAAGGGCTGTGCTGCCGACATCACCTTCAACCTTGATGACCGCTTCGCAACGCTCAGCGCGGCCTACGAGCTGCTGAAGAAGAACCCGCTGGTGGACCAGTGCATCTGGTACAAGAAGCGCAGCTTCCTGCATGTGGGCATACGGCCGCACAACTCGCCCCTGCTGCCCAGGAACCAGTTCTTGGTGAAGAGTGCATAGTGCATAGTTCATAGTTCATTCCACATTATTAAACAACAAAACAAAAGGTAAAAATTAAAAAAAAACGATTATGGAAAAATTTGTAGCAATCAAACAGCAGTTCCCTTGCACGGAACGTGAGTACACAACAAAAGACGGAGAGAAGAAAGTATTCCTCTCCAAGGGTTTCATCCTCGACGACGGCATCGACTCGTTCTATGCCGAGATGGTGGGCGACCAGGCACGCTCTTGCGGCAACTACGACACCAACGTGTATCATTCAGCTCAATGCACGATGAGGTGCCGAGAGTGGAAAGACAAGGACGGACACCCCCATTACAGCAACGAAATAGTGATTAACAAGCTCGTGTAGGGCGACTTTAGTGCATAGTGCATAGTGCATAGTGCAGTTGACGGTTTGCCGTTTGCAGTTTACAGAAGATCGTGAATAGGTATGATTGCACTTAACTTCGATGTAAATGCATGAAAAAGAGAGGGTTAGCAGGTTGAAGTGCTGACCCTCTCTTTGTGTATTACGAAAAGGTTAATTTGGTTAATGGTTAATTGCGGGGCGTTTGCGTAAAAATGTTTCACTTCAGCTTAAGTCAGAATTTTCGTGGGACGTGACTCGGCAAAACGGTACATAAACTCCACTGCCACCTGTTTCATCAGGTAGGGGTCCATTTGGTGGTTAATAAAACGGTCAACCTTCAGGATGCCGCCGTCCAGACAACGTCCATCCTGCAAGATGCGACCAATCAATGGTTTCATTGTTTCTTAGTTCTTGAATGAATTTGTTATACCGTGCAAAGATACAAAAAAAAATGAGAGAAAACTTGGATAAACCGCAAGTTTGTTTGATTTCAAATTGAGGATTTCTTGTGTAATCGGGAATAATGTATTAATTTTGCAGTCCGAAAATGAAAACAACTTAAATACATAGAAAAAAATGCCAGAAGAAGTAACATCAGCCTTGACAAATCACATCGAGAAGAAGAAAGTCTATGAACTGATTGTCATCGCCCTTGTAACAGCCCTCGTATGGAACCTGCCGAGCACCCTTTTCGGCATCGACGGGCTGACCGTAGTTCAACAGCGAATCATCGCCATCTTTGTGTTCGCTACCCTTTCGTGGCTCACCGAGGCCATCCCGTCGTGGGCAACCTCGCTGGCCATCATCACCATCATGTGTCTCACCGTATCGAACAACAGCCTGGCTCCCTTCAAGGGAGAGGGCGAGGCCTTTGGTGAGCTGCTGAAGTCGAAGGACATCATGGCATCGTTTGCCGACCCTGTGTGCATGCTGTTCCTGGGTGGATTCATCCTTGCCATCGCAGCCACCAAGTCGGGTCTCGACGTGTTGCTGGCCAAGAACCTCATCAAGCCTTTCGGAACGAAGAGCGAGAATGTGCTGCTGGGCTTCCTGCTCATCACGGGCCTGTTCTCGATGTTCGTTTCGAACACCGCTACGGCAGCCATGATGCTGACGTTCCTCACTCCGGTCTTCGCTGCGCTGCCTGCCAACGGAAAGGGCCGCATCGCCCTGACGATGAGTATCCCCGTGGCTGCCAACATCGGCGGTATTGGAACCCCTATCGGCACGCCTCCCAACGCTATTGCGCTGAAGGTGCTCGACCACATCTCCTTCGGACAGTGGATGTCGTTCATGTTCCCCCTGGCCATCATCCTGCTGCTGATTTCGTGGCGCGTCATTCTGGCCTTCTTCCCCTTCACACAGAAGACCATTGTGCTGGACATCAAAGGCGAGTCGCACAAGGGCTGGCGCATGTGGGTGGTCATCGTCACCTTCATCACCACCATCCTGCTGTGGGTTATCCCGAAGGAATATACGGGCATCGACTCGAACACCGTGGCTATGGTGCCGATGGGCGTGTTTGCCCTCACAGGTGTCATCACCGCCAAGGACTTGCGCAACATCGACTGGGCTGTCATTTGGATGGTAGCCGGCGGTTTCGCACTGGGTCTTGGCATGAACGGCAGCGGACTGGCCGATGTTGCCATCAAGAGCATTCCCTTCGCCGAATGGAGTCCGCTGGTGATCATGATTGTCTCTGGACTCATCTGCTACTTCCTCTCCAACTTCATCTCGAACACCGCCACCGCCGCGCTGCTCGTTCCCATCCTGGCCGTTGTGTGCAAGGGTATGGAAGGTTCGTTGGGTGCTTTGGGCGGCATGCCGACCATCATCATCGGCGTGGCTATGTCGGCATCGGCAGCCATGTGTCTGCCCATCTCCACCCCGCCGAATGCCATTGCCTACTCCACCGGTCTTGTTGAGCAGAAGCACATGCTCAAGGTAGGTCTCACCGTTGGCATCATTGCCATGGTGCTGGGTTACAGCATGCTGTTGGTTATTGGCAAGTTGGGCATTCTGGGATAAAGAAGGAATGGCAAAGGACAAAACCATGTATGTCTGCTCGAACTGCGGGCAGGAGGCGGCCAAATGGATTGGGAAGTGCCCTGCCTGCGGCCAGTGGAACACCTTCAAGGAAATACGTGTACAAAGCGATACGGGCACGATGGCAGCGCGCATTGCCGCGCAAGCCATCAAAGCCGTGCGCAACAGAGACGATCAGCACAGCAAACCACGCAGGCTGCGTGACATCGAGAGCCGCGAGGAACCACGTATGGACATGCACGACGCAGAGCTGAATCGCGTGCTCGGCGGAGGAATGGTTCCTGGAAGCATCGTGCTGCTGGGTGGAGAGCCTGGCATCGGAAAGAGCACCCTGTCGCTACAGACCATCCTCAACATGCCGGAACGGAAAATCCTTTACGTGAGCGGTGAAGAGAGTGCC
>JAFSWU010000266.1 GCA_017444365.1 Prevotella sp.
ACATGGCCTTCACGCCGGGTATTCCCTCGAGCGACTGCATGAGGCTGCCGGCAAAGTTCTGTTCCAGGTAGGCATGACTCACCTGGACAGCCGACTGCGACGTGCGCATCTGATAGTCGCGTCGGGCATTCTCCGTCACCGTCACGCCCTGGAGGCTGACGGTGGTGTCTGGCTGCTCACACCACAGCATGGCGGCAGCCAAAATATGTATCATCATATCTTTCGCTGTTTATATATGCCTATGTGCATGCTTCTCAGCGAGAAACATGCTTCCGAAAAACACTAACATAAACAAGCGGGAGGACCTCGCAAACGAACGCTCGCCACCGTAGTCTGCCGCGTTGGCTGCTGTATTGCAGCGACATCATCGCTCGCAGCAGCCATCACCGGCACACCCACCTCGTCGGCAGCCACGAATGCCTCGCTCTGGAGCTGGCACAGCAGACAGTCGTGCAGGGCATCCTGCACGGCCGTGATATGTCCGGCATGCGGCTGGTGGTGGGCACACTGGTAGCAGTCTACCGCCTCCGCCATGCGCTGGTGGTGCACATGGAGGGATAGCAGCAACATCGGGATGTATACTGCCAGCAGTACTTTTGCCGCTCTGCGGCGACGGCTATTCGCGTTCACGGCGGCAAAGTTACAAAAAAAACGAATACGCACAAAGAAAATAACACTTTTTCTTTTGTTTTTAGATAAGAACGGACAACCCCGCCGTTGGTGATGCGGCTGCCGCTGATTACGTTTTCTGTACGTTCACGTTTTCTGTACGTTCACGTTTTCTGTCGCCTTATAACATGGTCAACAGCATTTCTCCTGCTGACCATGCTTGTAAGAGAGCCATGAAAAATCTTCCAGTTGAGGACCACCGTTACAATAATCCAAGAAATCCTGTGAGATGGGAGTAGTTACCAAAAAAAAATGCTAACGACACCAACTGTTTCCTTTTTATGATTTCCATTTTATGAAAAAAACCGTTATCCAATTAAAATGGACTTCACCGCTCGACCATTGGACGCTTTTCCAAGAAAAGAAGGCTAATGAAAGTATTTTTTTAGGCGATTATGCATCTCGTTAGAAAATTATTCGTATCTTTGTGGGCAAAAATTAGCAACACGGAACAAGGGGCATCAATCAGCCTTTTTGAGTTAGTGGGTAAGTCGGACATTTTCAAACGTAATTTACATGAACAAGAACAGATTTCAAGAACTGCTTTCAGCAGAAATAAGTACATACAAGCAACATCTGGAGACAGATGGCGAGGAATGGAAAGTCAAAGGATTTATTGACGTGGACAAGAATGTCTATACTATATCCCATGACACTAAGGTGGTTTCTAAAATCATCGAGATTATCTTAATTCCGAAACTAAAGCTGTTTGCTGAGAAGAATGGTATGGAATTGGAATTGCCAGATGCTCAAAACTACTACCCCGACTTGACTTTCAAAGACAAACAGGACGATAGCCTTTTTGCAGTGGACTTCAAAACCACATATTACGAAGTTGCGAAGAAAAAGGGTGTTGAAAAGAAGAAAATTAAAGGAATGACACTCGGAGCATTTTCCGGCTATTTCCGCGACCGTAGTTCAACGAAGAATATACAGCATCCATATCGTGAGTATAAAGGCCACTATGTGTTAGGCATTGTATATCGGCAAGCTGACGATACGGGTGATGAATTCCAAGTTTACAGCATTGATAAACTTGAGCATATCAAGTCTGTTATTAAGAGTTTCATTTTCTTCTTGCAGCCCAAGTATAAAATAGCCATCGATCACCCTGGCAGTGGCAACACCAAGAACATTGGTGGTATTGCTGATTTGGACAAGATGGTGAACGGACAGGGGCCATTTGTTGAGAGATTCGGCGATAAAGCAGAAGAAGTGTTTGACGACTATTGGATAAACTACCTAACGGTTGGTGAAGCAAAACAACTGGATATGGAAAAACCCAATTACACAGATTTGAATTCGTATTTAGACTATAAGAAGCAGGCGATGGAAACTGATTCTGACCTGTTTGGCGACTTTTTTAAAGACAAATAGCAATGAGTAAAGTTGTTGTCCCTCCAATCAAGTCGCAAGGCATCAAAACAAAGTTGGTGCCATGGATAAATGATGTCATTCTGCAATCAGGAATCGACATCAAAAATGCAAAATGGATTGAACCGTTCTTTGGTACAGGAGTAGTGGGGCTAAATTCTCCCGTGAAAGGTCATCATATTGTTGGCGATTCCAACCCTCACTTGATAAAACTGTATAACGGTATTAAAGATGGTAGCATCACTGAATATAATATGCGTGATTATTTGGAGCGGGAAGGTAAAATTCTCGAAAATGCTGATGAAGATGGGTATGCGTATTATCGTGAGGTAAAAAAACGTTTCAACCGTGATCATAGCTCATTCGACTTTATTTTCCTCTCTCGCGCAGGCTTCAATGGAATGATGCGTTTCAACAAGAAGGGAGAATGGAACATACCATTTTGCCAGAAGCCCAATCGGTTTGCTCCGGCTTATATTTCCAAAATTTGCAATCAGATAGCAGCAACCGAAAGAATCATCAAGAAAGGCGAATGGGAGTTCCTGAATCAGAGTTATATCGACACTATAAACAGAGCAGAAGCGGGAGACATTATATATTGTGACCCTCCATACTTTGGCCGTTATGTTGATTATTACAATGGTTGGACTGAAGATGATGAAGAAGCACTTTTTGAGGCGCTTGCCAATACTCCTGCCCACTTCATTCTCTCCACATGGCATCACAATGAATTTCGTGAGAACGAAATGATGACTCGTTTCTGGAATCAATTCAATGTCGCTACCCAAGAACACTTCTATCATGGCGGAGGACACATCGAGAACCGTCATCCGATGGTTGAAGCGCTCGTGTATAACTTTGACCTACATGAGCCACAATATCAGGAGGCCGAACTTCGATTTGAATTTGATTTTGCCTAATATCGGAACACTATCTGATGAAATTCTATTTCCACTCCCAGAATTATGCCTTTAGGTTGTATCAAGGGGATGCTACAGAGGTATTGAACCATTTGCAGGAGAAATGCGATGTCGTATTTGCCGACCCTCCCTATTTCCTGTCAAAAGGCTATTCATACAAAATAAATGGAGAATGGAAGAGCTTTGAGAAAGGAGAATGGGACAGGGCAACCAGTCTTGATAACATCAATAATTTCAATAGAGGCTGGCTCTCCGCTTGTCGTAATGTGCTGAAAGAGGATGGGACTATTTGGGTTTGTGGTACGTATCATAATATCTTCTCTGTAGCAACCTGCTTGGTAGAGTTGGGCTTTAAAGTACTGAATATCATCGTTTGGCAAAAGTCGGATGCCAAACCGACTCTCTCGCGGAACTACTTTAATTTCACAACAGAATATATAGTATGGGCTAGGAAAAAAGAGAAGGTACCACACTATTTTAACTGCGACCTCATGGAACAAATCAATGGCGGAGCACGCATGTCTGACGTATGGCGTATTCCTTTTATTTCGTCATGGGAGTTGAAACAGGGCAAACATCCTACTCAGAAACCCTTACGACTTCTCTACCGTATCATCCTTGCATCAACCAGAGAGGGTGAAACAATACTTGATCCATTTGCTGGAAGCTGTACAACTGGCATTGCGGCTAATCTGCTTGGCAGGAAATTCATTGGTATTGACCTGAGCCAAGAGTTCTTAGACTATGGTATCCGAAGAAAACAGGAAATTGAGAACCCAACAACAGCAGAATGGATGCTGAAGAAAATATCGGAGAATCCAGAGGAAGTGATGGTTATGGTGAACCATGCTCGCCCCGAACTGCGCGAGAAGATGATAGAGACAGGCATCTGTTATCTGCGTGCGGGGGATTCAAAGGGTTCGCTGTTAGTTACGCCTGGATTTGAACGTTTGGGATATGTTTTGCTGCATACCAATGGAGAAAATGCCCAACTGTTTAAGTTGAAAACCAAGGGGCATTTCCAGATATGGACGCGCGAGACCCTACAACAGTATGGTTTTGAACCACGGAGTGCCTCCTATTACGTTGTGCTTCACTTTGACCCAACTAAGGCAATGCCGTGTAAATACTATCCTGACCTTAAAGAGAACAAGAATACATTCAGAGCGAAGATAAGACCACTAAGCGATTTTATGGGTATAAAATAATGTGTCTTGCTACAGAGCGAGACCGGAACAAGAGGCAGAGAAGGGCTGCCCAGCCCCGTCTCCCTTGTCTCGAAGTATTGATGTAAACCCTATTTATGACTAACGTAAAGTCGAGTCAACGTGAATTAAAATTAAGTTTAACCCGGGTCAACCCTTATCGTGAGTAAGACCATAAGTAGTCAACTAAAATCGTTAAACTACAGTTTTAGTGGCAGTACCACAGTTTGGTAGCGTGGCTACCACAGTTTGGTACTGTGAGTACCATAGTCTGGTACTGTGAGTACCACAGTCTGGTAGTGCAAGTACCACAGTTTAGCACGACAGCTGGTACAGGCAGCTTCTTTTGCGACAGATGTAGAGTAAAGGCGAAAAAGTTTGGTGTTGTCATGTTTTTGTTGTATATTTGCACCGACAAAAAACCAACAAACATGACGAATTCCCTAAAAAACAGCATGCTGACCCTGCTCCTGCTGGCACAACTCGTGCCGACAATGGGGCAAGACAAGCTGGCCCAGGCCGACATGAAGGCCCGGCAGACATTACAACAGATGACGCTCGACGAGAAGCTCTCGCTCATCGACGGCGCCGGTTTCGACATCCGACCCATCGAACGACTGGGCATCCCGAAGGTTCACATGTCCGACGGACCAGTGGGCGTGCGACAAGCCTCGAGCACGGCCTTTCCCGCCACAGTGATGCTCGCCGCCACCTGGAACCGACAGCTGGCCCATGAATACGGCTATGCTCTGGGGCGCGACAGCCGGGCCCGCGGCGTCAACATCATTCTCGGACCGGCCGTCAACATCTATCGCTCGCCGCTCAACGCCCGCAACTTCGAGTATATGGGCGAAGATCCGTACCTCGCGGCACAGATGGCGGGAGCCTATATCACGGGCGTGCAAGAGAATCCCGGCGTCATCGCCTGTATCAAACACTTTGCCGCCAACAATCCTGAGACCGACCGCTACA
Source organism: Prevotella sp. (assembly GCA_017444365.1). Taxonomy (GTDB): domain Bacteria; phylum Bacteroidota; class Bacteroidia; order Bacteroidales; family Bacteroidaceae; genus Prevotella. The sequence continues at coordinate 5,141 of JAFSWU010000266.1, forward strand.
CCATCAGCGCCGATGTCGACGAGCGCACGATGCACGAGATTTACCTGCCTGCCTTCCGCCATGCCGTGGAGAAAGCCAAGGTGGGATCCATCATGTCGAGCTACAATCGCATCAACGGCACATGGACGGCAGAGAACCGCTGGCTGATGCACCAGCTGCTCAGGGGCCAGTGGCAATATCCTTTCCTGACGATGACAGACTGGGGGGCTGCCCACCATACCGACCTGATGGTGAGCGACGGAGTGGACATCGAGATGCCCGGCGGCAGTGTGATGACGCCCGAGAAGGTTCGCCCGCTGATAGAAGAGGGCCGTCTGACGGAGCAGATGGTCGACGAGAAGGTGCTGAACATCCTGCGCACGTGCTTCTACTTCGACCTCTTCAGCCATACCGAGGCCGACAAGACGACAGCCTTAGACAACGCTGAGAGTGCCCAGACAGCCTACGACGTGGCGGCAGAGGGCTTCGTGCTGCTGAAAAACGAGGATGGCATCCTGCCCATCGGCCCCAGAGTGAAGCGCATCTGCCTGACAGGACACAACGCCAGCGAGTATGTCTACGGCGGCGGAAGCAGCAACGTTACGCCCTTCCGCAGCACGACACCCTACGACGGGCTGCGCGAGGCTTGCCGCCAACGGGGCATTCAGCTCGACCTGCTCAATCCGGAAATCAACCCCAACGTGACCGAACAGTGTTGCTTTGCCGATACGAAACTGAAGAAGAAGGGGTTCGCCGCCACCTATTATAACAATAAGGTAATGGAAGGAACGCCTCTCGCCAGCCGGACGGAACGGCAGCTGAAGTCGCCTTGGGTGGCACGCCCCGTCAAGAAAATGAATCCCGATGGACCGTTCTCGGCTCGCTATCAGACGTGGATTAGCGTCGGAGAGACGGGCGACTACATCCTCATGGTGGGTGGCGACGATGGATTCCGACTCAGCATTGACGGCGAACGCATCGTCGACGACTGGAACGACGGGGCCACCCGATGGCGCAAGCAACAGAAGCGGCTGGAGGCCGGGCGGGTGTATCGTGCCGAGATAGAATACTATCAGCAGGGTGGACTGGCCGACATCGAGTTTCGCCTGTGCAGGGTTGACCCCGAAGGGAAAGAGCGCATCCGCCAGCAGATGGGTGCCTACGACCTCATCATCGCCTGCGAGGGATTCAACAAGAACCTCGAATCGGAGGGCAGCGACCGCACGTTTGCCCTTGAGGCTGAGCGCGAGGAACTGATGCAACTGGTTGCCCGCAGCGGTGTGCCGACCATCGGTGTGATCAATGCCGGCGGCAACGTAGAGAGCAGCCACTGGCAGCCACAGCTGAAAGGTCTCGTCTGGGCATGGTATAGCGGACAAGAGGGCGGCCGCGCTCTGGCCGACATGCTATTCGGCAAGCTCAGCCCCAGCGGCAAACTGCCGATGACCTTCGAGCGGCGGGCGGAAGACAATCCGTCGTTCCGGACCTACTCCGACCAGGGACACCAGCATGTGGCATGGACGGAGGGCGTCTTCATCGGCTATCGAGGCTACGAAGAGAAGGGCACGCAGCCCCTCTATCCCTTCGGCTACGGACTGTCGTACACCACGTTCAGCCTGTCGGAACCCATCGTCGGCAGGGACGACAAGCGGGGCGACATTAGCCTGTCGCTCACCGTAACGAACACAGGCACGATGGCCGGTGCCGAGGTGGTACAGCTCTATGTGGGCAAAGACGGTGAGAGCCCTGTGCTGCGCCCGAAGAAGGAACTGAAGAACTTCGAGAAAGTGATGCTCCAACCGGGTGAACAGCGCACGGTGACGCTGACACTCTGCCCAGACGACTTCAAATACTACGACGTCAATACCCACCGATGGGTGACCGACCCGGGGCGCTATCATCTCTTCGTAGGCACCTCTTCGTCCGACATCAGGAAGACGTTAAGCGTTGAAATCCAGTAAAAAACACGGATAAAGTGGAAAGAAAACAATGTTTTTTCCACTTTTTCTTTTGCGGTTACAACTTTATGTGTACCTTTGCAGCCTATTTAACAAGTTCAACGAAAAAGTCTATCATATTAATACCATAAACATGACAGAAAAACTCGAAGTGAAAGAGCTGGAGCAAGTGGTGGTACGCTTCTCCGGCGATTCCGGCGACGGCATGCAGCTGGCCGGTAACATTTTCTCTACGGTCTCAGCTACCGTAGG
>JAFSWU010000267.1 GCA_017444365.1 Prevotella sp.
CGTCAGCCCAGGAGAAGGACTCCAACGCCAAGGGTGACCCGTGGTCGGTCCAGTTCACCATGTCCAGAGAGGAATAGACGCGCCATTCCTGCATCCAGAAGAAGTCGGCTCCGTCTTCGTCGTGACCCGTATAGACATACATGGTTCCATCGTGAACCATGGGGGCGGGGTCTGTCGTGAACCACGTCTGCACGATGGGATTCTGTGCAGCAGAGGAGAGGGGAGCGAGTAGGGCGAAGAGAGCGAAGACCGTCTTCGTCAGCGTATGATTCTTGATGTTCATATCTTTTTTTTACCTTTTTACTTTTTTACTTTTCCTTGCAGACCAACACAAATCCTCCGCATGGAGCAAGGAGTGTGGACTGTGGCGTGTTGAATGTGGAGGGTGATGTCGTACGGATGTCCCAGGGATGCTTGGCATCGTTACCATCGAGGAACCATGTGGCGCTCTCTGCCTGGATGTTGAGCTTGTCTAATTGCAGGCTCACCTCTTTTGGATTGTCCGTTCCATTGATACCGGCTACGTACCAGGTATTGCCGCTGCGACGGGCCATCACAACATACTCACCAGGATAGCCTGAGAGCAGACGGGTCTCATCCCATACGGTAGGAAGCTGGCCGAAGAAGTCTTTTACTTCCTCGGGCTGGCTGAGCAGACTCTCTGGGCGGTCTGCGATATGTTGCAGGCCACTCTCAAACAATACGGTCAAAGCCAACTCATGGGCATGGGTGGTGATGTGGGGGTGCTGCGAGTCAGAGAAGGCGCAAGGGGTGTAGTCCATTGGTCCAATCACGTTGCGAGTAAAGGGAAGGGTGGCATTGTGGCTGGCAGCACGGGTGGTGAATGTCGGCACGTTGTTATACCACTCGGCACCATACACGCCCTCTGTGGAAAGCAGATTGGGATAGGTGCGCTGCCAACCGTGGGGAATGCTTGCTCCGTGGAAGTTGACAAGCAGGTGATGGCGGGCGGCACTCTCCAGCAAATCCTGACAATACTCCATGTTCTTCAGGTTGTCGCCTGAGAAGAAGTCTATCTTCACTCCTGCCACACCCATCTTCTCGCACCAGGCAAACTCCTTCTCGCGATCCTCGGGCTTGTTTAGGCGGAACTTCGGACCAGGGGCTCCGTCAACCCATCCTACGGAAGAGTTATACCAGATGAGCGGCTTCACACCCTTGCTGTTGGCATAGGCCACGGCATCCTCAATGGTCTTGCCTTCGTTGGAGGCCACCTTGTCCATCTCGTCCCATTCGGCATCGATGAGCACGTAGGGCAGGTGTAGCGCAACAGCCATATCCACATATTTCTTAATGATATTGTAGTCGTTGGAGCCGTGGTTGTAGGCCCAGTAGATCCATGATACCACGCCTGGCTCAATCCATTTCGTGTCGCCAATCTGGTTGGGCTTGCTCACATCGGTTATGAGTGTTGACTCAACGATATCCGACAGGTTGCCGACGATGATGACACGCCAGGGGGTATGCCAGGTGTCGGACATAAGGGTCTCATTCGCATCGGGTACTACACGGAACAGCTCACCTTGATTGTGCAGGCTCGAAGCACTCTGCTGTCGCTCGATGTTGGTCTCGCTGATGAGGGCAAAGACTCCATCTGTGGGTTCCATCAGCAACGGATAGCCCCAGTGGGTGTTGGTCTTGTCGGTTACTACCGAACCGCCAAAGCCTCCCAAAGTCTTCACGTCAGAGGTGGTCGTTAAGGGGAAGAATCCCTCGTAGCCGTCGCTCCATTGCAGCATCCAGCGGCGTGTCCCCTCTGGAATGCGGAAGGTGGTCTGCTCCTTGGGAATGGATTGTCCGGCAAGCCCCGCCACCTCGTAGCGGAAGGCTAGTCCGTCGTTGTAGAGGCGCATCACAAGGCGCACGTTGTCGTTCTGTTGCATGGTGTATTCGTTGGCCTCGTTGGTGCAATGAAGGCGTTTGCCGGCAATCATCCGGTAGTCTTCCTTGACGGTTCTGACGAAGCGCCATTCCTTGGACGGATGGCAAACGTCGCCCAAACCGAATGCGGGAATCTCCATCACCTTCTTGTCGTCGTAGCATACCATGTAGCCGTTGGTGACATTCTGCTCTATCGATAGGTGCTTGTTGGGCGATAGGGCCTTCTGTTCCATCACCGGCTGCTCAGCTGTTCTGTTGTAAGTGAACTCGTCAACATCAATATATCCGCCTGTCTGACGGGTGGCATAGTTGAAGATGGCAAAGCGCGATCCCATGAAGAGGCGGCGGTAGTCATATCGCATCTTGAAGGGCGTGCCTATGGCCTCCCATTGCTTTCCGTCGAGGCTGTAGAAGAACGTGGCCAAGTCTTTGCCCACGCGGAAGTCGGCATCGATGCGCAGCCAGATGTTCTTAGCCTTGGGATAGAGCGGGGTGAGGGCAATGCCCGTGATCATCTTCTCATTCACCTTGGTGACAGTCTTCTCACGATCCGACAGTTGTACCGACTGCTCGCTCAATTCCAGATAATAGTTCTTCCCCACACGCTTCACGCTCAGCACACCGCAGTTGCCATTGAAGGCCGAGAAGCCAGCGCAGTCGCCGTCCTTCATGTGTGAGTAGTCAATGCAGACGATTCCGCTACACGTCGGACCCTCCATGCGCTGAGTCAGCGTGTTCGGAGCCTGGAAGAGGTCAGGTACCACGCGGCTGGTCTTCAGTCGCAGCCATCCCTTTCGCTCCGTGAGCGACCAAGCATTGTCGTTGGGGTTGTGGTTCCATTGCCAGCAATATTTGAGTTGCGAAGACGTGAAGTCATCGCTCTGCACGAGCTCGCACACTTCGTTCTCATGTCCCTTCAGCGGTTTCAGCCATGAGGCATCGATGAGGGTGGGAATCCTTCCATTCTCGTCGCCCAGCATCGGCCATCCGTTACGCCAATGGCAGGGTTCCAGGGTGAGCACGCGTCCCACGGCTCCGCGGTCTTGGAAGATGATGCCATACCAGTTGCCCTCGGCATCATCGACAATCGTTCCCTGTCCGATATAGGGGAATCCGCCGTAGTCGGCTTCCAAAATCACCTGTTTCTCGTAAGGTCCCTGTATGTTGTCGGCCCGATAGCACACCTCACGACGATGGCGGCCAGGGGCATATACGTGGGAAATCATCAGCAGGTAGTAGTGTCCGTTGTGCTTGATCATGCGCGACCCCTCTAAGAGTCCCGTCTCGTCGGCTTCTCTTTGGAAGAGCTGGCGATGAGAGCCCTCGATTACGTCAGAGAGGTCTTGTTTGAGTTCCATCATCTCGCCTGTTCCATAGATCACATATACGCGGTCGTCATCATCGAAGAACAGGGCACAGTCGTGGAAGTGGCGAAGCCGCGACACCAGTGTCCACTTGCCCGTTGGGTCATCGGTGGTATAGATATAGGTGTTACCCATCGGTCCGCCTTCATTGGGCGAGAAGAGGGCGTAGAACTTCCCCTTGTGGTACTTCAAGGCGGTTGCCCATTGGCCTCGTCCATAGACGGTACCTCCCTGCAGGTCGTAGCGGGGGGAGTCTGTCAGACGGTCGAACACATAGCTGACGGTTTCCCAATGCACCAAGTCCTTGGAACGCATCACGGGGGCACCTGGCATGAGGTGCATGGTGGTGGTTACCATATAGAAAGTGTCGCCCACTCGGATGACATCGGGGTCAGGGCAGTCCGACCACGTCATCGGGTTAACGATATTGGAGGCTGAGGCTGTTAGTGTCAGCAATAGGCCAAGAATGATATTTGAAATTCTTTTCATCAGATGTACGGTATTATTGTAAGTACGGTATTCATTTTATATGTGTGGAACCTTAGTGTTTCTGAAACAGGTGGGGTACGAACTGACGGAGTGAGCGTCGCCAGGTGAGCCATTCGTGGTGGGTGCCAGGCGATACGTAGTGATCCACGTTGATACCGGCATCGCGCAGGGTCTTCACGAGGTTTCCTGTTCCGAAGTTCTCCTCGGAGCCGCAGCTCAGGAAGAGGTAGTGAATCTTTTTGTTGAACTCGGTGGCGTTCTTGAACGCGCCGTCGTAGGTCTTGTCGATATCGAATCCGAAGATGGCTCCGCTGAATCCTCCCATCCAGGCAAACTTGTCCATGTTGCCCATCACCAGGTCGAAGGTCTGATGACCGCCCCAGGAGAGTCCTGCCATCGCCCGATTGTCGCGGTCGCTGAGCGTGCGGAAGTTGGTGTCGATATAGGGGATGAGGTCTTCGGTCATAATGCTGTAGAACGTGGCACCATACTGACTGCGTCCGGCTCGGTTGTCGCCGCCTCGGAAGGGAGCCTTCACGTCGCCGCTTTCCATGACGACAATCATCGGTACGGCCTCGCCCTTGGCAATCAGGTTGTCCATGATGTGCTGCATGTGTCCCTGCTTGCTCCATCCTGTCTCGTCCTCGCCCATGCCGTGTTGCAGGTAGAGCACGGGGAAACGTTGTTTCTGCTTGGTCTCATAGAGGGCGGGGGTATATACCATCGCGTGGCGCCATTCATTCGTTGCCTTGGCGTAGTAGTAGATGCTGCGCACCTGTCCGTGGGGCACATCCTGTTGCGGACGGTAGTAGTCGCCTTCCGCTCCCTCAGGAATCTCGATGCCGCCCGACTGTCGGCAGCATCCGAAGAAGGTCTCTGTGGCAGGATCTACGACCGATACACCATCCACTTTCAGGAAATAGTAGTGGAAACCCACCACCAGCGGGTCGCTGACTCCTGTCCAAAGGCCTTTTTCATCGCGTTGCATGTCGTAGGTCTTGCCGCAGATGTCCAGTTCCACGCGCTTGGCTTGTGGGGCGAAGAGGCGTACGTAGGCTCTGCGTTCAGAATCGACTTTGGGAAAATCGTTTCCTGGGATGGTAGTCTCAGCCGTAACGGCATCTGCTGGAATCACAATCGGCTTCTTGACCTCGTAGTTCAGCAGCGAGAGCATCTTCTCACCATAGCGGGTTCCCAGCTCGCGGTAGCCGGCGGCATCGAAATGCAGGTTGTCGGGGCCGCTGGTGCATCCCTCGGAAGAAACCACATGGGCTGTGTGGATGGTTTGCGGCAGTTCGTCAATTTGTCGGTTCATGGCTAAGCAGAGTCCTTTGCCGTTGGCCCTTACCACCTCGCCTGCCAGCAGGGGTGTCTCCTCGGGCTTCAGTTGGAGGTCGCCCAGTAGCCGGTCGTAAACCTGCTGCACGTGTGCTGCCCATGTGGGGTTGCCCGTGTTCGATTCTCCCTGGTGTATGAGTACGCCTTTGATGACACCACTCTCCTGTGCCTTACGTGCGAGAGAGACAAGGTGCTGGTAGGGGTTGTCGTTGTAGGCTTTGAGCATGGGCTTCATCCACGACGGAGCTTTTTCCACGTAGTTGCGTATGCTGTCGGGCATGAAGCCTTCGATGTGGATGCCTCCAATGGCTACGACGATGACTCCCACGCGTATGCTGTCGGGGAGGGTCTTGGTCATGGCACGTCCGAAGTAATCAACGGGTGTCAGTCCGGTATGTTCTCGGCAGAGGGGTGGGATGGCTTTGTACCATTCTCCCATTTTCCGGTTGCGTTGTGCGTCATCTACGGCTGCCATCATCAGGAAGCGGTCGCTGATGCCTTCAAGGTCTTGCGTCTCGGGCTTAGCGGCTCCTTCCATATTAGACTGTCCAAAGCAGAGGTAGATGTAGAAGTTGGGATCTGTCTCTGCGCTCAACTCGGCAACCGAAAAGATTGCCATTAGCATCATTAGTGCTTTCTTTGTAATACCTTTCATAGAAATCGCGTTTTATAGATTACGCTGCAAAATTACAGCTTTTCTATGACAGGTGGTTTACAAAAACGTTTCATATGACTTGAAAAACGTTTCACCCCTGTAGAATAGGGCTTTGAAAGGCTATTCTTCCTTGTGTTTCTCGGCATATTCCGTGGGTGTCATGCCGTAGTAGGTCTTGAAGACAGTAGAGAAGTGGGCCTGTTCGTTGAACCCCACGCTATAGGCCACCTGTGCGATGTTGACGTGTCCTTGCTTGATGAGTTTCGCGGCTTGGTCCATGCGGATGTTGCGGATGAACTTTCCAGTTGACAGACCTGTTATCTCCTTCATCTTGCGGTGGAGCTGGGCACGGCTGAGCCCTACGTCCTGGGCCAACTGGTCAACGTTGAAGTCGGCATTTCCCATGTTCTTGTTGACCGACCTCATGACGCGCTCCATAAGGGCTTCGTCGTTGCTCTTCATCTCCACCTGCTCCACCTTGTCCTCCTGTTGCTGGGCTCCGCTGAACTTTCCGCGCATGCGGCGCACGTTGTCAATGAGGTTGTCAATCTGCAGGTGAACCTCCTCCAGGTTGAATGGCTTGGGGATGTAGGCATCGGCACCATAGCGCAGGCCTTCGAGCCTGTTCTCGATTTCCGACTTCGAGGTGAGCAGGATGACGGGGAGCTCGCTGATGTTGGGGTTCTGCTTGATTCGTTTGAGCAGGGTGATGCCGTCCATCTCGGGCATCATTACGTCGCTGATGACCAGGTCGTACATCCCAGGCTGGGTAAGCAGTTCCTTGAGGGCCTCCTTGCCGTTGGGCTGGTAGAAGAACTTGTACCAGGGAGAGAGCTCAGCGATGAGGTAGTCGGCGAGGTCTTTGTCGTCATCAACCACCATGATTCTGATGATGGAATGGGGAGTGTGGAATGAGGAATGAGGAGTGTGGAATGAGGAATGAGGAGTGTGGAATGAGGAATGGGGAGTGTGGAATGAGGAATGAGGGGAGGGGGATGGCTGTTCCACAATCTGCTCGGGTTTCAGGTGGCTGTTGCCTTGGGGCAGGGTGATGGTGAACACGGCTCCTTGCTGTCCGTCCTTGCGGTTGGCAGCCACGATTTTTCCGCCATGCAACAGCACGATGGAGCGGGCCAGGTTCAGTCCGATACCTGTTCCCTGTATGCCCTTCATCTCGCTTGTCTTGCCTTGATAGAACCGCTCGAAGAGTCGGTCGGTCTTCTCTTCCTTGAATCCTTCTCCCGTGTCTGTGACGGATATGATGATGTTGTTGGAAGTTTCTGATAGCCTGATGGTTATCGTCCCTCCGTCAGAGGTATATTTGAAGGCGTTTGACAGGAGGTTGGAGATGACTTTGTCGAACTGAATGCGGTCTATCCAAGCCGTGATGGGCTCTTCGGGGTGTTCGCATGTGAAGGTGATGTTGCGTTGCTGCGCGTTATAGAGATACAGTTGGCACACTCCGTTGATGAAGTCGGCAAGATTGGTCTCGCTGCAATGTATCTGCATGAGGTTTTTGTCGATCTTCCTTTCGTCGAGGATTTGGTTGACGAGCAGCATCAGCCTGTTTGCATTGTGCTCGATGGTTTCGATGGCAGGCAGGAAGTCTTCCTGTTTTCCGTTTTTGAGTTTCTTCAGGGGTGCCATGATGAGGGTGAGCGGCGAGCGGATGTCGTGTGTGGCGTTCATGAGGAATCGCATCTTCTCTTCATCCAGTTCAGCTTTCTTGCGCCTTGAGTAGCTGCGGAAGACCAGGACTGCAATGGCGATGGCGAGCAGGGCATATACAATGTAGGCCCAGATGGTGAGATACCAGGGCGCGTTGATGCATACGTTGAGTATGTAGTTCTCGGTGGAGTAGTTGCCGTTTTCCTCGGCTCTCACCTCGATGCGGTAGTTGCCGGGCTTCATCTTGTTGAAGGTGATGGTGTTGATGCCCTCTCCGGTAGAGATCCATTGTCCGTCGTTGATGCGGTATTGGAAGTTGATGTGGTCGGCATTCCTGTAGTTGAGCAGCGAGAGTTCGATGGTGAATGTGTTCTCGTCGTGGGGAAGGGAGATGGAGGAATGAGGAATGAGAAATGAGGAATGAGGAATGTGGAATGTGGAAGGTGGAAGGAGGAATGAGAAATGTGGCGGCAGGAAGCGCGTGAGCTGTACGGGTGGCAGCAGCCGGTCGGCATTCTTCACCTGTGCAGGCTGGAAGATGGTGATGCCGTCGCCGTGTCCGAAGGCGATGTGCCCGTCGGCATATTGTATGACGGCTCCGTTGGTGTATTCGCCTGTGACGAGTCCGTTGCCGTTGATGTGGCTGATGAATGTCTTTTCCTTTTGTTTATAGTGCCAGATGCCGCGCGAGGTGCTAATCCACAGGTCGCCCTGCTTGTCGCACACGATGGCGCAGAAGGCTTTGTTGTCCATCACTTCGGCACCCGGGAAGGGCTGTATCTTGTTTTCCTTGCGGTCATAGCGATAGAGTCCGTCGTTGGTTCCCACCACGATGTCGCCGTTGGGCATTTCGCAGAGTGGTCCGCAGGAGATGCCTCTCAGGAGGATGTCGAAGCCCAGGGCGTTGAACCGGTGGGTGCGGGTGTCCATGCACGAGAGTCCGTAGGAGGTGGAGAGCCAGAGCATTCCCTTCCTGTCAACCAGCATGTGGCTCACCCAGTCGTTGTTGAGTTTTCCTGTGGGGCTCTCCGTGTTCATGTTGAACAAGCGGGCTTGGCGGCTGTGGGTGTCGTACTCATAGAAGCCGTTGCCAAAGACCGACACGTAGAGCAGTCCGTTGGCTCCGATAGTGATGCAGCCTATCTCCGCGCCTTCAAAGGTTTTCTCGTGAAGGACCTTTCCCGTTTGGGGAGAGTAGCGGTAGAGGGTGTTGTCGGCTCCCATCCAGTATTGTCCCGATGGGTCGCGGTAGAGAAGCGAGGGGGCTACCGCAGGGTGGGGGCTCGGAGTGATGGTTCCGTCGGCACCGAGGTGGTAGATGTTGTCCTGCCACACGGCACACCAGGCTCCTCCTGCGCCGTCGTCGGTAATCGAGGCGATGCGCTTGGCGAGGCTTCTTCCTTGCTGCGAGAAGCTCCAGCTGTCGAACAGCGGTTTCTGCTGCGTGGTGAGCAGCACGCCCTTGTTGGCACAGCAGAGCCACAGGTTGCGGTCTTTGTCTTCGAGGATGCTGTTGACGGAAGCTGTCGAGAGCGACCGTGTGCCAGCCATGAGTTTTTCCTGCCGGCCTGCGTAGGACCCTTTGTCGAACCGGATCATTCCGTGTCCCGATGTGCCGATGAGCAGGGAACCGTCGCGGCAGATTGTGGCACTACTGATCATCACCTCCCCTTCCACGGGAAAGCTGTAGGGGGCCCTGCCGACGATGCCCGTCTTGTTGTCGTAGCTCAGAATGCCTCGCTGGCATACCACCAAAAGGGTACGTGCGTCGCGTTGCACGAAGGCAACGGGCGTGCCGCAGGGGGTGTCGATATGGCGGCGGGCTGAGAGCTTTCCTTCCTTCACGCTGTAGATGTCGAATCCTGCGTCGGGGGTGGAGCAGAACAGGCGGCCCTTGGGGTCTATGAACAGGTGGGTGATGAAGGGGTCGGTACCCTCCACGCCTGTGAGCACGCCGTCCTGCTGTCCGTGGGGGAGCATGTAGAGTCCGTAGCCGGCCGTTCCGAAGAAGATGTCGCCCTGGTGGTTCTGAACGATGGCGTTCACACGCGGCTCGATGTCACGTGGGAACCGGCAACGGATGAACCGCTCCGTGGGGTAGTCGTAGCGTGCCGCCCCCTTTCCGAAACCAATCCAGAAGCGTCCTTCGCGGTCGGTCAGGAAGCTGTTCACCTGGTTGTCGGTTATCGACAGGGAGTTGCGCCGGTTGTGGAAGAAGTTCACGAAGTGATAGCCGTCGAAGCGGTTCAGTCCGAGTTCTGTGCCGATCCAGATGAATCCGTAGCGGTCTTGGCAAATGTCGCGCACGCTGCTGCTCGACAATTGTTCTGAGGTATAGAATCGTGCTTCTGCCGCCGTTGTTCTCTGTGCGGAGAAGAGGCAGAGGCCGAGGGTGATTATCTTGATGATTCGTTTCATAAGTTCAGGTTTAACGTGCAAAGATACATATTTTTCACGACAGATGAAACGTTTTTGAATATTTGTGAAACAAAATCTTTGCGCTATGCTGTTCTTTATGCTTAACTTTGTGCCCGGAAAATTGAATGAACTCAAACATGATGAAGAAACCATTGCTAATGATGACTTGCCTGCTGGCTCTTGCTGCCCAGGCAAAACCGATGGCCGACACCTGGGTAGGAACCTGGGCAGCCGCTGCCGAGTACACGGGTGTGGCCGACATGCCCCAGACAACCAACCTCTCCGACTGCTCGCTTCGCCAGGTCGTGCATGTCTCTTTGGGAGGCGAGACGCTCAGGTTGAGGCTGTCGAATGAGATGAGTGCCGAGCCGGTGGAAATCAAGTCGGTCTATATTGCCGATGCTGCCGAGGGCGAAGCCATCGATGCGGCTACGGCCCGCTATCTGTCGTTCCAGGGGAAGCGAATGGTTACAATAGCTGCGGGTCAGGCGGTTACGTCTGATGCGCTCAAGTATTCGTTGAAACCCCTGCAACGCCTTTCCATTACCATCAGCTACGGACGTGTACCCCAGAACGCCACCTCTCATCGCGGCTCGCGTACCACATCGTATATCATGCCGGGCGTGTCTGTGCCCAAGGCTCCCTTTACCACATCGGAGCAGGTGGCCCATTGGTACAACATTGCCGCCATCGACGTGATCTCCAAGGGTGAGGCCGTTGCCGTGCTGGGCAATTCCATTACCGACGGACGCGGTAGCACCACCGACGCGCAAGACCGATGGACAGACCGCTTGGCAGAAGCCCTGAACGGCGAGATGGGGGTGCTCAACCTCGGCATCGGCGGCAACTGCGTGGTGCGGGGCGGACTGAGTGAATCTGCCGTGAAGCGTTTCGACCGCGACATCCTGGCGCAGGCGGGTGTTTCTCGCATCATCATCTTCGAGGGCATCAACGATGTCGGCAACAGCACCCAAGGCGAGCTCACCGCCGCCGACCTCATCGCTGCCTACCGGCAGTTCATCCGCAAGGGTCACGCCCACGGCAAGCAGGTGTATGGTGCCACGCTCTCGCCCATGGGCCGCAGCTTCTACTGGTCGCCCTTCCGCGAGGCCACCCGTCAGACCGTGAACGAATGGATTCGCACCAGCGGCGAGTTCGACGGCATCATCGACTTCGATGCCCTTGTGCGCGACCCGCTCGCACCCTCGCAGCTCTCGGCAGCCTGGCAGACCGACTGGCTCCACCTGAATCCCCAGGGCTATCAGGCGATGGGCGACTATGCCGCCCAATGGATGCGCAACCAGATGCTGGCCGAGCAGAGCCGTGCCCTCGTGGGTACGGGCAATCCCTATCTGCCACTTTGGGAGCACGTGCCCGACGGGGAGCCGCGTGTGTTCGAAGACCCCGACAACGCCGGCAAGTATCGCGTGTATGTAATCGGTTCGCACGACACGCGTATGACCAGCTACTGCGGAGCCGACATCCGCATGTGGTCGGCACCTGTTGAAGACCTCACAAACTGGCGCGACGAGGGGCCGCTCTTCACCTACGAGGCGCAGCAGAAATGGGACGTGATGTACGCTCCCGACCTCGTGGAGGTGAACCGTCCCGACGGCACTCGCCAGTACTACCTCTATCCCCATAGCCGCGGATGGCAACGCGAGGCGATGGTGTGCCGTTCCGACCGCCCCGACGGGCCCTTCACCCCCGTGAACCTCTCTGCCGACGGCCTGCGTACCACCGAGGGCAGCATGCTGGGCTTCGACCCCTCCGTGTTCATAGAACCTGTCAGCGACCCCTCCGACCCCGATCATGCCACGGGCTTCCGTGCCTACGGCTTCTGGGGCTTCCAACGCTCGTCGGCAGCCCAGCTCGACCCCAACACCATGTGTACCCCGCGCCCTGGAACCGAGGTCATCCCCTTCTTCCTTCCCGCCTGCACCCCCGACGGCTCCGTGCGCGACCCGCAGGGAACCACCTATCCAGCCCTCTACAGCGATCAGAAACCTTCCGACTTCGCCTTCTTCGAGGCATCGTCCATCCGGCAGATTGGCAATAAATATGTCATGATCTACTCCGGCTATTCCGGTAAGGAGTACGGACTGCCCAGCTCCAACTCCACCCTGCGCTATGCCTATGCCGACACACCCCTCGGCCCCTGGAGAAGCGGAGGCGTGCTGGTGGATTCGCGCGGCGTTGTGCCCAATGAAGACGGCTCGCGGCTCATCACCACCAATGCCGGACACAACACCCACGGCTCCATGCAGCTCATCAACGGACAGTGGTACGTGTTCTACCATCGTCCGCCCCGCGGCTTCGGATTCGCCCGCCAGAGCATGGTGGCACCCGTGAGCGTGCAGAGCGACGAGAAGCCCGTCAGCGAGGGTGGGCGAGTGGTCATCACCGCCTACGACCCCTATGCGCCGAATCATTTTTGGCAGGCAGCTGCCGCCGACGGACATGTATATCGCGGAGCGGAGGTCACCAGCGAGGGATTCCAGCTCTTCGGCATGCCGCCCTACCGCTACTACTCCGCGGGTTATGCCTGCTACCTCTCGCAGGGGGCTGTGCAGCAAGACAGCTACGACGTGTGGGACAATCACATGGACGTGGACATGACGGGCGATGCCATCGTGGGATTCAAGTACTTCGGCTTCGGAGGACTCCAGCAGTCGCAGCTCGGACTGCCCGCCTTCGAGGGAACGGCACGCGGCAACCAGACGCAGCTCGACATCTTCCTTGAGCCCACTACCGCCGAGACGTTCACCCTCAGCGTGTGGATGGACGCACCCTGGGGTAACCAGTACTGGCACGGACGCAAGCTTGGCGACATCACCATTCCCGCAGGAAGCGCAGGACGGCTCTCGCGCTACACCCTCGACGTGGCATCCGTCGTAGATCGTCTCGACGGCAAGCATGCCCTCTATCTCGTTGCCTCCCACGGAGCCAGCTGTCGGCTGCGGGGACTGGGCTTCAGTCGCAAGGGAGCTCCCCTGACGGCACCTCAGGCCCCCGTCGTCACCATCACCGCCGATGGCGTTCCCGTGGCTCTGCCCGCCATTCCTGAGCCCTCTACCGAGGACAACGGCTATACCGACTGCACTCACTATCGCGCCACCTGCCGCGCCACCTCCCAGCGTCCTGTCGTTGCCGCCACAGCCTCCAATCCCGCCGTGCGCATCGACATCGTGCAGCAGCCTGCCTCTGCCACCGACTGCGCCATCATCAAGTGCAGCTTCCTCGGAAAGAGCAAAACCTACACCCTGCAGTTTGTGAAGGAATGAGGGAAATGATAGGTAATAAGGTTCAGAAAGCTGTGTTTCTACCTCCTTGAAGCATGCTTTTGAGCTCTTGAAAGCAATGTTCTTAGTTTGCCGAAGCGCTGATTTGTGCGCCATGGACGGGGAAGAACATCGTTACGATGGGTTCTTGCATGTTTTCTGATACCTGCGAGAGCAGGATTTGGATACATTCTGTGCCTCTGCCGAGCTTCGGCTTCTTGGGGGCAGAGGGGTTTGTAATGTCGTATGTTATTGATTTATAGCTTTTTAGACGAAATTTTACTTGTGTTAATAGCACCATTGCCTAACAGCAGATACCTTGTCCCCTTGAGCACCTTTCTCCTGTTCACGTCCTTCTCCATGCTATATGCTTTCCGTCTGATATCATCCAGTTTCTCGTTCATCAGCTTGACGACATGGAAATGGTCGAACACCAATGTCGCTTCCGGGCAGTTCTCCATGACGGACGCCATGAATGCCGTTGACAGGTCCGTTGCCACATGCCTTATCCTTACGCCCTTGCGCTTGACTTTCCTCCAGAATCCTGTCAGGGCATCCGTCCCCTTGCCGTCTCCGACATGCAGTATCCTGCCGCTGTCCAGATCCACCACGATGGTCTTGTACACATGCCCCTTGCGGACGGCGAACTCGTCTATGCCGATATTCTCCACACCTTCCAGAGAAGGAGGGCTGTAGTGTCGCTCAAGGTAAGTGGAGTGTATTTCCTTGACCGTGTCCCAAGATACACCGAGATGATTCGACACATCCTGTAGAGTCATGCCACGAAGCAGATCAACCACATACTTTGCAAAGCGGTGCGTATAGCTGCGGCTGCCCGTGGCAAAGGGAATCCGCTCCTGCTGGTCGAAATCGCAATCCTTGCACTTGTAGCGCTGCACCTTCATGCGGATTATCACTTTCTTGCCGCCTATAGGCAGGCCAACAAAGTCACGGAAACGATAGCCGTTCTTCACAAAATGACGCTTGCCGCACCTCGGACACGTCTTTATCCGCTCTTTTGTTTGCACATGCAAGATAATTGTATTACCTTTGTACTCCTCACGGGTGCATTCAAGGGTGTAGAGCCCCCAGGCATGATATAGAAAACTGCTGTTCATCTTTGTACATTTGTTCTTGCAAACTCAAATATACAAAATAACAGCGGTTTTCTTCACTTCTCTATCATATCATCACTCGAAATGTCGGATGAACCATAAAAGTGTTACTGTCAGAATGATGATGCTAATTTGATGAAATGTTTTCCAAGTCCTAAAGTTTTATTTTAGTTTTTTTTATAAATAAACTTTGTACGTATGTGGATAAAAATGAGTAATTTTGTGCGTTTTTGTGTGAAGACGCATTTTGATGGATAATAATATTAAGCAATCAGTCAAACAAGTTCTGACAGAATATCTGGAGTCAAACAAACTTCGGAAAACTCCTGAGCGCTTAGCGATTCTCGATGCCGCATATAGTATCGATGGTCATTTTACGCTCGAAGAACTGAACGCCCACTTGGAGAAGGAGAACTTCAGAGTGAGTCGTGCAACATTGTATAATACCCTGAAACTTTTCATCGAGCTGCGCCTTGTGGTTATACACAGGTTTCCTGGAAAAACGTTTTATGAGGCGGGGTACGCCAACGAAAACCATTGCTATCAGGTTTGTGCCACTTGCGGTAAGTTTACTGAAGTGCAACTGCCACAAGTCAGTAATGCTCTGAAAGATTCCAAATTTCGTAGATTCCATAAAGAGCGATTTATTCTTTATATATATGGTACGTGCAGCTCCTGTCGGGCGAAAACCATGCGAAACAAGAAAAAGAAAAGAATTTAGAACTAAAACGTGACATAAAATGAACAACACGACAAAGGTTGATGTCCTGCTGGGATTGCAGTGGGGTGATGAAGGAAAAGGTAAGGTAGTGGATGTGCTTACTCCCAAGTATGATGTGGTGGCACGCTTTCAGGGCGGTCCCAATGCCGGGCACACACTCGAGTTCGAGGGACAGAAATATGTGTTAAGAAGCATTCCTTCGGGAATTTTCCAGGGTGGCAAGGTGAACATTATCGGAAATGGTGTTGTCTTGGCTCCCGACTTGTTTATGGCTGAGGCAAAGGAGCTGGAAAAGAGCGGTCACAACCTGCGCTCGCGTTTACACATCTCGAAGAAAGCTCATCTGATCATGCCGACCCATCGTGTGCTTGATGCCGCTATTGAGGCTTCGAAGGGCAAGAACAAGGTTGGCACCACAGGAAAGGGTATTGGCCCGACGTACACCGACAAGATTAGCCGAAACGGATTGAGAGTAGGAGATATCCTTGAGAACTTTGTGGAGAAATATGCTGCCCACAAAGCCCGCC
>JAFSWU010000268.1 GCA_017444365.1 Prevotella sp.
ACAGCTTCTTGGAGAGCATCCCCGCCGGCATCGCCTACGGATGGAATATGCTGAAGGGCTACGTGGGCGACCTGAAATACCTCTTCAGCTCCGACGGAGCGAAGTCGCTCGGTGGATTTGGTGCCATCGGCAGCATGTTCCCGCCCATGTGGGACTGGCACGCCTTCTGGCTGATGACGGCATTCCTGAGCAACATCCTCGCCTTCATGAACATCCTGCCCATACCGGCACTCGACGGTGGGCATGTGCTCTTCCTCATCTACGAGATGGTGACGGGACGCAAACCCTCTGAACAGTTCCTCATCCGTGCCGAGTACTTTGGCTTCGGCCTCGTGCTGCTGCTCATGGTGGTAGCCAACCTGAACGACATCCTGCGCTGGCTCGGGTATATGTAATTTGTAAGAGGTTAGAGGTATGATTACCTTTGGGTATTGTCTGTAACTCCCTGAAACTCCTTGAACTCCCTGAACTCCTCATCATGCACTATGAACGATAAAAAGTCCGCTCTCGTTGATGTATCTGTCTTGATGCTGTTCTTCAACCGTCCCGACTCTTTCCAGCGGGTGTTTGAACAGGTACGACAGGCACGCCCCGCACGGCTATTCCTCTATCAGGACGGTCCGCGTGACGAGCGCGACCTGCCCGGCATCGAGGCATGCCGACAGATTGTTGCCGACGAGAACATCGATTGGGAGTGCGAGGTACACCGCCTCTACCAGGAGCGCAACTACGGCTGCGACCCCTCGGGCTACATGTCGCATACATGGGCGTTCTCCCTTACCGACAAGTGCATCGTTCTGGAGGATGACGTCGTTCCCTCACAAACCTTCTTCCCCTTCTGCAAGGAGATGCTCGACCGCTACGAGCACGATGAGCGCATCACGATGATTGCGGGCTTCAATGTTGATGAAGAGACCTCCGACGTACAGGAAGACTATTTCTTCACCTCTGCCTTCAGCATCTGGGGATGGGCATCATGGCGACGCGTGGTCAGCCAGTGGCAGGGCGACTACGCCTTCATGGACGACCCACAGGCCATGCGCCAGCTGCGCCTGTTGGCCAAGGAACGCCATCTGCGCTCCGACTTTTTCAAGATGTGCCAGGATCACCGCGCCTCGGGCAAGCAGTATTTCGAGAGCATCTTCTGGTCGTGCATGCTCCTCAACAGCGGACTGGCCATCATGCCGCGCGTGAACCTTATTAGTAATGTGGGAGCCACCGACGACTCCACCCACTACACCGCACTCCGCACCATGCCCAGCGGACTACGCCGCATCTTCACCATGCAGCGTCACGAGCTGCAGTTCCCGCTGCGCCATCCCCGCTATGTCGTAGAGCATCTGGCCTACCGCCTGCGCCTCTATCGCGTCAACGCCTGGGGCCATCCCTGGGTGAAGGTCGCCCGCTCACTCGAAGAGCTCCTCCTGAACCTCCGCTACGGCAACTTCCGACACATTGGCCGCTCCATCCTGCGCCGCCTCAACAAATGGCTGGGGCGCGACCGCCACGTGTAACGCCTCGTCCCTCCTTTTCAATGTCCCGTCTCTTCTTTTCAGTGTCCCGTCTCTTCTCTGCGGATTTCATCCGCAGCATCTCCGTTGTCTCACCGCTCCACAAACATCCGCCCCATCTCATTCAAAGCCACAAACCTATACCGTTGCGATTCCGGAGGAATCTCTGTATAGACATAATGCCGTTCCTCTGCCTTCTTCCGCAATGTTTCTTCAACGGCTGTCTTTATAACAGGATTGGAAAAAGTTATCTCATCGGGCTCCATCAGCAACAGCTTGCCCTTTGAACAAGCCTCAAAATAAGTCCCGCCAGGTTTATAGAAGCGCTCTTGAGGCGATCCTTCTGCAGGAAACCCATCGTTGAGCAGCACCACCAGCGGGAAACCATACTCACGCACCGCTCTTGCAATCTTCCGCTCACCCTTGCTGATTGCCGCCGTATAGGTCACCGCTCCATTATGTGCTGCCGCCATCACCTCTTTTTGGCGCTTTGTAATCTGTTCTTCGCTGGCACTTCGGCTTATTTCCACCAATTGTCTGTCAGGCCAATCCAGCAAGAAGTGATTTCCCATTGAAGTAAACAGAAGCCCACACACTTCCGTTTTGCGATGCATCCGAAAAAGCTCCGGATTCTGTCTGCGCAACCATGCCCGCTCAGTATTCGCTTTCACGTATTCTATCATGGCGTGCAGCTGTCCCCTGTGCGTCAGCACACGATAGAATGGTGGGGCATCATAAAGATTCTCTGTGAACCCCTGTTTACGGGCTTCCTCCTTGCAGCCTTGCATATATCCGCGTACCACCTCCTTGATACTCCGTTGCATCGTCCGCTGCACCTGGAGCACAATATGGTGATGGTCAGGCATCACTTTATCAGCAAGAATCTTTATCTCTGGACACAACGCCAATAACCTTCGCTGCTGATTGATAAGAGCCCAACCAAGCGGTGTCTTCTCCACCACAGCCTCACAACCATTATGCGTAAGTTTGCCGAACAATGCCTGCCGTGAATTGGCCACCATCGTCACATGCACAATACAGGGCTTGCGCCAAGTTCCTGGCTGCAACCACGTGAATGTCTCGTTCCTTGGTTTGCTTAAGTTCTCGTTGGTCATCAGCAAATGAAATTTGCGGTTAAGTAACGGGACAACATCCCATTACCATTTTCATTTGCAAAGATAATCATTTATTTTGCACACGACACCACAATAGCGTGTTTTTTCGATATCTGTTCCTCCTTTTCAGCGGATTCATCTTCCTACAGTGCCCCGCCTCTCCGCCCCAATGCCCACCTCCATTACCCAGTGCCCCATCTCCATTAAGCAGGTCCCGTCTCTTCTATGCGGATTTCATCCGCAACATCGCCATTGTATTACCATGCATTACAATCAAAAAATCATTGTCGCTATGAAACGTAAAAACATCGCTTCCGAAGGAAGGGGACAACAAAGAAGAGTATTTGAAGTCTTTTGTCACAAGAAAGAGAATAACGATGAAAATCCTTGACAACTGCCCTCTGGAGAATCGCGTATTTGCGAGCGAGGTGTCCCTCGACCGGAAATATGCGAGTATTTCGCTGTTTTAGCAAGTAGCTGATTATCAGATACTTACCAAAACATCTGCATCATTTCCCTGTCCCGGCTTTGTCCAAGAGATGCAAAAGCTAAGGTTTGTTGCCCTAAAGTCTTTGGGTTGAGCTCAACAAAGCTAAGCTTTTGTCTCTATAGAGCTTAGCTTTGACGACCCAGGAGCAGTGCTTTTGGGGGTGTAAAAGCATTGCTTTTGCAACCTTGGAACAATTTCCTTGCAACCCCATCGCTCACCTCCCTCTCCACAAACCTATCCTTTTGACCACCCCGTTTCTCCAGAATGCGACTTTCAGACGAGGTTTTTTTTGACCAATTATCTTGACAAACGGACTATTTGTAAAAGAACTGACACGACACCATGCTTCTCAATCCATTTTTGAAGATTTCACTGTTTAGGGAGAAAACGACAGAAAAAGAAATGAAAAGTTTGTTGGTTTCAGAAAAAAGGCTTATCTTTGCATGGTGAAAGGAGAAGCCAAGTAGAGCCACGATGTGCGGAACGGTGGCATGGCTGTGGCAACACAGAGATGATGAGCAATTCGACCTTGCCGCTTGGTTTCCCTCACTCCATTACAGCTGGTCACATGTGGCCAGCTTTTATATTTTCCGATATTTGGGTAATGTAAATTCAGCTGGGTCTTTCACTTTTGTAGCTGTGATGAAGTTGACTTTTGCTACAAGTTCCCTACTAATCTTCATCTTATAATTCGGATGGACAATGAATTTCGATAGTCCGTTAGTATAGATGAAGCACTCGCCATCGTAGTATAGATCCATCGAAAAACGCCTTTTCGGAAAAGCAATCAGTTCTGAAGCATCTACCACCAGTCCCTTGGCATTCTTTGAAGCACGCATGCTGTGCTGTAGTTGTTTGGCACTCATATAGAGTTCGTTGCTGGCAAGTTCGACTCCATTGGCATCTGCGAATTGGGACATTCTGACTTCTATACAGCCAACACTGAAAGGCATTACAGAAGAAAAGCCCTTCTGACTAATATCGTTCAGAACGGCTGCAATAAGTTCTTCTATAGTAGGTGCGTTCTCTATTATTCTCTGCAAAGGTAGAAACAATATTTGGAAATCAGTCTTCCTAAGCCAAAAATCTAAAGATGACGCAGGGGTGACTTTCAACTTTTTTGTGCATTTCTTAAACAAAAGGAAGGTAATATGAGTTTATTGTAGTACCTTTGCAGTCTAAATGAGTAATACTATTATGAAGAAACAATTACTTTTGCTCTTGATGATGTTGCTGCCGATGATGGCGAATGCAGATGCCGTGGAGATTGATGGCATTTACTACAATCTTGTTGTCCGAACTAAGCAAGCAGAAGTAACCAATAATCCAAATAAATACTTTGGTGAGGTGGTTATTCCTGAATCCGTTATATATGATGGTACCAATTACAGCGTAACGAGCATAGGAGACTATGCTTTCGATGGATGTGAGCTACAAGAAGTCATTTCTATGAATGAGAATCCATTTGATATAAATATTGAAACATTCTCAAATAACACCTTTTATAATGCCACTTTATGTGTTCCCGTTGGAACGATTGAAAAATACAGGGCAGCTGAGGGCTGGAAGGCATTCTCTAACATTGTAGAAAGAGATGTTCCCAACGGCATCCAGAATGTCAAGACTGGCAATGAAGAGCAGATGGCATCATACAAAGAGATCTATGACCTGAATGGTCGTCATATCAGCGAATTACAGCGAGGCCTGAACATCGTCCGCATGAGTGACGGCACGACGAAACAGGTCGTGATTAAGTGAGAGAAGAGTTTAATTATCTTTGCAGCTGTAATCAATCATTGTAAGATGATATCCAGAAGTTGTATTTGAACCTACAATATGAAAAGGCGTGTAGCATTCTTCTTTGAGAACGGCGGACTGGCGGGTTTCGACTGCCGGGCAATAGGCGAGGGCAACCCGGGACTGGGGGGCACAGCCTACATGTTCTATATGGTGGCATGGCTGTTGGCCAGTCGCGACAACGGGATCGAGATAACGCTGATGACCACCCACGAGGGACGCTTCCCCGACTGCCTGCAAACGGAGATTGTCAGCGGATTGCCTGCCGCCATGCTACGCTGTCAGGAACGGGGCATCGAATACCTGGTCACCAAGTACAGCGAAGCCCATCGCAGCCTGCTGAACAGGGCCGATTCAAACGTCAAGCTGATCATCTGGTGCCATAACTTTGCCAGTCGGAAGATGCTTGACTTCTATGCACAGTGCCCCTGCGTGGAGCGACTGATCTGTGTGGGACGGGAACAGATGGACCGCTATCGTGACCATCGGGCCTTCCGCAAGTCGGACTACATCTACAACTGCGTGGATACGGGCGTGGTCACGCCCGAGATGGAGGCGCAGACGGAACGGGAGTTCAAGAGCCGCGCCCACAAGGTTTGTTACATCGGAGCGGTGATTCCCGCCAAGGGACTGCATCTGCTCACGGCCGTCTGGCCGAAGATTCTGGAGAGGGTGCCCGATGCCGAACTCTACATCATGGGCAACGGGGCCCTGTATGGCGGCAACCCGAAGTTAGGGCCTTGGCATCTGGCCGAGCCCGCCTACGAGCGGAAAGTCCTGGTCCCCGTCGTCCAAGACGGAAAGCTGCTGCCCAGCGTCCACCTGATGGGCATCGTAGGAGGAAAGGAGAAGCTGGAACTGCTGCGACAGGCGCGCGTTGGGGTTCCGAACCCATCGGGCGAGACGGAGACCTTCTGCATCAGCGCCATCGAGATGCAGCTGATGGGTGCCCGCATTGCCTCGAAACGTTGCCCCGGCTACCTCGACACCGTGCGCAACGGCCGTCTTGTTGACACGAAGCGCGAGCTGGCCGACTGCATCGTGAGGGAGCTGTTGGAGCCCACCACAGACTACATCAGTACGCTCAAGGATATTCGTCAACGGTTCTCCTTGGAGGCCGTTGCCAAGGACTGGGAGAAACTCTTCTTGGAAGCCCTACCCGAAGGTCGCCACCTGCACGACATCCTGCCTTTGGCCAACCCCAAGTTTGAACATAAGCAATGGAAGGAACGACTGCGCCGATGGAAAGAACGCTGTGGCTGGCTATACCAGTTGATACCGACCATCGACCTGTTCTATGAAGTGAAAAGGGCTATCGAGAGACGGGCGTGAGCAAATAACCGACAAGCTGGTAACCATTGTACAGATACAGCCAAACAGCCAAGGAAAGGAACAAGGGACGGAGCACCTTCACAGGAACGCGCTGATAGAGCCCTGCCATACAGATGGTCAGAAGGAACAACCAGTGGGGCGACATGATATAGACTTCGTTGATGGTGAAGCCCAGTATCAGGTGCAGGCCAACATCAACCGCCAACCATGAAAGACACAGCCACAAGAATCGGGAGTGGCGGTTCAGCCATGCCCCTGCCACGATGAGCACTACCATGAACAGCTCGATCACGTAGTTCAGCCACCAGTCGTACTGGACAAAGACGGGACGCTTCTTCCAGATGTCCTGCACGAAATAGCTTTGATGAAACTGCAAGGACTCACCGAAGAAGTTCTCCACCAACGTGGTGTCGCGCGGAGTGGTGACATCAGTCCACTGGATGAACGGCAGATTGGCGAGCGGTTTTCCGTTGCGGCTGACATATTTCTTGGGCTTGTAACCTGGTTTCTTGCTGCGCTTCTCCTCCACCCTCTTCTGCTCAGCCTTCCTCACCTGCTGCACAGGCTCCACCAGCTGTTTGTACTGCCAATGGCTCACGCCCAACAGCAGCGCGGCTGCCATCAAGAAGAGTAATTGCATCTTCCACGTACGGACAGAGAACAGGCTGCACAGCCACACCTTCACACCGTTGGTCAGCGTGACACCCGCCGTCAGGATGAACAGGAAGATGAATAGTGGTGAGCGATGAGTGAATAGTGATGAGTGAAAAGCATACAACGCCAACAGCAGGCAGGGCAAAGAGAAGATGAAATGGTCGGGCACCACGGAGCAGAGCATCATGTAGGCATAGCCCCAGGTGAGCACCGAGAGCAACGTGGCATCCCATGATGCCAGGCGCAGAATGTCGGTCAGGATGCGGCGAAGCAACACATAGGAAAGGGTTGCCGAGAACACCACAACAGGCAGGAGCACCCACTGCGAACAGTTGTAGCCGGTGAGTTCCATAAGTCCCTTGTTCACCCAATAGAACGGATACATCAGGAACGAGAGCAAGGGGTGGCGATAGACATCGTAGCCAGGCTCCCACGCCGAAGTGACGGCATAGTTGATGGGGTCGAAGCCCGACAGCTCATAGACCTTGAAGAACTTCCACCGAAACCATCGGTGGGTGTTCATCATCACATCCTGATACTTATATACAGCAAGGACGTTCATCACGGTGATGAACAGAAACATCAGTCCTGTGCTAAGCCTTTCGTCCTTTCGTAATCTCCAATTCATACCTCTTACCTATTACCTAATCATGTATCCCGTGATGAGCCATCCGTTCCATGCCCAGAGCCAAAGTGCCAGCACGAGCAACAAACAGCGCAAGCCAACCTGCCAATGTCCAGATAAGCCATGAAGCAGAAATCCTATCGCGATGGGCATGATGAAAATCCAATGGGCCGACATGATATAGACCTCGTTGATGCCGAAGCCCAAGCCGATGTGCAACAGCATGTCGAAGGCAAACCAGCTCAGGCAGAGTTGCATGAAAGGCAACTTCCACGCAAAGACGATGCCCAACACAAAGAGCAGTACGATGACTGCCTCGACAACATAGTTCATCACCCACCGATAGGTGACGAAGACGGGACGGCTGACGTTGAGGTCCTCGAGCAAATGGTCGTCGTGCAACTGTATCGACTCACCGAAAAGGTTCTCGACCATCGACTTCACACGGGGCGAAGAGATGTTGGTGTACTCGAACATGGGATGGTCCATCACCGGTTTGCCGCTTTGCTGTTCGCGCCAGGCGTTATGGGTCTTGATTTTTTTCTCATACTCAGGATTCTTCCTGAACTTCTTCCGCATCTCCACCTGGTTTTGTTGGCTCTCGGGTAAGACAATGGTTGTGTACTGCCAGGCATACCATCCCCCCAGCAATACCACCGGCAGGAACACCGCCACCAGCAAGTGTCGCCACTGGAAGAACTGGCGACGGTTGACGAACAGATCTGCCAACAGGGGCTTGATGCCATTGGTGGTGGTCACACCTGTCGTGAAGAACAGGAGCAACATGGTCTGCCAGGCCTTCATCATCCGACCGCTCCGCATTCGACGGCCGGCAATGTAGAGGGTCATCGTGAGCAGGAACATGGAAACACAGAAATGGTCGGGCACCATGACGGTCAGCATCACGTAGCCGAAGCCAAAGAAAAAGGCTGACATGAGTGTGGCATCCATCTGGCTGAGCCCTATCACTTCGCGCTGAATACGATACATGAACAGGAAGGAGTAGAAAGCACAGACCACCAGGATGGTCGCAACAATGAACACGGCATAGTTGTACCGGCCCGAACCCATCAGCAAGTCATTCAGCTGCGCGAAGGGATACATCAGCGTTGCAAGCAACGGATGGCGATAAAGGGAATAGAGTATCTTCCAACGCGACAGGGTGATATAGGTCAGGCAGTCGAAGCCCGACACTTGGAACTTGCCGTAGAACAACGACCAGAAGCCCAAGTTGCCCCCTCGGGTAAAACGCTCGTAGTATTTGAAAATCATCAGCCCATTGAGCGAGATGAATATCATCAGAGCCACCAGCGATGCGTAGATTTCTTCTTTCTTCAGTTTGAATAGATGCATATATGTGGAATGTGGAGTGTGGAATGTGGAATGAGGAATGTTTGGGGCTATGTCATGAACTGGAAGATGAGCACCACATTATATATATATAGGTAGAGTACCAGCAGCTGAGCAACGCGCCGCACCATGCGCAGGGTGTAGCGGTCTTTGAGGTTCTTGAAAAGGTATGCCATGGCGAGGGGCATGATGAACACCCAGTGGGCTGTCATGATATAAACCTCGTTAAGGCCGAAGCCCAAACCGACATGCAGCAGCATATCGAGCACAAACCAGGATACAACAAGCCACAGAAAGCGGGAATGCCGACCACACCACAGTCCGACGACAAAGAGCAACACCAGCAAAGCTTCTACGATGTAGTTGAACGACCAACGGTATTGGACGATGATGGGACGGCTGCGGAACTCGTCCTTCAGCAGATGGTCGGAATGAAGCTGCAACGACTCACCAAACAGGTTTTCCACAACAGAGTCCCAACGTGGGGTCGAGATGTCTGTCCAACGCATGAACTCGCCCTCCCCCATCGGCTTGCCAAGACGCGGATCGCGCTTCTTCACCTTCTTCTTCACCTCCTGAACTCCTGAAACTCCTGAAACACCTGAAACTCCTGCCCCCCCCTCCTTCACCTGCAGCTTCGCCATCTTCTCCTTTTCCTCTTGAGCTTTCTTCGCTTTCTGTGCTCTCTTGGCAGCATGGCGTGCCTGCTCATGCGGCAAGACGAAATTCGTATATTCCCATCGGCAGAAGCCCCACATGAGCAATCCCGGCAGGAGGACAGCCCCAAGCAGATACTGAGGACGGAAGAAGCTGCGCCCGTTGACAAACAAGCCTGCCAGGAACGTCTTCAGTCCGTTGTTCAAAGAGATACCCGCGGTGAGCACAAAGAGCAAAACAGTCTTGCCGACACCGAGGCTCCGCCGCTCCTTTATCAACTTACCCGACACATAGAGGGTGAACAACAGTATGAACATGGAGAGGATGAAATGGTCGGGCACCATCGATGATACCATCACAAAGGCAAAGGAAAAGAGCATGGCCGAGAGCCAAGTGGCATCAGAACGTTCCAGCTCGATCACCTCGCGCAGAATGCGATACATGAAAATGAAAGCATAGAGGGCAGCAACGACCAGCATCAATGCCACCACGAACTGCACGCAGTTGATGCCCGTGAGCCACATCAGTCCACGGTTGAGCAGATAAGGCAAGTACATCATAAATGCCAGCAACGGATGGCGATAGACATTATAACGGGCTTCCCAGTCGCTCACCACATAATAGGTGATGGGGTCGAAGCCCGAGATACTGAACCACTTCACAAACAGGTTCCAATAGTCACTCTGCAACGGTGTGAAGACATCGTAGTAACGGCAGATGGTCAGCACGTTGAGCATGATGAAGAATGCCAAGGCTACCCACGCCATCCAACGTTCCTCGCGACGGATGGAGAAGAGGGTGCATAACTTCGAGATGCGAGATACGAGGGACGAGGGGCGAGAAACGAGATGGCCTTCGTCGGCAAAGGCCAGCATCTCGCGGTCGCCTCGGCTGTCACCGTAGGCTGTGATATCATAATCCTCACGGTTGAAGGTTCCTTCCTCTAAAGCCAGTTCTGTCTGAACTCGGTTAACCTTCTCTGCCCCGTAGCAGTTGTTGGTCAGGAACCGACCTGTCAGCCGTCCTTCAGTTGTCTCTATCTGCGTGCCGAGCACCGTCACCTGATGGTCGAAGAACGGGCGCACCCAGTTGTCAATGCTGGCACTGACCACCAACACCCGTTGCCCTGCCTGCAACGCCTGTTGAAGTTTCTCCAGCATGTCAGGGCGCAGCAGAGAACGTTTTTCCTCGGCAAAACCCTGGCAGAGCTCATCGAACCGACTGAGAGACATTCCCTTGAAGTAGAAAGAGAAGACACGCTGCTTGGCTTTCCAGTTGGGATAGAGATGAAGTTTCATCAATACCAGCAAGGGACTATACAACAGAAAACCACACAGGAACATCCAGGTGCCACAGGCATAGCGAATGAACTCTAACAGAGTGTCGCGCGTGGTCAGCGTTCCGTCGAAGTCGAAGAGGAAGAGATGCTGTCGGTTGGTTTCCATAACAGGAGCTACTGATTAGAGATAGATTATGATGATGAATGCCGCCACCCATGCCATCACGATGGCCTGAGTGAGGTGGTCGTGCAACAACAGCTTCGTGGGGTCTCCACTCTTTTCGTCAACCACCGTCAACTGCACATACCGCAGGAGGCCCAAGAGCACGAAGAAGCTGGTCAGATAGAGCTGGTCGGTACCGAAGCGTCCGATGACTTCGGGCGATACGGTGTACATGATATAGCAAACCAGTGTGACCGAAGCCGTGATGGTAACAGCCTGGTTGATGAAGGTGAGATTATAACGACTGGTGTTCTTACGGGGAGCCTGGCCCGTCTGATTCATGCGAAGCACATCATCGCGGCGCTTGGCAAACGAGAGAAAGAGGGTCAGCAGGAAGGTCATCAGCACAATCCACCGGCTCAATGGGGTCTCACAGGCAAGGCCACCTGCCAGCAGGCGCAAGACAAAGCCGAAGGCAACAATACAGACATCAACGATGGCGAATTCCTTCAGCCACAAGCAGTAAGCCAGATTCAACAGCCAATAGAACAGGATGATACCGGCCACCTGCAACATCTGCACCGGCAGCAGCAGGAGCAACAACATGGAGAGAACAATCATGACACCCATCAGCACATAGGCTTGCCCTTTCGACACCTTGCCTGCAGCCAGCGGACGACCGCACTTATCTGGATGCCGACGGTCGGCCTCTAGATCAATCAGGTCGTTGAAACAATAGATAGACGATGCCGCAAAACTGAAGGAGAAAAAGGTGATGACGGCCGCCATGACATCTTGGACAACCATCAGCGTGCCACCGAAGAACATCGGTAATAGCACAAACACATTCTTAACCCATTGTTTGGGACGTATTAACTGTATGAGGTATTTCATGTCTTGTTATGTATTATATGAACCTTCCAACAAACTTACTGATAACACCCGCCACCTTCTGCAAGATCCAAGCCAACGGCAGCGTTGCCACTACGGTCAGCACGGCAGTCGGCCAGTAACCGAGACGATAGACTTCTATGTTCTTTAATACGAAATGAGCATGGATGAGATAGATTTCCAGGCTCAGACCGCCGATATAGCTCAGCGAGTAGTTGAACCATGACACGGAGCGGATGGTCCATCGCTCTGTGAAACGAAAGAACATGCTAAGAAGGATGACCCCACTCACGGTGAGCGGGATATAGAGCATGCGCTCTGCAAAGAGGGGGAACTTGCCATGACGCATCTGCTCCAACCATATACTGGCGGCAAAGGGCATGATGAACATCACAAGCAGCAACCATATATCGCCGGAACGGAGTTCGTCCTTCCGCCTGATCATCTCTCCCATATTGATACCAATAAAGAAGATGGGCACACGACTCCAGAAAATCTCCAGATGACCAACCGCCTGATGGATGGGTAACACCCACTGCACAAGGACACACCACATGATCATGGCTACGGGTAACCACCGATAAAGCGGCAACCGACGAATCAGCATCATGTAGAACGGGGCAAAGCAATAGAGCATCATCGTGGCAGGAATATACCAGAACGTCAGCTCATCATGCAGCCAGAAGTCCCAGTTGATGAGAATGTCGCCCAACAAGTCTGTTATCGACGTGCTATGTCCACCGTGGTTCAGATAGTCGCTCACGTAGTAGATGCTTGCCATGATGAGCCACGTAGGATAGATGCGCAAGTAGCGGCGCTTGAAGAACGTGGCAAGGTGGTTGCGAAGCTTGCCAGACACGGAGGTGAGCTTGGTCCAGGAGAACCACAGCCCCACACCGCTGAGGAAGAAGAATATATCGACACCGATGTTTCCCGTGCGGCGCAGTCCGAAGAAAGCGTCGGTGCGGGGCAACCACACATGAAACAGTACGATGAACAACATGGCGGCTCCCATGAGTTCTCCCCGATAGCGGCTGATTAATTTCAGTTCATAGTTCATAATTCATAGTGAATAGTTTTGATTACCCTATGCTAACCTCATTCCACATTCCTCATTCCTCCTTCCTCATTCCCCGAATCATCGCCCTGAAAAGCAGTGCCAACGCAATGCTCGTCACGACATAGATGAGCAGGCCGGTATAGAGATCGCCATGGCGGGAGATGGAGATGAAGATCTTACGGGTGATGGGATGACAGATGAAGAGTGCCGCGGAAATCTCGCCCATCCACACCAGCGGACGCATGGACCAGGTCGGGAGGATCTTCACCAGTGAATATCCAAACGAACAAATGAACAACGGGACAAAGAACCAAGAGTAGTAGCTCATGCTCAACGAATAGACCATCAGCGCGGAGATAACTGTCAGGCATACGGCAACAGGCTTATTGATAAGCATGGGCTGCCGGGCAGAGAGCAGTCCGAGTCCAAAGGGCAACATACCGCCCACGAAGTTGTAGCGCCAGCGGTTCAGTTCCTCGCTCTCCGGTCCACAGGCCATCTGTATCAGCGTACAGAGTACCATGGCACCCAACGTCCATCCCCAATGACGGCGATAGAGCAACAACCGATAGACAATGTACAGCTGCAACATCAACCCGAAGAACCAGAACGGTCCAGGCCAGATGACCTTGTCGGGGGTGGGAAGCAGGTTGTTGACCAGCAACAATTGGGCAGCCACATCGACAAATCCGTACTTGTGGGTGCCTGGAGTGATGAAGTCAATCATCAGGAAGGCCGCGTAGCCCACGAACATCATCAGCCACAGCTTGCGGAAGTGCTGCACCACAAAGTTCCATGCTCCACGGAAATAGTTGACACCCGAAATCAACGAGGGACCTTTCTCGTATTTCATGACCAAGCCATAGGCACTGAGGAAAAGGAAGATGGGGACACCATAGTGACCGAAGAACGAGAGCAGGTGCATGGGGTACAACAGGTCGGGATGCTGTGCAGCACGTCCGATGGCCTCAGCATTCCTACTAAAGAACTGGTACTCGTTCTCCTTGATAACGGGATTCAGCCAGTGGCAGTAGTTGTGCAGGAAGATGCCAATGATGGCCAGGCCACGCAAAGCGGTACATTCTGTTCGGTTTAACAATTCATTGCTCATAACACTTATATTAATTGCACAAGGTAATCACACCTATTACTTATAACCTATCACCTATTACCTCTCAGTGCGTCATAGTCAGCTCCGTCTTGCAGAATGCGTGGACGCTTCTCGTTATAATCGGGTGACAGGATGTTGTATTCGGAATGATATGTCGGCGCGGCAATGCCCGCCAGATAGAGTAGCATGTGGGGCAGTGCGTCAGTCATCAAGCGACGGTCCTTGGCTGCCTTCACCTGTTGGAAGATGTCGGGATGATTCCCGATATATGACTGTGAGCACCAGATCCAGAAAGGAACCTCAAACTCAAAATGAGCCAGGTCGTAGTCGATCTTCTGTGTATGACGGCGACAGAGGATGCCTCGATTCCCCTCGTAGCACTCTTCACCATGATCGGGCATATAGATGACGATGGCATCTTCTTGCTCAAAACGTCGACAAATCTGGTCAACGATGCTGTCGTTGTAGAGACAAGCATTGTCGTAGTCGGCCAGGAAGCGACGCTGACGGTGGTTTAACTCAGGTCGGGTTTCGGCATAATCCTCCATGCGGAATTTCTTCTTACTCTTAGGACAACGGATATTGTATGCCGTATGCTGACCCAACAAATGGAAGATGGTGAGTGTGGGCACATCTTTCATACCACCTTCTTTCCTCCGTCCACACAATTGATCGTAGTCGGAGAGCAGTCCTTCGTCAAACAGGTAGGTCTTGTCATTGCGGATGTCGAACATCGACGCACTCAGTTGCGGATGATTCAAGAAGAAACCTCCACTGAAATCATAGACAGCCTGCTTTGCCTTGGGTAGGAATTGATTGGTGAGGAACGTCACCTCATAGCCGGCCTTTCGGAACAACTGCGGAAAAAGCGGATAGTCGCACCACTCGCCCTTTTCTCCGATGACATGCATGGAGAAGAGATTCTTGAACACGAAACTCGTCAGGTTCCACGGGGCCACTACATCGCTAAACTTGACCAATTGTCCTGACTTCTCGCGCTGAATCTGTCGGGGGGTGGTGGGAACAGAGTAGCCGTATTGTTGTGAATGATGCCGACCGAAGCTCTCACCTATGATGAACACGATGTGGGGTGAGCGGAAGCTACAGCTGTCCACCACAGCCTTATCTGTGGCAGCGATGAGCTGGTCAACTTGCTTGGCGGCAAGCACGTTGGAGTAGATGCTAAAAGCCAGCCGATAGGGAGCGGTATAGAGCACGGCCTTATCATTGCGTGTCAGGTCGTGTTCCACGGCACCGATAGACTTCTGTGTCATCAAACGCCATGTTGACCGCTTGTTGTCCCAACACTCTTCCACCGCTGTGTAGAGGAGGTAGAGAATTAAGAGAGAAAAGAGGTAAGAGGGGAGGTGCGAGAGGCGAGGTGCGAGTGACGAGAGGCGAGTGGCGAGGTGCGAGAGGTGAGGTGCGAGGCACTTCTCGAAGAAAGCTATCACGCCATGCAGCAACGCAATCCCAAGCACCCACATAGCACTGCAGGCAAGCATCTCGGGAGAGAGAAACAGACGCACAAACTCACCGGCCTCACGGGCATCGGTCTCGCCAACGAGCATCAACATCGAGGGGGTTAGCGTAGAGCCGAACTTGTCGAAGCAATAGACATCGGCAAAGCTGACCACGTATGCCAGTACACTCAGCACGCCTCTCACCCACTGACGAACCCTACGGGGAATGACAGCAAGGATGGCACAAAGGACATAGAGGTCAAGGAACAATTCCCCATAGAGGTGGTCATAGAGCTTGGCTCCACGCGTATTGGGCAACGTCAGCCAGGCACAAACCACGCCCAGGAAATACATCAGTACAAAGAACGTGGCATTGCGACTGACGGGCGCAATGATCATCCGACAAACGTTCTCTCCTATCTTTCTTAGCTTTTCTTTCATCCTTTGTTTCACAACCTTAGCTTTGCTAACATTTCAGTTTGCAAAATTACGCTTTTTTCTGCAAACAACCTTGTTTCATTCGAAAAAAGAATTGGACACACATAAACATCTTCTTTATTTGCAGCATTCAAAAAAGATTTGTACATTTGCACGTACTATTATCAACTACATTTTTAACTAAAACAGGAGAAGAACAATATGTTTGGATTAGGAGCACCCGAGATTCTGCTGATAGCATTGGTCGTGCTGTTGCTTTTCGGCGGCAAGAAGATTCCAGAACTGATGAAAGGGCTGGGCAAAGGCGTGAAAAGCTTCAAGGATGGGATGAAGGAACTGGAAGATACCACCCCCACCACTCCGAAACAGGAGGAAAAAACATCAGAGGAATAACAAAACAGAAAGGAAAGAGCCTGAGGAATGACGAACAATGAGACGGGTACGTTTTGGGACCACCTCGATGCGCTTCGGGTATGTCTGATACGCATGCTTGTGGCAACAGTAGTCTTCGGCGTAGTAGCTTTTGCCCTGAAGGATATGCTTTTCGACGTGGTGCTGGCTCCACGCACGAGTAGTTTCATCACTTACCGGCTGATGGGAGTGGAACCGTTCAGCATACACCTCATGAACACCGGGCTGACCGAGCAGTTCATCATTCACATGCGCACAGCACTCTATGCCGGTCTGCTCATGGCTTCGCCCTATGTCCTCTACGAGCTGTTCCGATTCATCTCTCCCGCCCTCTACGACAACGAGCGTCATTACGCTGTCGCTTTGGTAGGTTCGGCCTATGTGATGTTCGTACTCGGCACCTTGCTCAACTACTTTCTGATATTCCCGTTCACGGTGAAATTTCTCGGCACCTATCAGGTAAGCCCCGACGTAGCCAACATGCTTACCCTGCAGTCTTATATAGACACGCTCATCACAATGAGTCTGGTCATGGGTGTGGTATTCGAACTACCTGTCGTATGCTGGCTGTTGTCAAAGATGGGACTGCTCACCGCGGCTCCCATGCGAACTTATCGCCGACACGCCATTGTCGCCATCCTGATTGTTGCCGCCATTATCACCCCCACAACCGATGTCTTCACGCTCATGGTGGTATCGCTCCCCATCTGGCTGCTCTATGAGATTAGCATCTTGATTGTCAGGACAGGTTAGAGAACTCCCAAACTCCATATAAAAAAATTACAAACCATGCTTAAGAAAATAAGAATCATACTGGCAACGCTGATGTTTACAGGCATCACCCTGCTGTTTCTTGACTTCACAGGAACGTTGCATCATTGGCTCGCTTGGATGGCAGAAATTCAATTCCTGCCTTCTATCTTGGCACTGAACGGAGCTATCACCATCGTATTGGTCGTGTTGACACTTGTCTTCGGACGAATCTACTGCTCCATCATTTGCCCGCTGGGTGTGATGCAGGATATCATCGGATGGATAGGAAAGAAAAAAAAGCACAACCGCTACAGCTATTCGCGTGAGGTGAAATGGCTGCGCTACCCCGTGCTCGTGCTCTACGTGGCAGCAAGCATCGCCGGTATCGGCTCGGTCATGGCTTTGTTGGAGCCCTACAGCTCCTACGGTCGCATGGCCACCATGCTATTCCAACCACTTTACCTATGGGGCAACAACGTGCTGGCCGCCATTGCCGAACACTATGACAGCTACGCCTTCTACAGCGTAGAGGTGTGGATGCGCTCATTGCCGACACTCATCATCGCAGCTGTTTCATTTGCGCTCATAACCTTTCTGGCGTGGCGCGGCGGTCGCACCTACTGCAACACCGTCTGTCCCGTAGGAACAATCTTGAGTTTCCTTGCCCGCTTCTCACTGCTGAAGATTCGGTTCGACAAAGAGAAGTGTCGCAACTGTTCGCTTTGCACCAAGAACTGCAAGGCGGCCTGCATTGACTACAAAAACCACAGCGTGGACTACAGCCGTTGCGTGGTCTGCGGCGATTGTCTCTCAAAATGCAAGTTCGGAGCACTCAAATATGAAAGACCCAAGAAATCGGAACGTTTGAATCATCTGGAGAAATCGGATAGCACGCATCATTCGTCTCCAACCGCCGAGGGCCGTCGCTCGTTCCTGCTCTCTTCGGCATTGATGACAACAGCCATGCTGGCACAGGACAAAAAGAAAGTGGATGGCGGACTGGCCACTATCGAAGACAAAGCCATCCCCAACCGGCAGACCCCTCTGACGCCACCGGGCTCAATGAGCGCACAGCACTTCGCACAAATCTGCACGGGCTGTCAGATTTGCGTTTCCGACTGCCCCAACGATGTGCTGCGCCCCAGCTCAGACCTACTGAAACTGATGCAACCCACGATGTCCTTCGAGCGGGGTTTCTGCCGACCGGAATGCACCCGTTGCTCAGAAGTATGTCCGACAGATGCCATCCGTCCCTTCACCCCCGCGCAGAAGTCGGCTACCCAGATAGGACATGCCGTATGGATTAAGAAGAACTGTCTTGTGCTCACTGACGGAGTGGCATGCGGCAATTGTGCCCGTCACTGTCCGACTGGTGCCATTGAGATGGTTCCCTCTGACTCCAATGATGACGAGTCACCCTTTGTACCTGCCGTTAACGAGGCTGTCTGCATCGGTTGCGGAGCCTGCGAGAACCTTTGTCCGGCTCGTCCTTTCCCGGCCATCTATGTGGAAGGACATGAAGTGCATCGGGAGATTTAGGGGCAAGGATGAAGGATGAAGGATGAAAGATGAAAGATAAAGGATTAAAAGATGAAGGAAATGGAAAAGAATAATATATCACGCCGCTCGTTCCTGAAGGTGTTGGGGGCAGGAGCCGTCACAACGGCTGCCGTGCTCACAGGCTGCAAGGATAAGAAGAAGGAGCAGGCAATGGAAGAATACAAGAAACAGGTGGAACCCCAAAAAGGCAAGATGACCTATCGCACCAACCCCACGACGGGTGACCAAGTGTCGCTGTTGGGCTATGGCATGATGAGACTGCCTACTCATAAAGACACCGGGAGTTCAGGGAGTGAGAACGACATTGACCAGGAGATGGTGAACCGGCTGGTGGACTACGCCATTGAGCATGGGGTGAACTACTTCGACACCAGCCCCGCCTATTGCCAGGGACTCTCCGAACATTCCACCGGCATTGCCCTCCATCGGCACGACCGCAAGAAATTCTTCGTTGCCACGAAGCTTTCCAACTTCAGCGATGAGACCTGGAGCCGCGAAGAGTCTATAAAAATGTATCATAACTCTTTCCGTGAACTGCAGGTGGACTACATCGACTACTACCTCCTGCACGGTATCGGCATGGGAGGCATGGAGGCCCTCAACGGCAGATACATCGACAACGGAATCCTCGACTTCCTCGTCGGAGAGAGAGAGAAAGGGCACATTCGTAACCTCGGTTTCTTCTACCACGGCGAGATAGAGGTATTCGACTACCTGCTCTCCCTTCACGACAAATACAAATGGGACTTCGTGCAGATAGAGCTGAACTACCTCGACTGGGAGTGGGCCGATGAGATCAACGACCGCAACACTGACGCGCGCTATCTGTATGGAGAACTGGAAAAACGAGGCATTCCCGCTGTCATCATGGAGCCACTGCTCGGTGGACGCCTGTCGAACCTGCCGCAATACTTGGTGAGGGAGATGAAACAACGGGCTCCCGAACGTTCCGTGGCATCGTGGGCTTTCCGCTATGCGGGTTCCCCTAAGGGCGTGCTCACCGTGCTGAGCGGCATGACCTATATGGAGCACCTGAAAGACAATCTCCTCTCCTATTGTCCGCTCACACCCGTCACCGAAGAAGAAACAGCGTTCCTCTACCACGTGGCAGAGGAGGTGGTAGGCGTAGAGACCATTCCCTGCAACGACTGCAAGTACTGTATGCCCTGTCCCTACGGGGTGGATATCCCCGGCATCTTCGTACATTATAATAAGGTGAAGAACGCCGGACGACTTCCACGCCACACACAGGACGAACATTACGAGGAATACAGACGGGAATACCTCATCGGACTCGACCGCAGCGTGCCCCGCCTGCGTCAGGCAAGCCACTGCATCCAATGCGGACAATGCGAGCCCCACTGTCCGCAAAACATCCGAATCCCCCGTGAACTGGCAAAGATTGACGAGTTCGTCGAGCGGATGAAACAACGAAAAGACGAAGAGGAATAGGAAGTGATGAAAAAAGGAGTATTGTTAGTTGTATTGAATATCATGTGTGCAGCAACTGTTGCCGCACAGGAACCAGTCTCCAACACTCAACAAGAACAACAATTGGACGAAGTCACCATTGAGCAGGCCCGACCAGGAACCATGCTCATGCAAGGCTCATTGGGGCAGATGGAGGTTATCAACCGCGCTGGTCTGACGAAGATGGCATGCTGCACACTCTCGCAAAGCTTTGAAAACTCCGCCACGACACAAACGTCGTATAGCGATGCCGTGACAGGAGCTCGGCAGATACAGCTTTTGGGACTGTCGGGTATCTACACGCAGACCTTGGCCGAAAACGTGCCCATCCTACGCGGGCTGGGTTATACATACGGCTGGGACAACACCCCCGCGTCATGGCTCGACGGCATCAGCATCTCCAAGGGTGCCAGCTCGGTGGTGAACGGTATTGAGGGCATCACTGGGCAGCTGAACCTTGACTTTGCCAAGCCCAACCAAGGACAACCCGTGTACATAGACCTCTACACCGACCAGTTCATGCACCACGAGATCAACAGCATCCTGCGCCACGCCTTCTCGCCCAAACTCTTCTCGGCACTCTTCCTGCACACAACCCAAACCACGATGCCCAACCGTTGGCATAGCGTCATGGACCGCAACAACGACGACTTCATGGACATGCCCAAGGTTCGCAACTACAACATCTACAACCGCTGGCTCTATGCCGACGAGGAGCACGGCGTGCAGAGCCGCTTCGACGTGCGGCTGGTCTATGACCGCAGAAAGGCGGGTCAGATGCATGGCGACTCCATAGGGTTCCCATACGACCCCACCGGACAAACCATTATCATTGGTAATGACAAATTCTTTTCCCCTTACAAGGTAGATATTGTTAACCACGACCTTCATCTCAGCAACAAGACAGGAATAGCCATTGGAAACAAGGAGGGACAGAGCCTGGGCATCATCAACAGCCTGACACGCCATAGCATGGATGCCATCTATGGCTTTCGCCAGCTCCATGGGAAAGAATACACCTACGCGGGTAACCTCATTTGGAACAGCTACATCGGTCGCCCCGCACATGCTTACCAAGCCGGTCTATCACTGGACTTCGACCACATAAGACTTGAATACCTTGAACAGGGCATCGTAGCCACCTACGACCGCACGAGACGGATGACCTCCAATACCTATGAGCGACGGACGGGAGCCTTCGCAGAATACACCAACACGGCCGTCAAGAACCTTACGTTCATGGTTGGTATGAGATTAGACCGCTATTCCCTCTCAGGAACCGACAAGCACTGGCTGTTCACACCGAGAATGAACATCAAATACACACCGTTCTCATGGCTCACCGCCAGACTCTCCGCCGGACGAGGCTACCGCACGGCTCATCCCCTGACCGACCAAATCGGTCAGATGGCAACCTCACGTCAGTACGCATTCCTACCCCAACAGCCCGAACTGGAGAAAGCGTGGAACGTAGGGGGAAACCTCATTTTCACCTTCCCAACCTGGAACGGCTATGAAGCCACACTCTCACTCGACTACTACCGGGTGATGTTCCAGAACCGTGTGGTGGCCGATCTCGATGCCGCACCAGGCTACGTCTATTTCTACAACATGCATCAGCACAGCCACATTGACACGTGGCAAGCCGACCTGTCCATGCCTCTGGGAAAAGGGACTGACACTCTTCACCGCCTTCAAGTACACCGACCAACGTCTGGCCCAACAGCGATTCAAACAGGTCACCGTCCCGAGCGGTCCTAACGGAATCACCACCTTTAACGAAGCAACCAATGACACATACGCCACAAGCCAGCCGCTTGTCAGCCGCTACAAAGGACTTTTCAACTTGCAGTATGCCACAGGCATGCGCCGCTGGGTGTTCGATGCCACATTGCAGCTGAACGGCACCTGCCGAATCCCCACACACATGGTGAACCTTGCTCCCACAGGCAATATGCCCGCCACTGTCGATGGCCGCTCCAAGCGTTACGCCCTCCTGTTCGCACAGGTGACGCGCCGCTTCCGCAACATCGAGATGTACATAGGTGGTGAGAACCTGCTGGATTATCGGCAGAAAGACCCTATACTCGGAGCCGACGACCCCTACGGAAAATTCTTCGACGCATCACTTGTGTGGGGTCCCATCACCGGACGCAAAGTATATTGCGGCATACGCATCAACATTGGAAAATTCATCTAACACACAACGACAATGAAAAAGACAAAACTAATCCTACTCCTGCTGGCATTCGTGCTGTCATTGGGCGCACAAACCAACAGGCAAACAGCTAAAAAGACAACGAAATCACAGCCCAAGACCGTGATCTTCAACGTTTCCATGCACTGCCAAGCATGCACAAAGAAGATAGAGAATGCCATTGGATGGGAAAAGGGAGTGAAAGACCTCAAGGCCGACCTGGTCAAGAAGACCGTCACCATCAGCTACGATCCCACCAAGACCGCACCTGAACAACTGAAAGAAAAAATCAAGAAACTGGGATATACCGTGACCGAACAGCCAGCCAAAGGAAAATAAACAATCAAAAAACAGCACCGGCTGATGCTTTTCTTGAATATTTTCATTATCTTTGCAACATCAATCAAACCGAATAACCAAATTGTAATCATGAGAAAGATCCTAATGAGAGCAGTCTTCGTATTGCTCGCCATGATGATTCCCCTGACGGGCATGGCAAAGAAGAAACAAGAGAAAGTGATGACCGACCGAGAGTACTGGTGCTCACAAGCCTACAAGATGGCACAGCCCGTGCTGGAGAACATGGCCAAGGGCGAACTGCAGAAGAACATGCAGCTGGAAGTGAGCCCCAACTGGGACGGCCGCAACAAGAAAGTTGCCTACATGGAGGCCTTTGGCCGACTCATGGCTGGTATCGCACCATGGCTTACCCTGCCCGATGATGACACCCCCGAGGGAGTTCAGCGCAAGCAACTGCGCGAGTGGGCACTGGCAGCCTACAAGAATGCTGTTGACCCAGAAAGCCCCGACTATCTGGCGTGGCGCGGACACGGACAGGCACTGGTTGATGCCGCCTACGTGGCTGAGTCGTTCATCCGTGGCTACGATGCCCTGTGGGTACCCCTCGACGAGGCCACGAAGAAGCGCTACCTTGAGGAGTTCCAACAGCTGCGCCGTGTGGAGCCTCCCTACACCAACTGGTTCCTCTTCTCCTCGACCATCGAGAGTTTCCTGGCAAAAGCTTTTGGCACTAAGGAGTATGATGACTTCCGTGTGATGATGCCCATCCGCAAGGTGGAGGAGTGGTACGTAGGCGACGGCTGGTATGCCGATGGTCCCGTATTTGCCTTCGACTATTACACCAGCTACGTGTTCCATGCCATGTACTTAGAGACACTGAAGAACATGATTGATGCCAACCAGCGCGGCACACGCCTGGAATACCAGAAGTACTACGACCGCGCCTTGAAGCGTGCCCAGAAGTTTGCTATCATCCTGGAGCGTTTCATCTCGCCCGAGGGAACCTTCCCCGTCATCGGTCGCTCAACGCCCTACCGTCTTGCAGCCCTTCAGCCGTTGGCACTCATGGCATGGTATCAGAAACTGCCCAGTGACCTCAGCAACGGACAGGTGCGCGCCGCA
>JAFSWU010000269.1 GCA_017444365.1 Prevotella sp.
TCAGAGTAGGGGCGACAGGATACGAACCTGCGGCCGCCTGGACCCAAACCAGGAGCGCTACCGGGCTGCGCTACACCCCGAACTTTTTTGCGGGTGCAAAGGTACTTATTTTTATTGATAATTGATGAATGACCATTGACAATTATGTACCCCGTTCACATAATTTAACGACTCACACGCCGTTTCTGGCGAAAGTTGAGTTACTTGATGATGCCCTGCTCTTTGAAGATTTTCTTCAAGGCCTGCACGCCCCGCTCCACCTGTTCCTCGGTGTGGGTTGCCATCAGCGCAAAGCGCACAAGTGTGTCCTGAGGAGCACATGCAGGAGGAATGACGGGATTGATGAACACGCCGGCGTTATAAGCCAACGCGGTGACCACAAATGTTTTCTCCACGTCATGAACATACAGCGGGATGATGGGGCTCTCGGTGTCGCCAATCTCAAAGCCTTCTTCCTTGAAACGGCGAAGGGCGTAGCGCGTAACGCTCCAAAGCTTTTCAATCCGCTCGGGCTCCTGCTGGATGATGTGAAGTGCC
Organism: Prevotella sp.; assembly: GCA_017444365.1. Lineage (GTDB taxonomy): Bacteria > Bacteroidota > Bacteroidia > Bacteroidales > Bacteroidaceae > Prevotella. The sequence goes on from JAFSWU010000269.1 coordinate 538, forward strand.
TCCAAGGCGGCAGCTGTTGCAGCGGGAGTGTTGGAAGCGCTGAAAATATAGGTGCGACAGGTATGGCGCAACCAGTTGATGGTGTCGGAGTCGCTGGCGATGAAGCCACCGATGGATGCCATCGACTTGGAGAAGGTTCCCATGATGAGGTCAACCTCGTCTGTCAAGCCGAAATAGTCGCACACGCCGCGACCTTGTCTTCCGAACACACCAATGCCGTGTGCTTCGTCAACCATCACAGAACAATTGTACTTGTGCTTCAGCTCAATAATCTCTGGCAGCTTACAAAGGTCACCCTCCATGGAGAACACGCCATCCACAACGATGAGCTTCACGGCTTCCTGTGGCAACGTCTGGAGCACACGCTCAAGGTCGGCCATATCGTTGTGCTTGTAATGCAACTGGCGTGCAAACGACAGACGGCGTCCGTCAACAATCGATGCGTGGTCTCTGTCATCGCAAATGATATAGTCGCCCTTTCCTACCACCATAGCAAGAACGCCCTGGTTTACGGAGAATCCGGTTGAGAAGCAGAGGGTCTCGTCCTTACCGATGAATGTAGCCAGCTCTTTTTCGAGCTGCAGGTGCAAATCGAGCGTTCCATTCAGGAATCGGCTACCTGCACAACCTGTTCCGTACTTGTCGAGTGCCTTCTTGGCAGCCTCTATGATTCGCGGGTCGCCGGTAAGTCCTGTATAGGCATTTGAACCGAACATCAGAATGTGATGTCCGTCCATGTCAACCTCTGTTCCCTGCTTGCTTGTGATGGCGCGGAAATAAGGGTACACACCCTGAGCCATGTACTTCTGAGGTTCTCTGTAGCTTTTGTATCTTTCCTGTAATTGTCCCATTTTATAATAGGTAATGAAATGATAATATCTTATATTGAGTTGCAAAGGTACAAATTTTGTATGAGAAACAAACTTTTTTTCAAAGAAATTTGTACATTTGCACCATGAAAAGACGCATTACCTTTATCATGAACCCCATATCGGGCACGACAAACAAAGCCGGAATCCCCGATTTAATAGAGCAGACGCTTGACCACGATCTGTTTGACTACGACATCCGCATGACAGAATATGCGGGGCACGCAAGTGTCATCGCTAATGAAGCCAAGGACGAAGGGATAGACATTGTTGTGGCTGTGGGAGGCGACGGCACCGTCAATGAGGTGGCCCGCTCCCTGGTTCATTCCCACACAGCGTTGGGAATCATTCCGTGCGGTTCCGGAAACGGGCTTGCCCGCCACTTGCTGTTGCCCATGAACATGAAAAAGTCCATCGAGATTATTAATGCCTGTGAAATACGCCAGCTCGACTATGGCATCATCAACGGCCACCCGTTCTTCTGCACATGCGGCATGGGATTTGATGCTTTTGTGAGCATGAAATTTGCCGAAGCCGGCAAGCGCGGCCCTGTGACCTATGTGGAGAACGTGCTGCGCGAGGGTCTGAAATACGAGCCCGAAACCTACGAGATAGAGGATGAGAACGGTAAGAAGAAATACAAGGCGTTCCTTATTTCGTGTGCCAATGCCAGCCAATACGGGAATAATGCCTATATTGCGCCACAGGCAACCATGAGCGACGGGTTCATGGATGTTATCATCATGGAACCTTTTGACGTGCTGGATGCGCCGCAAATCAGCATCGACATGTTTAACAAGACCCTGGACAAGAGCTCCAAAATCAAAACTTTCAAAAGCAAAAAGATACACATTCACAGAAAGGAAGCGGGTGTGATACATTTCGACGGCGACCCCATTATGACCTCTGCCGACGTGGATGTCGAAATCGTAGAAAAGGGTATCAACATCATTGTCAACCCCTATGGTGACAAACGTGTGCGGAGACCCAACGCTATCCAGAGCGCGGCAGCCGATCTCTTCAACGAGATCAACATCGTGAAAGAGGATATTACCAAGCAAACCCGCCACATCCAAGCGCTCAGCAAAGTGCTGCAACGGAAGTTAAACCTGTAACCCCCATGTTTCGTTTCAAGCAGTTCACAATCCACCAAGATCGTTGTGCCATGAAAGTCGGCACCGACGGAGTGTTGCTTGGAGCTTGGGCTGAAGGGGGCAGCAACATTCTGGACATTGGTACAGGAACCGGACTCATCGCTTGCATGATGGCTCAGCGTTTTCCTGATGCAAGGGTTCAAGCGATTGAGATAGACGAGGCAGCCTGTCAACAAGCCAAGGAGAACATTAGCGCTTCACCTTTCTCGGAAAGAATTTTTATTACAAACACATCGTTACAGGAATACATCACGACTCCTTCCGATGGAACGAGGAAGTTCGACAGCGTTGTGTGCAATCCACCTTATTTTGTCAATGCGCTGAAGGCACCGGATGCACAGCGAAACTTAGCACGACATGCCGACACCCTACCCTTCTCGTCGCTCGCAAAGGGTGTTCAAGCGTTACTTGAAGAGGATGGCGTTTTCAGCATGATAATCCCAACGGATTCCGTTTCAGCATTTCTACAGGAAACCATTTTCCAGGGGTTGTTCCTGACCCGTCGCTTCGATGTGAAGACAACCCCACACAAAGCCCCCAAGCGCTCACTCCTTTCTTTCAGGAAGCGCTTTCGCGAAGGCGACTACAGCGAAGGCGTTGAAACGCTTCAAGACGCAACGGGAAACCGTAGCGAATGGTACATGAAAATTACAGACAATTTCTATTTTTAGTAACAGGAGTTCAGTCATCACTCTAAATCCCTGTAAAGTACAAGAAGAGAGACCTGCAAACTATTGTCTGAAACTCCAGAAACTCCAAAATTCCTGTAACTACGAAGAAGCGGAACGAATGCGAAACTTGATTTTTTACATGAATTTGAAAGAAAAATGCTGTCTATGTGCGTTTTTCCCATTGAATTTTAGTACCTTTGCACCTCTTTAATAAAAAGATTATGAACAAGAAGTCAAATACATCGATTCAAATGATTGCCGATTACGAAGGAGACATCACCAAGCTTTTTGATATTGACATGCCTGATACGATGCCCATTTTGGCAACGCGCAACATCGTGATGTTCCCAGGAGTCATTTCTCCTGTGCTCATCGGTCGCGCCTCCAGTGTCAACCTGATTAACAAGCTCAGAAAGAATCCCGATGCCGTCTTTGCCATCTTCTGTCAGAACAATCCAGAGATAGAATTCCCCTCTTCCGACGATTTGTACAACTATGGCGTATATGCCAAGCTTGTCAGAATCCTGGAGATGCCTGGGCCTGGAAGCAACATCACAGCCATCGTTCAAGGACTGGGCAGATGCCGCTTGGACGGACTGACCAAGACAAGGCCCTACCTCGTCGGACAAGTGTCGCCCGCTCATGAAGACATGAGCGAGAACAGCTCCAGGGAATTCCGTACCGCCATCGAAGACCTGCGGCTGTCGGCCACTGAGTTTATCAAGGAAAACGAAGAGATTCCCGATGAGTCGCAGTTTGCCCTGAACA
>JAFSWU010000270.1 GCA_017444365.1 Prevotella sp.
CACGCTGTTGTTAAGGGTGAGGTAACTGTTGAGGGTATCAACGCTGCCATGAAGGCTGCTACCAACGAGTCTTTCGGTTACACAGAGGAGAAGCTCGTTTCTTCAGACATCATCGGTATGAAGTTCGGTTCACTGTTCGATGCTAACCAGACTATGGTTTCTAAGATTGGTGACGGCAACTCTCTCGTTCAGGTAGTTGCCTGGTACGACAATGAGAACTCTTACACCTCTCAGATGGTTCGCACCATTAAGTACCTCGCTGAGCTGAAGTAATCAGTTTCTTAGAGTGAAAAAATTAGCCGTCCGATTTTGTCGGGCGGCTTTTTTTCTTTATCTTTGCCGAGTAAATCATAAAATGTCAGGTTAGTCCGCATTGTTTTCGAATATCAAAACACTTGGAAAAATGAAAAGGTTTGGAATAATGATGTTATTGATTGGACTCTTTTCTGTGCTCAATGTTTATGCGCAGAAGAATCCTCATGCAGGTTATGTTATCACAAACCAGGGAGATACAATCCACGGAATGATCGATTTCTTTTCAGATGAGCGTTGTGCCCGAGAATGCAAATTCTGTGTTAGTGGTGATACGAAATATGTGACGTATTCGCCAACGGAGATCCAAGGGTATCGCCTCGAATCCGGTGGAGTTTATTATGTTTCAAGAACGTTCCCTGTTGATGGAATTGAGAAAACACTCTTTGCTGAATTTCTGTTACAGGGTGGTGTGTCGTTATATAGACACATTGAAGGTTCTCGCGAATACTTTTATTTGGTAGATGAGGAAGGAAACGTAGAGGAACTATGTCATCTGCCAGCGGTGAGTTTTGGTGAAGAGGAATCGCAAAAGGCTTATAAGAAAGCTTATCTGTCGGCTGTAAGGATTTTCAAGAAGAGTCCTTATACAATCAACCTTTTTGGACAGACACGCATGGAAAGGGATAAGCTCACACAGCTTGTTCGTGCGTATGATGAGGAATATTGCGCAGAGTCCGGTAATTGTGTACAATACAGTTATGAGGCGAAGAAAACGATTGGTGTCAAACCCCACTTTGTGGTTGAGGCCGGCTATGACTTTGGAGAAGTGAGAGTAGGTGGTTATACGTTCAAAGGCAACATGCCACAGTTCTCTGCGGGGTGTGAATTTGAATTTCCTCGTTTGAGTAAGAATTTCTATGCACACGCATTGCTCTTCTATAGTCCATGGGAAGTGAAGGCCAAGAACCATTCGAAAGACATCAAGGTGAAGTTCAAGTATGGAGGTCTCATGTTGGGAGGCGGATATAAACTGACGAAGTGGGGCTTCGTGCAGCCCTTTGTGAATGCTGGTATCAGGTTCGCTCATTATTCAAATCTGAAAGGAGCCCATGTCGGTTCTTATCTGACCAGTGACCAATCCGACTCTGGTTACAATGTTGACCTTTATGGTGGTACAGGACTTCGTGTGCCAATCAAGAAGATTCAATTGATGGTGACGATGAACTATTCGGGTTCTATCATGAAAGAACGCGACAAGACAACAGTATCGGGTCTTACCTTGAAAGCCAGTGTGGTCTATTAATATAATAAGGTGGTACATGATATGCAGCAACGAATGATAACGATACTTGGTCCTACGGCGAGCGGCAAGACAAGTCTGGCTGCTGCTTTGGCGGCTCAACTGCATCAGGAGGGTAAGGCGGCAGAGATTCTGAGCGCCGACTCGCGGCAGGTGTATCGTGGTATGGATATCGGTACTGGCAAGGACTTGGCCGACTATGTGGTACAAGAGGTGCAGGGGGCGAGGTGCGAGGTGCGAGTGCCCTATCACCTTATAGATATATGTGAGCCGGGAACGAAATACAATCTCTTCCAATACCAGCAAGACTTCTTCGATGCTTATGAGGATATACGGCGAAGAGGAGCTCTGCCGATATTGTGCGGAGGAACAGGACTCTATATCGAGGCGGTGCTAAAGGGATATCGGCTTTCACCCGTCCCCCAGAATCAGGAGTTGCGCAACCGCTTGGAGGGTAAGAGCCTGGATGAACTGACCGAGATACTGACGCAGCTGAAGGCGGAGAGTGGCTCCTGTATGCACAACAAGACCGATGTTGACTCTTGCCAGCGTGCCATCAGAGCCATCGAGATTGAAACATATAATTTGCAGCATCCCACACCGCTGAGGGAACTGCCTGCCATCGACTCCGTCATCTTCGGAGTGAGCATTGACCGAGAATTGCGCCGCGAAAAAATTTCCCGTCGGTTGAAGGCCCGACTTGAGGAAGGTATGGTCGAAGAGATTCGCTTGTTGCTACAGCGTGGCATACCTGCGGAGGACCTGATATATTATGGACTTGAATATAAATATGTAACGGAATATGTCATCGGCAAAACCTCATACGATGAGATGTTCAATGGACTTGAAATTGCCATCCATCAATTTGCCAAGCGGCAGATGACCTGGTTTCGAGGTATGGAGCGTCGTGGCTTTACAATCCATTGGATTGATGCCACTTTGCCGATGACAGAGAAAGTGAATTTAATGGAGGATATTGCTTATGGAGGATAATCGTTGGGGCATTTTGTATTGCCCGCGTGCCAAGATGTTCGGAACTTCTGCCAAACTGTGGGAGAAGGTCGAGAAATGCCTGAAGGACGAGCATGTGACTTACGACTTTGTGCAAAGCGAGTCGCAGGGGAGTGTTGACCGTCTGGTGAAGATGTTGATCAACAATGGTTACAAGACTATTGTCATCGTGGGCGGTGACTCGGCATTGAATGATGCTGTGAACTGCCTGATGCAGGTCGATTCTGCAAAACGTGAGGACATCGCCTTGGGCGTGATACCCAATGGCGTGATGAACGACTTTGCCCATTTCTGGGAGTTTAAGGAGAATGATATCGAACAGACCGTGAAGTGGCTCAAGGCTCGCCGTATCCGCAAGATCGACCTGGGCTGCATCCGCTATAAGAACAAGGAGGGCGAAGCTTGTCGCCGCTATTTCCTGAATTGCATCAATATCGGACTCGTCGCCACCATCATGAATCTTCGCCGGCAGACACGCCACTATCTTGGTTCGCGCACGGCCTCGTTCCTCTTCTCGTTTGTGCTGATGATTTTCCAGCGTCTTGACTACAAGATGCATCTGAAGATCAATACCGATGAGGTGAAGCGCAAGGTGATGACCGTCTGCATAGGAAACGCCTCGGGTTACGGACAGACCCCCAATGCCGTTCCCTACAACGGGTTGCTGGATGTCTCAGTGGTCTATCATCCGGAGATGACCCAGCTCTTTGAAGGGATATACCTGTTCATCAGGGGGAAGTTCCTCAACCATCGAAGCGTTCATCCATTCCGCACCCGCAAAGTGGATGTTCTGGAAGCGCAGCATGCCTTGGTGGGGATAGACGGTCGGCTGATGAAAACTCCAGTCGGTCCCTTCACCATCAGTGTCGAAAGCGAGGTTATCAACTTCATTATTCCCGCCTAAATAGAAGTAAAGTGTACATTTTTCGAGAAATGTACACTTTTTTGTTAAAATAGGTGTCAATAATTTTGTTTGTTAATAAAAAAACGTTACCTTTGAAGTCAACAAGACAGTTATGACTTCTTCGTAAGCTGTTTCTGCCTGAATCGTATATCTGAAAACTTTAACATAAATCTATTAAAGAGCTAACTTATGAGTTATCTGAAATTTGAGAAAGCTCTGATGACCAACCTGCAAGACTCATTGCCGAAGGAGTTGCTTCGTACCAACCGCTCGGGTGCCTATTCGTGCTCGACGATTGTCGATTGTAACATCCGAAAGTATCATGGTTTGCTTGTCGTTCCCGTTCCTGAACTGGACGATGAGAACCATGTGCTGTTGTCATCGCTCGACTGTACGGTCGTGCAGCATGGCGCCGAGTTCAATCTGGGTCTGCACAAGTATCAGGGCAACAACTACAGTCCTAAGGGTCACAAGTACATCCGCGAGTTTGATTGTGACAAAATTCCAACAACCCTCTATCGTGTCGGTGGAGTGATTCTGAAGAAAGAATTCCTCTTCCAGAACTACGAAGATCGCCTGCTGATTCGCTACACACTGGTCGATGGACACTCTGCAACCACGTTGCGCTTCCGTCCGTTCCTGGCATTCCGCTCAGTTCGTCAGTTCACACACGAGAACTCCACGGCCTCCCGTGAGTATCATGCAGTGGACAATGGCATCAAGACCTGTATGTATGCCGGCTATCCCGACCTCTTCATGCAGTTCTCCAAGAAGAACGAGTTCATCTTCCAGCCCGACTGGTATCGCGGTGTGGAATATCCGAAAGAACAGGAGCGTGGCTATGCCTCCAACGAGGACCTCTACGTGCCCGGCTATTTCGAGATGCCTATCCGTAAAGGCGAGAGCATCGTCTTTGCAGCCGGTACGAGCGAAATCAAGACCAGCCGCCTGAAGAAACTCTTCGACGAGGAAATCGGCTATCGTCCTCCTCGCGACAATTTCTTCCATTGTCTGGTCAATGCCGCTCACCAGTTCCATGTACGCATCAAGCGCGACAAGGCAGATGGAGAGAAGGAGGTATATTCTTCCAACGCCGAGAAGACCTATTATTCAGATGACGACCGCTACCTGTTGGCCGGTTATCCTTGGTTCAAGTGCCGTGCGCGCGATACGTTCATCGCATTGCCTGGCTTGACACTTGCCATTGGCGAGGACGAGTACTTTGAACTCGTCATGGCGACCGCCCTGCGCGGACTGTATGACTTTATGAACGACCGTCCGCTGAGCGTGAAGATCTACGAGATCGAGAAGCCCGATGTGCTCCTTTGGGCAGTATGGGCCATTCAGCAATATGCCAAGAAGCTCGGCCGCGACCGCTGCAAGCAACTTTACGGAAAGCTGTTGCGCGACATCATCGAGTTCATCGAAGACGACAAGCATCCTAACCTCACCCTGGATGACAACGGACTGGTTCGTACCGACGGGCGTGATGAGGCTGTCACGTGGATGAACTCCACCGCTAACGGACGTCCCGTTATTCCGAGAACAGGCTACATCGTTGAGTTCAATGCGCTATGGTACAACGCCTTGAAGTTCACGGCAAGTCTTGCAGCAGAAGATCACAATGATGAGGATGCTGCTCATCTGGAAGAACTGGCAACACGTTGCAAAGAGTCGTTTGTCAATACATTCCTCAACGACTATGGTTACCTCTTCGACTATGTCGATGGCAACATGATGGACTGGAGTGTTCGTCCGAACATGATCTTCCCCGTAGCTTTCGACTATTCTCCGCTTGACCAAAAGCAGAAGAAGAGCGTACTCGATGTCTGCACACGTGAGCTGCTCACACCGAAGGGACTGCGCTCGCTCTCTCCGAAGAGCGGTGGCTACAACCCCATCTATGTCGGCCCGCAGGTACAGCGCGACTATGCTTACCATCAGGGAACCGCTTGGCCCTGGCTCGGTGGATTCTATATGGAGGCATGCCTCAAAGTCTATAAACGCACACGTCTGAGCTTCATAGAGCGCCAGATGGTGGGC
>JAFSWU010000271.1 GCA_017444365.1 Prevotella sp.
CGAGATCCTCTGCCGCCGCAAGAAGAACAACCCCATCCTAATCGGAGAACCCGGCGTAGGCAAAAGTGCCATCGTGGAAGGATTGGCACAGATGATTGCCTCGCACCACACATCGCCCGTACTCTTCAACAAGCGACTGGTGAACCTCGACATGACCTCCATTGTTGCCGGCACCAAGTACCGCGGACAGTTCGAGGAGCGCATCAAGGCGTTGCTGAAGGAACTGGAACAAAATCCTGACATCATTGTCTTCATCGACGAGATACACACGATGATTGGAGCCGGTTCCACACCTGGCAGCATGGACGCTGCCAACATCATGAAGCCGGCATTAGCACGCGGTGTCATACAATGCATCGGTGCTACAACACTCGACGAATACCGCAACAGCATCGAAAAAGACGGAGCTCTGGAACGCCGATTCCAGAAAGTGCTTGTCGAGCCCACAACGGCAGAGCAGACATTAGAGATTCTCCACAACATCAAAGGCCGATACGAGCAGCACCACCATGTACTCTATACAGAGGAGGCATTGGCTGCGTGTGTCAAATTGACAGACCGCTATATCACCGACCGCTTCTTCCCCGACAAGGCGATCGACGCACTCGACGAGGTCGGTTCACGCGTACACCTGCAGCATGCAGAGGTGCCGCCCGAGATTGTCGAGAAGGAGAAAGAGATCAAGCGCGTCAAAGAAAAGAAGCAGTCGGCCGTCAGACAGCAGAACTTTGAACTGGCAGCCAGCTACCGCGACCGCCAGACAACGCTGGAAAAGGAGCTGACAGACCTCCAGCATCAATGGACAAACGGTGACGACAGCCAACGCGAAAGCGTAACTGAAAGCCATGTTGCCGACGTGGTTTCGATGATGAGCGGTGTGCCCGTACAACGAATGGCAGAAGCTGAAGGCATCCGCCTGAAGGGAATGGCTGAAGAGCTGAAGAAAGCTGTGATAGCACAAGACGACGCTATCGAGAAGATGGTGAAGTCGATACAGCGCAACCGAGTAGGACTGCGCGAGCCCAACCACCCCATCGGCGCATTCATGTTCTTAGGCCCCACGGGGGTCGGAAAGACCTATCTTGCCAAGCGGCTTGCCGAGTTTATGTTTGGCTCGGCCGATGCCCTGATTCGTGTTGACATGAGCGAATACACAGAGTCGTTCAACACAAAACGCCTCATTGGTTCTCCTCCGGGCTACGTGGGATATGAAGAGGGCGGACAGCTGACGGAGCGTGTGCGCCGCAAGCCCTACTCCATCGTGTTGCTCGACGAGATTGAGAAGGCCCACCCCAACGTGTTCAATATGCTGCTGCAAGTACTCGACGAGGGGCGCCTCACCGACGGCAACGGACGATTGGTCGATTTCCGCAACACGGTGATTATCATGACCTCCAATGCCGGTACCCGTCAGCTGAAGGAGTTCGGACGTGGCGTAGGCTTCAATGCTGGCGGCAACATGGGACTGAGCCTCAACGACAAGGACAAGGAGTATGCACGCTCCATCATACAGAAGAGCCTCTCCAAGCAGTTCGCTCCGGAGTTCCTGAACCGTCTGGACGAAATCATCACCTTCGACCAGCTCGACCTGGAAGCCATCAAGCGCATCATCGACATCGAACTGCAAGGACTCTACCGGCGCATCTCGCAACTGGGCTATCAGCTGCAAATCAGCGATGCCGCCAAGGAACTGGTTGCCACCAAGGGATACGACGTGCAGTTCGGAGCACGCCCCCTGAAGCGAGCCATCCAGAACTATATTGAAAACCTGGTATGCGAGAAGATCCTCTCCGGCGACCTGCACGAAGGCGACACCATTGCCATCGATAAGCAAGAAGGAGAAGAAAAACTCATGGCAACCGCCGCCATAATGAGTTAATAATTATTAAATCTGCAACCACAAAGCCCCGCTATAGGAAAATAACCTGTGGCGGGGCCCTTTGTTTCAGAAATAATTCGTACCTTTGCAGCCGCTTTTGCGAACACACGTGTGCGGGAGCTCGAGTAAATTAACATAAAGTCCAACTTTATTAATTACAAACTTTTTTAATTAACATTATGTCAAACTTTAAAAACATTGAGCCGTTACAGGACTTCAACTGGGAAGAATTTGAAAATGGCTCTGCTGTAGGAACCAGCCGCGAAGAGCTGCAGAAGGCCTACGACGAAACCCTCAACAAAGTGGCAGACCACCAGGTTGTTGAAGGAAAGGTAACTCACGTGGATAAGAAGGAAGTAATCGTGAACATCGGTTACAAGAGCGACGGTATCATTGCCGCCAGCGAGTTCCGCTACAACCCCGACCTGAAGGTTGGCGACGTTGTTGAGGTTTACGTTGAGA